>CALQBK020000031.1 GCA_943328795.2 Bifidobacterium breve
CGGACGTCCACGCGGGTGCAGGGGGTGCGTACCCCCTGCCGGGGTGCAGGGGCGGAGCCCTTGCGAAGGGCTACACCGGCACTACGCCACGATCAGCGCGGGGCGATCCGAGCCGGCACCCGCCACCGCGCAGCGGTTTCGTCCAAACGTTGGGTGAGCCGTCACCCTCGCCCCAGGGTTCTCAGGGCGAACCTCAAACGTTGGGTGAGCCGTCACCCTCGCCCCAGGGTTCTCAGGGCGAACTTCAAACGTTGGGTGAGCGGTCGAGGTCGGCCGGCCGGTCCGTTCGGCCCCGCGTCCGCTGCCCTGGTACCGCGTGAGCCTCCCTCGTTCGCCAGCGGCCGCCCCCGCCGCCCGCGGTTAGTCGCGCCTATGCCTCCAGCGCCGCTCGAAGCCCCAGGTCCCCGCCCCAAGGCCGTCGTCATCGGCGCCGGAATCACCGGGGGGCTGGTCGCGTGGAGGCTGCAGCGCGCGGGGTGGGACGTCACGGTGCTCGAGGCCGCGTACGTGGGCGCGGGCTCGTCGTCGCGCACGGCGGCCGGCATCCGGCAGCAGTTCTCGACGCCGGAGACCGTGGTCGGCATGCGGTTCTCGGTGGACTTCTACCGGCGGTTCCCGGAGCTCGTCGGCGGGGCGGCCGTTCCGATCGTGCAGAACGGGTACCTGTTCCTGCACGCGCTGGAGGAGTCCTGGTCGATGGCGCAGGCGCGGGTCAAGATGCAGGCCCGGTGCGGGTTGGAGGAGGTCGTCGCGCTCGACCAGCGCGACCTCGTCGCCCGGTTCCCGTGGGTCGAGAAGCACGCGGTGCTCGGCGGGACGTTCTGCCCAACGGACGGCTTCCTGCACCCGGAGACCGTGTACAACGAGGCGATCGCCGCCGCGCGCGCGCTCGGCGCGGAGGTGCACGTCGGCGCGCCGGTGATCGCCACCGAGTGCGTAGGTGACCGCGTCGCAGCGGTGCGGACCACCGCCGGGCGCTACCCGGCGGACCTCGTCGTCGACTGCACGAACGCGTTCGACGCCGCCCTCCAGGGTCGCCTCGGGTTCACGCCCCTGCCGATCGCCCCGCTCAAGCGCTACCTCTGGTTCATCCAGCGCGACGGCGCCGTGTTCTCCGGCCCGGAGGGCGAGGCCGCGTTCTCCGCGATGCCGCTCGTCATCGCCCCGTCCGGCGCGTACTGCCGGCCCGAGAACCCGCACAGCCTGCTCTGCGGCTGGGCGCACGACACCGCCCCGGAGCCGGGGTTCACGTACGAGGACCAGGACCGCGTCGAGCCCGCGTTCTTCCACAAGACCGGCCCCGACACCCTCGGTTTCGAGGCCTGGGCCACGCTCGCCGAGGTCGTCCCCGGCATCGGCGAGTTCGCCGGGATCTCGGCGACCACCTGCGGCTACTACGGGACGACCCCCGACCACAACCCGTTCCTCGACCGCGACCCGGCGTTCCAAAACGTCATCCGCGCCGCCGGGTTCTCGGGCCACGGCGCGATGTTCGGCCCGTTCTCGGCGCTCGTCGTCGAAGCGCTGGCCACGCACGGCCGCCCGGACCAGCTCACCGTGCTGGACCGCGACGTCCCCCTCGACGCCTTCCGCATCGGCCGCGCCTTCGGGCACGAAGCGATGGTCATTTGAGCGCCGCCCCCCTGCGCGTCGTCGTCATCGGCGGCGGCTTCGGCGGGCTCGAGGCCTGCAAGGTGCTCCGCAAGGGCATCAAGCAGGGCCGCGTGTCGGTCACGCTGGTGGACAAGGAGAACTTCTTCCAGTTCAACCCGCTGCTGCCCGAGGTCGCGACCGGGGCGGTGGAGACCCGGCACATCGTCTACCCGCTGCGCGCGTTCTGCCAGCGTCTCGGCATCCGCTTCGTGCGCAACAAGGTCCGCACGGTCGACCCGGTGGCGCGCGTGCTGTCGCTGCACAACGACCTCACGTTGCCCTACGATCGGCTGATCATCGCGGCGGGGTCGACGACCAACTACTTTGGGATCCCCGGGGCGCAGGACAACGCGTTCCCGTTCAAGACGCTGATGGACGCGATCCGCCTGCGCGCGCAGGTCGTGGAGATGTGGGAGCTGGCGGACCAGGCGACGGACCCCGCGACCCGTCGGCGGCTGCTCACGTTCGTGATCGCAGGCGGCGGCATCACCGGCGTGGAGGTGTGCAGCGAGCTGATGCACATGTTCACGACGACGATGGCGCGGCTGTACCCGTCCGTGCCCCAGAACCTCGTCAACGTGCAGCTCGTCGAGGCCGGCGAGCGGCTCCTGGGCGGGCTGAAGCAAGAGCACTCGGAGGTGGCGCTCGGCCACCTGCGGAGCGTCGGCGTGACGGTGGTGCTGCACCGCAAGGTGACCGCCGTGGACGCGGCGAACGTGACGTTGGACGACGGCTCGGTGATCCCGGCGCACACGCTGGTGTGGACGACCGGCATCCGCGGGCAAGCGCTCGACTCGCCGTGGCCGTGGGCGCTCGGCCGCGGGGGCAAGCTCGCCGTGGACAAGGGGTGCAGGGTGGCCGACGGCGTGTGGGCGATCGGCGACGCTGCGGACTGCGTCGACGAGACCGGGGCGCCCGTGCCCGCCGTGGCGCAGGGCGCGATGCAGATGGGCATCCTGGCGGCGAAGAACCTGCTGGCGGAGCTCGACGGCAAGCCTGCTGGCACGCTGAAGTACCGCGACCTCGGGTACTTCGTCGGCCTCGGCAAGCACTCGACGGTCGCGAGCCTGATGGGCGTGCCGGTTTCCGGCGTGCTCGCCTGGTACATGTGGGCGCTGGTGTACCTGATGAAGATGGTCGGCGCGCGCAAGCAGTTCGAGGTCGCGACCGACATGGTGAAGGGCCTGTTCGTCGACCACGACACGAGCCAGATCCACGAGCGCCGCCGGATGCTGCGCGACGTGGACATGGAGCCGCGGCTGTAGAGCTCGCGCCCGGCTACACCCGCCAGATGCACCCTTCACGCGGCTCGGTCCTCGCCAACGGCATCCAGTTCGCGACGTTGGAGTGGGGCTCGGGCCCGCTCGTGCTGTGCTTCCACGGGTTCCCCGACACGGCACACACCTGGGACGTCGTCGGACCCGCAGTGGCGGCGGCCGGCTACCGCGTCGTCGCGCCGTTCTTGCGCGGGTACGCCCCGAGCTCCCGCCCGTCGACGGACACCGACTCCCGCACCCTCGGGGAAGATGTCCTGGCGCTGATCGACGCGCTCGGCGACGGCCCGACGCGGGTCATCGGACACGACTGGGGTGCCGAGGCCGTCTACGCGGCTGTCGGCCTCGACCCAGCCCGCGTCGATCGCCTCGTCACCATCGGCATCCCCCCGCGCGCCGCCGTGTCGTTCACCCCCGCGCTCGCCTGGGCGATTCGCCACTTCGCGACGTTGCGCTTGCCCGGCGCCGAGCGCCGCTTCGCGGCGAACGACCTCGCCGGCATCGCCGCCCTCTGGGAGCGTTGGTCCCCGACGTGGAAGTACGGCGACGCCGATCTCGCCCCGGTGAAAGCGGCGTTCTCCGAGCCGGGCGTCGTCCACGCCGCGCTCGGGTACTACCGCGCCGCGACCCCGGTCGTCCAGGACTTCTTGCGCGCGAAGATCACGAGGCCGGCCCTGTTGATCGCCGGCGCGGACGACCCCAACATCACGCCCGCGGCCTTCGAGCGGTGTCGGCCACACTTCACCGGCGCGTTCCACGTGGTGTCGGTCCCCGGCGGGCACTTCTGCCACCGCGAGTCGCCCAGCGCCGTGATCGACGCGATCGTGCCCTTCCTCGCGGGCTGACCCCCGGCTGCGGAACCAGCCGATCGCGTCGGCCGATGGGCTAAGCTACCCAGCAGTGCCCTCGCTCCGCCAATTCGTCCTCCTCGCCCTGCTCTGGGCGGCCGTCGCGTGGGTGACCAGCGCGATCTGGGGCGTGCACGACCTGCATCGCTCGTTCAAGGACGCGTTTTTTCACTACTACGCTGTGCGGGCGCCGTTCGTAGGCGCCCTCAGCGGCATCCTGTGGGCGCCGGTGCTCTGCGCCGGGATGGTCCCAGGCCGCGCGAGCGCGCTCGCCGGACGCCCCGCTGGCCTCGCCGTCGAGAGCCGGACGCGCTTCTGGGTGCGCGGACTCCAGGGGATCATCACCGGCATCCTCGTCGGGCCGACGGGCACGATCCTGTCGCTGCTGATCTGGCCGAACGACTCGCAGAACAACCGGATGGAGGCCTTCAAGTGGGGGGCGTTCATCTGGTACTCGGACTGGAAGATCTTCGTGCCGGCGGGCACCCTCGCGGGCGTCTTGAGCGTCTGGGTCGCGCTGCGGCTCCGCAAGCCGCCGCCGGACCCCGCTGCGGGGCTGGAGCCGTGACGCCGTTCCGCGTGCTGCTGTGGGGTCGGGCCGAGTACGAGCGGCAGGTCGACTGGGGGGCTCGACTCGCGGGGGTGGACGTGACGAGCGCCCAGGGCGAAGACGCGCCGCTGGAGCTCGCCGACGTGGTGGTGGTCCCGAGCCGCCAAGCCGTGCGGCGCGAGCACGTGCCCCGGCTGCTGAGGGCGAAGTTGGTGCTCACGACGACCTCGGGGTTCGACCACGTCGACGTGGCCGCGCTCGGCGAAGTAGGCATCCCCTGCGCCCGGCTGCCGCTCGCGCGGCGGGACGCCGTGGTCCAGACAGCGCTCGGGATGATGCTGTCGTTGAGCCGGCGGCTCGGGGCGCTCCAGGAGCCCGCGGCGCGCGGTCACTGGGATCGCGCCGACCTGCCGGGCTGGGCGCCGGGGCTGCTGGGCACGGTCGGGGTCGTCGGTCACGGGGTGATCGGGAGCGTGGTGGCGCGCCAGTTGGAGGCGCTGGGCGCGCGCGTGCTGCGCTGCGACCCGCTGCTCACCGACTCCGTCCCGGTCGATGCGCTCGTCGCGCAGGCGGACGTCGTCACGCTCCACTGCGAGCTCACGCCGTCGAGCCGCGACCTGTTCGACGCGCGGCGGATCGCGGCGATGCGCCCGGGGTCGATCTTGGTCAACACCGCGCGGGGCGGCCTGGTCGACGTGCGCGCCGCCCGCGAGGCGCTGGAGGCTGGGCACCTGGCCGGCCTCGGCCTCGACGTGTTCCCTACCGAGCCGCCGGCAGACCTGGCGCGTTTTGTCGGTCCGCGCTGCATCGTGACCCCCCACGCGGCGGGCTGGCACCCCGGCCTGGACGCGCTCATCGCCGAGGGGATCGTGGCCGCCGTGGACGCGGTTCGCCGCGGCGAGCCCGCGCCGTTCACGCTTCGGTGAGCTCCCGCGCGCTCGGCGACCGCGCGGCCCGGATATAGGTCAACCCCGGAGATGCGTCCATGGGCCTCGCTGTCGGTATCGATCTCGGCACCTCCAACTCCTGCGTCGCGTGCGTCCGCGACGGCGAGGTGATCGTGTGCACCGACGCCGAGGGGCGCAACACGCAGCCCTCCGTCGTGGCGTTCGGCACGCGCAGCGTCGTCGTCGGCCACCGCGCGAAGAAGCAGCTGATGCACGCGCCCGAGAGCACGGTGATGTCCGCGAAGCGCTTGATCGGTCGCCGTTTTGAGGACGCCGAGGTGCAGCGGATGAAGGCCCGCAGCGCGTTCGGCGTGTTCCGCTCCGACTCGGGCGACCCGCGCTTCCGAGTGCACGGCAAGGTCTACGCGCCCGAGGAGATCTCGGCCCACGTGCTCGCGCACATGAAGCGCCTCGCGGAGGGGCGCCTTGGCGAGGTTGTCGACCAAGCCGTGATCACCGTCCCCGCGTACTTCAACGACTCCCAGCGTCAAGCCACGCGGGACGCCGCGCAGCTCGCCGGGCTCGAGTGCCTGCGGATCCTGAACGAGCCGACTGCGGCGGCGCTCGCCTACGGCTACTCGCGCTCCCAGAAGAAGCGGATCGTCGTGTACGACCTCGGCGGCGGGACCTTCGACGTGTCGATCCTCCGCGTGGACGGGGACCTCTACGAGGTGATCGCCACGGCCGGGGACACGCTGCTGGGCGGCGATGACTTCGACAACGCCTGCGCGGACGAGCTGATCCGGATGTTCGAGCAGCAGGTGAAGCAAGACTTCACCGAGAACCGCACCGTGCGCATGCGCATGCGCGAGGCCGCGGAGATGGCGAAGATCGCGCTGTCGCAGGCGGACGAGGTGCTGATCGACCTCCCCACCGCGTGGCGGAACGTGCAGGGTCAAGACTTCGCGTTCACCTACACCCTCGACAGGCACACGTACGCGCGCTGGGTGCTCCCGCTCGTGCAGCGCACGCTGCAGATCTGCGAGGAGACGCTGAAGACCGCGAAGATGAACACCCGCCACATCGACGCCGTGCTGCTCGTCGGCGGTATGACCCGCTACCCGCTGGTCCGCGAGGCCGCGCAGCACCTGTTCGGCCGCATGCCGGACGTCTCGGTGAACCCGGACGAGGCCGTAGCCGTCGGCGCCGCGATCCAGGCGCACATGCTCACGTCGGTCGACGAGACGATGGCGCCGAGCGTGCTGCTCGACGTGACGCCGCAGTCGTTGTCGATCCGCACGATGGGTGGCCACTGCGACGTGCTGATCCCGCACAACACCCCGATCCCGACGGAGCACTCGAAGGTGTTCCACACCGCCGTGGACAACCAGGCCGAGGTGCGCATCGCCGTGTACCAGGGCGAGGGCCGGCAGGCCGACATGAACGACCTGCTCGGGCAATTCGTGCTCGAGGTCCCGCCGTTGGCCCGCGGCGCCGTGCGCATCCGCGTCACGTTCAGCATCGACGCCGACGGCATCGTCCAGGTGCGCGCGGTGGACGACAAGCTGGGCAAGGAAGCGAGCATCCGAATCGAGGCACAGGGCGGGATGTCCGCCGCGGAGCTGCGCGACTCGCGGCTCGGCACCCTCGACGAGTCCGAGATCACCCCCGTCTGACAGGAGCTGGAAATGGACCCCCGAATGCGTACGCGGTTCGAAGTTGAGGCCATCGCGAGCCTGCTTCCCGAGCTCACTCACTACCACCTGCTCGGGCTCAAGTCGGGCTGCGCGCAAGAGGACGTCGACGCCGCCTTCCGCAACGAGAGCCGGCGGCTGCACCCGGACCGCGTCACCGCCGGCGGCACGCCCGCGCTGAAGGCCCTCGCGAACGAGGTGTTCAAGGCGATCAACGAGGCGTACCGCGTGCTGCGGGACCCGGACACGCGCGCGCTCTACGACCAGAGCCTGAACTCCGGCAAGGCGAAGGAGGACGAGGAGGCCCGCCGCGCGGCGGAGTCTGTGCGCGACCCGTCGAAGGCCGCGCGCACGCCGAAGGGCGAGAAGTACTGGAAGATGGCGCTCCAGTGCTGGGAGGCCAAGGACTTCACCGGCTGCAAGATGCAGATCCAGTTCGCGCTCACCTTCGAGCCCGACAACGAGGTGTTCAAGGAGTGGATGGCGAAGGCGCAGGTGGGGTTGGACAGCAAGAAGAAGGACACCGGCGGGGCCGGGAACAGCTACCGCATCCGGCTGGGGTAGTGCGGTCGCTCTACGGGCTCGGGGTGCTGCTCGTCGGGCTGTCGCTCGCGTGCGGATCGCCGCCAACCCAAGTCGGCGTGTACGTGAGCGGGCCGAACGCGGTGGTGCCGCAGTCGCTCACCGGCGACGTGAAGCTGTGGGGGCCGGATGGCACGTTGACGCGCACGGCTACGCCGGGGCCGGGCGGCGCGACGCTCCTTGGGCAAGCCGGCCCGCTGTGGCGCTTCGACCACGACGTGCCCGCAGCGCCGCGCCAGCCGACCGTCCCCGCGGCCTCGGTCGAGCGCGCGGGCATCCGGCTGAAGGCGGTCTTGGGGACCTCGGGCACGCCGTCGGTGGACGCCGCGCGGCCCGGCGGCGTGTACGTCCGCAGCATCATCAAGACGCGCCAACCCCACGCCCCGCCGCTTTTTGTGGTCTCCGCGACCGGCGACGACATCGGCGCCGGGCGGTACGGCGGCCCCGCGGACGTGCGCTCCGGCAACAACTGCAAGGCGGCGTTCGCCAGCGTCGACGCCGCGGCCGACCGGGTGCTGTCGAGCCACATCCTCGAGGACGCCCAGCGCATCTGCGCCGTGCCGCTGGTGCTTGGGCCCGTGGACATCGACGGCGACGGCGCCCAGCACTTCCTCGTCTACGGGGACGAGAAGGACGCCGGCTTCAGGGCCTGGTTCACGCTCCTCCCCGACGGCAGCCTGGTGGCCGGCGCGAAGGAGACCTGGGAGCAGATCCCCCGATAGAACGAAGCTCAGTCTCTGAGATTCGTTAAGTCGGGGGTCAGCGACGGAAGGAGCGGACGGCCTCGGCGAGCCCGTCTGCGAGGGAGGTGCGGGCGGTCCAGCCCGTGGCCTCGGCCATCCGGCTGGAGTCGAGGACCTTTCGCGGCATCCCGTCGGGCTTCTCGGTGTCCCACTCGAGCTGCCCTTCGAACCCGACCGCGTCCCGCACCGACTCTGCGATCTCCCGCACGGTCGTCTCCCGGCCACTGCCGAGGTTGAACGCCCGCCCCCACGGCCGCGCGTCGGCGTCAGGCCCCGCACCGGTCTGCAGCAGCCGGACGATGCCCTCCGCGCAGTCGCGCACGTACAGCAGGTCGCGGGTAGCCCGCCCGCTCCCCCAGACGACGACCTTGGGGTCCTGGGCCAAGCGCGCCTGCTCGAACCGCCGGATGAGCGCCGCGACGACGTGGGAGCTGCGCTCGTCGTAGTCGTCGCCGGGGCCGTACAAGTTCGTCGGCACCGCGAACGCGCAGTCGAGCCCGTGCTCGTACGCGTACCCCGCGCCCTGCACCAGCATCAGCCGCTTGGCTTGGCCGTACGCGAGGTTGGTCGGCTCGGGGTCGCCATCCCCGATGGTGGGCTCGCGCATCGGCTGCGTGACCCGCCCGGGGTAGACACACGCGCTCGACACCGCGACGAAGCGGGTGACCTTCGCGAGGCGCGCGGCCTCGATCGCCGTGGTGTTCACGAGCAGGTTGTTCGTGCACGACGTCGCGGGGTGCGCCCGCATGAAGCCGATCCCGCCGCCCGTCGCCGCGCAGTGCACGATGAACCGGGGGTGGAGGGCCGCGAGCGCTTGCGAGGCGTGTCGTACGTCCGCGAGGTCCACCTCCGCGCGCGTCGGGGCCAGGATGACCGCGCCGTGCTCGCGCAGCGCCGCGACGACGTGGCGGCCGAGGAACCCGTGCCCGCCTGTCACCAGGACACGCGCACCGGCGAGCTGGGCGGTGGTGTCAGACATCGGTAGGCTCATTCATCGTCGGTGTTCCCGTTGAGCAGCCGGAACTCCACGCGGCGGTTCTGCGCGCGGCCAGCGTCGGTGACGTTGTCGGCGATGGGCATGGTCTCGCCGTAGCCAATCGCGCGCATCGTCTCCGGCGGCAGGCCGTTCTGCAGGAACCACGACATCACCGCGTCTGCGCGGCGCTGCGAGAGCCCGAGGTTGAAGTCGTCGTCGCCGACGTTGTCGGTGTGCCCCTGGATCTCGAACCGCAGCTCCGGGTACTGCAGAAACACGCCGAGCGCCTCGTAGAGCGTCGGGTAGCTGGCGGGGCGGATGATGGCCTTGTTGGTCTCGAACGTGATGCCGCGGATCGCGCCGGAGAACTTGCGAACGGCCTTCGGCAGCTCGTCCGGGCAGCCGTCGCCGTCCTGGAAGCCGTTCAACGTCTCGGGCTCGTCCGGGCACTTGTCGCGCTTGTCGCTCACGCCGTCGTCGTCGTTGTCCTTGTCCGGACACCCGTCGTCGTCGTCGTAACCGTCAAAGTCCTCGGCGTTGTCCGGGCACTTGTCGCGCTTGTCCTTGATCCCGTCGCCGTCGTTGTCCGGGTCCGGGCAGCCGTCCGTGTCCTCGAAGCCGTCCTTGTCCTCTTTCTCGTCTGGACAGTCGTCCTTCTTGTCCTTGATCCCGTCCCCGTCGTTGTCCACCTCGGGGCACCCGTCGTCGTCCTGGAAGTGGTCGTAGTCCTCCGGGTCCTCCGGGCAGTCGTCGTACTTGTTCTTGATGCCGTCGTGGTCGAGGTCGGGGGGCGTCTCCTGCCGCAGGTCGATGCCGACGGTCCACTCCAGGTCGGAGAACGAGTCGGCCTGGTTGAACTGGTTGTCCGGGCCGAACGTGCCGTACCAGCGCAGGTCGGTGCGGATGTGCAGGGGGCCGACGACCTGGAGGGTGAGGCCGGGGCCGCCGTCCATCACGAAGTCCTGCGACGGGTTCACGTAGAGCGCCCGGTCATCGGAGTCCGGCTGGTAGCCCTCGGAGTCGCGCTCGACCTTGACGAGCTGTACGCCCGCGCCGACGGCCAGGAAGAGGTCCGCCCGGGCGTTGGGCGTGAGGTGCAGGAGCACGCTGCCACGCGGGTTGTAGAGGTGGTACACGATCCCGAGATCGCTCGTCTTGCCCTCGACGCGCCCGACTTCGGCCTCGAGGTCGAAGTAGTCGATGAGGCGTACGCCCAGGCGCAGGACCTCGGTAGGGCCGCTGCCGAGCGGGTTGTCCCGGGGCGTGGAGACCAAGCCCACGGCTACGCCGCCGGTGGCGCTCACGGGCTCGTTCTTCGGCTCGTCGCGGCGATCGTCCGACCGGCTTGAGTCGGCGGCGAGGGCCGGTGCCGACAGGAGCTGGACGAGGGCGAGGACGGAGAACACGGCCCCCACCTTACCTCGCCCCGGACCGATCAGAAACGACCCGTCCTTTTTTGCTCAGTCGGCGGGGTACTTGGACGGGATGTCGCAGATCCTGCCGTTGCTCTCAGCTATGGAGGCCGCCAGCGCCTCTGACCTGTTCCTCTCCGAGGGCAAGCCGCCGGCCGCGCGCATCCACGGGGTGGTCCGCGCGCTGCGCGCCGAGCCGGTCACGCACACCGACATGGTCGAGCTGCTCGACGCGGTGCTCACCCCCGCGCAGCGCCGCCGCTTCGACGACCGCGGCGACATGGACGTCGGCTACTCGGCCACGGGCGCCGCCGGGACCACCCCGCGCCGGTTTCGCCTGGCGCTGCTCCGCGAGCAAGGGCAGCTCGGCTGCGTGGCCCGCGCCGTGCCCTCCGGCTCCTTGTCCCTCGACGTGCTCGGCCTCCCCGCCGACGTCCGCAAGTTCGCCGAGGCTGCCCGCGGCCTCGTCCTGGTCACCGGCGCGACCGGCTCCGGCAAGTCCACCACGCTCGCGGCGCTCATCCACCACATCAACGAGACGCGCAACTGCCACATCATCACGCTCGAGGACCCGATCGAGTTCGTGCACGCCGACCGCAAGTCGCGCGTGACGCAGCGGGAGGTCGGCGGGGACACCGAGAGCTTCCGAGAGGGCCTGCGCCACGCCGTGCGCCAGAGCCCCGACGTGCTGCTGATCGGCGAGATGCGCGACGTCGACACGATGGCGGTCGCCCTGTCGGCGGCGCTCACCGGCCACCTGGTGTTCGCCAGCGTCCACACGATCGACGCGACGCAGACCCTGCAGCGCATCCTGTCGTACTTCCCCGAGCACCTGCGGGCGCAGGCCGCGATGGACCTGTCGCTCTCGCTCGTCGGGATCGTCAGCCAACGCCTTTTGCCGACGGCCGAGGGCAAGGGCCCCGCGAGCCGGGTGGTCGCCGTCGAGGTGCTCAGCAACACCCCCGCGGTGTCCCGCCTGCTGCGCGAGCAGCGCGTGGATGAGCTGGCGGACCACCTCCGCGCGTCGACCGGCGACGGCATGCTGTCGTTCAACGACGCGCTGCTGCGGCTGTTCCGCGAGGGGAAGATCACCTACGAGATCGGCGTCGCCTACGCGTCCAACCCAGACGAGTTCGCGCTCATCGCGCGCGGGATGTCGACCGGGGTGAGGAGCTTCCGCACGTCCGACCTACACAGCTCCGGGCTCGACCTGCGCGCGATGTTGAAGGAGGCCGACGACCGCGGCGCGAGCGACCTGCACCTGACGGCCGGCCGCTGCCCGCTGATCCGCGTCTCCGGCAAGCTCACGCCGCTCGCCGAGGAGGTGCTCTCCGAGGGCGACATGCGCATGCTGCTGAACTCCGTGATGACGAGTCGGCAGCGCGCCGTCTACGAGATCGAGCGCGAGGTCGACTTTGCGCTGGCGCTCGACGACGGACGCCGGTTCCGGGTCAACGCGTACTTCCAGAAGGGGCGGATGGCCGCGGCGCTGCGGGCCATCGCGTCCGACATCCCGAGCGCCGAGCAGCTCGAGCTCCCCGCGACCGTGCTGTCGATGTCCGACCGGCAACAGGGCTTGCTGTTGGTCGTCGGGCCGACGGGGGCGGGCAAGTCCACGACGCTCGCGTGCATCGTCAACCGCATCAACCGCACGCGCGCGTGCCGCATCATCACCGTCGAGGACCCTGTCGAATACGCGCACAAGAGCTACCTCGCGACCGTGGACCAGCGCGAGGTCTCCGCCGACACCAAGAGCTTCGCGGCGGCGCTGAAGTACATCTTGCGGCAGGACCCGGACGTCATCCTCGTCGGCGAGATGCGCGACGCCGAGACCATCGGGGCGGCGCTCACCGCCGCGGAGACCGGGCACCTGGTGCTCGCTACGCTGCACTCGAACGACGCCGGCCAAGCGATGGACCGCATCATCGACGTGTTCCCCGCGTCCCAGCAAGGGCAAGCCCGATCCCAGCTCGCGTCGTGCTTGCTCGGCGTGGTGTCCCAGCGCCTCTTGATGCGGAAGGACGGGGCGGGCCGCACGGGGGTGTTCGAGGTGCTCGTCGGCACGCCGGCCATCCGGACGCTCATCCGCGACAACAAGCTGCACCAGATCGCGACGATCATGGAGACGTCGCGCCGGGACGGGATGATGACGATGGACACGGCGTTGAAGGAGGCCGTGGTGCAGGGCCGGATCGCGTACGACGAGGCCCTCCGGTACATCTTGAACCCGAAGATCCTCCCGATGCCGGTGTAGCGCCCCGTGCGCACCACCGAGGTCGACCTGCAGCGCGCCCGTCGCTTCGCGCACGACGAGGCCGGGCTGGCGCGGCGCAGGACGTCCGCCGAGTGGCGGGCCGAGCTGCTCACCGTGGGCCTAATGGTGGACTTGGGGCCGACCGGCGGAGAGCCGGTGCGCGCGGTGCAACGCGCATTGTCGGAGCTCGTGAGCGCGGAGGCGAAGCTCGGGGCGGCGGACCAGCCCACCCCCTGGAGCGTCGGCGGGGTGCCCCCCGCGGCGTACGCGATCATCGCCGGGACCTGGATCACGCTCACCGCGGTCTGGAACAGCCTGTACGGCTTCTTCGGCGGCGCCGTGTTGCTCGGCGGGCTCGCGATCGTCGGGCTCGTCCACCACCGCCGTGGGGCCCAGCAGGTGCGGGGCCAGGTCGCGGCCGCACGCGCCGCCCTAAGCGCCGCCCAGGACGCGCTGCGGCAGCGGGTGTTGGCCCTCGCCCCCGAGCTGTTCCCCACGGAGTCCAGCCTCGTCCGGGTTGTCTTGCGGTGATCGAGCGGCTCATCCTGGGATAGAGCCCGTCGATGCAGTCCATCGTCGCCACCGCGCTCGTGGCCCTCGTCGCGCTCGCCCACGCCTGGTTCCTCACCCTGGAGATGTTCCTCTGGGAGCAGCCGCTCGGGCTCAAGACGTTCCGGAACACCCCCGAGAAGGCGGCGCTGACCGCGGTGCTCGCGAAGAACCAGGGGCTCTACAACGGGTTCCTCGTCGCCGGTCTCCTGTGGGGGATCAGCCGGGTCTACACCGGCGCCGGGGACGGCCAGGCGATCGAGACGTTCTTCCTCGGCTGCGTAGTGGTCGCGGGCGCCTAAGGGGCGGCGACGGTGTCCAGGTCCATCTTCTTTGTCCAAGCCGTGCCCGCGCTGGTCGCGCTGGCGGCGGTTTGGCTCTCGTGACGCCGCCGACGAAGAGCGCGGAGGCGCTGCGGCTCCGCTCCCAGGACGTGCTGGCGCGCCTGCAGAAGGAGCGGGGCGAGCTCTCCGAGATCGAGGCCGACGTCGCCCGCAAGGTGGCTGAGCACCAGATCTCAGCGCGGCACCTCAACGCCGCGTTCGAGAAGGAGGCGACGCTCGGCGAGCGCGTTGCCGACGCTGTCGCGCGGGTCGGCGGATCCTGGACGTTCGTCATCGGCATGCTGAGCGTGCTCGCGGCGTGGATCGCCCTGAACGTGGCGCTCGCGACGAACGCCTTCGACCCGTACCCGTTCATCTTGCTGAACCTCGCGCTCTCTTGCATCGCCGCGCTCCAGGCGCCCATCATCATGATGTCGCAGAACCGGTCCAACGCCCGCGACCGGGCCCAGGCGGACAGCGACTACCGGGTGAACCTGAAGGCCGAGCTCGAGATCGTGACGCTGCACGAGAAGGTCGACCACTTGCTGCACGGCCAGTGGGAGCGGCTCGTGGAGCTGCAGGACATCCAGATCACGCTCCTGGAGCAGCTCGCCGCGGCGCGAGAGGAGCGGCCGGAGCGGGACGACATCCACGCGCTCCCCGGTGGCGCGCACGGCATGCCGTGGGAGGCCCCGGGCCCGTTCACCGACGCGCTCGTGGCGGCGGTGGGCCGATAGTCCGAGCAGGGGTGGACACGAAGTGCTGACGATTTCGGCCCGCTCGACGAGCGAGGGGGCACCCGAACGCGTCGGGCCCACTCTCGTGAACCGGGCCGGGCCGACGCCGTGGACAGCACGGCTCCGGCGGTGGACGCCCTCGTCGCTGAGCACGGGAGGGAGTTGCGACGCGTCGATGCCTGCGACAACGGCATCCGGGTTCTTCCAGGAAAATCGTGGGCCAACGGGTGCTCGCCCGGAAGGCGGCTGTGATACACTCGCCTCCCGGAGCCGCTGATGAGCAAGCACTGCAACTTCTGTGGGAAGAACAAGCCGCAAGTCGCCCTCGCCCAGATCTGCAACAACTGCGCGAAGGGCCAGGCGGGCGATGCGTGGTGTGACTTCTGCAACCGGACGACGAACACCGAGATCGCCTGGATCTGCTCGGACTGCGCCGCAGGCCGCGTCGGCGATGCCTGGTGCGACTTCTGTGCGCGGACGACAGCCACGAAGCCCGCACGCGCGTGCAACAACTGCTCGGCTTGAAGGGGGATTCCGCGTGAGGGTAGGCTCCAAGGCCCTTGGCCTCGACGTCACGTGGCGCTACCACTTCGTCGGGCCCGGGTCGATCGTGTCCCCCGCCCGGGACACCGTCTTCCTCGACGTTGGAGGGCAGCTTTGCCCGGGCGTGATCGACCAGCATCAGGACGGCACGCTGGCGCGGAGCACCTCGGAACTGGTCATCCGCCACCCGGAGTTCGTGCATGAGCACCTCCTCGGCCGGTGGCTCGACAGGCGCGACGCGGGCGCCGACCTCCGAGGCGCGAAGGTCGAGCCAGTGGTCGCCACCCACACCGACCCTGACTTCGATGCGATGGTGTCGTGTTGGCTCGTCCGCCGGTTGGTCGAGGACGGCGACCTCCCGCCCGAGGCCGAGGCGCTGGTCGGCTACAGCGCACTCGTCGACCAGGGCGAGTACAGGGTTGACCTCACGAATCCGACGACGGCGACGGACGCCATTCACGTCGCGTACCTCGCGCTGCAGAACCTGAGCCTCGGATACTCGGAGACGATCGTACAGGGGCTGAACCTCCTCGATGTGGTGCTGGCGGCGATCCGCGCGGCTCGAGGCGGACACCTCCGCGGGCTTGGCGTCGCGGACCTCCTGCCACCCGCTCATCGCCCTTCGGCGGTTCGTGAACACGAGGTTGTCAAGGCGGTGGGGGCGTGGCGTGCGGATCCAGCGTTCGGGCGGGCGAGGGCGCTCATCGACGACGACCTGGCGAAGTTTCAGCAGGATAAGAGCGCGGCCACCACGGCGACGGTCGACCTTCCGGCCCTTGATGGCGGCGCCCCCATCGGCGCCCGTGCGTTCATCGCGGCCGGGCCGACTGCGAGCGTGCTGAACAAGTATTGGGTGCGCGCCGAGGGCTTCGCCTACTTCATCTGCCCGATCAAGGAGATGCAAGACGGCGTCTCAACGCGGATAATCCTGTCCCTTGACCCGACCTGGAAGGAGCCGCTGTCGGGTCGCCGACCGACACTGCGCGGGCTCGGCTTCCGGCTGGAGCAGGCGGAGGCATCGGCACGCTCTGGAGCGCCATCCAAGGACCGCGGAAAACCCCCGCGTTATCTGGACGGTTCTTGTGACAACGCCGACCCCTGGTACGACGGTCGCGGGCATGGGCACACCATCGTTGACTCCCCTCGCGCCGGCACTGTACTCCCGTACGCCGAGGTCTGCCGCATCGCGCAGTCTGGCTTCTGGGAGGTCCAGCTGCGCGAAGCCGAGGTGTTCGTCGCCATCCCCTTGGACGACCAGGCTCGGTCGACGACGGGGGAGCGCCCCGCTGCCTGCGGTGACGCTACCAAGGCGCTGCGGCGCTGGTTTGACGACTCTTGGACGACACCGGGGACGGCGCGCCGGGCGGTGGACCCTCCCGCTGGAATGACCGTCGGTGCCGACGAGCTGCGAACGCTCCCCGACCCGAACTGTCCGCCTTTTCGGGTGCTCCGACTGCAGAGGTCGGCGTCGGGAGCGCCGACGCTCGACGCGCTGGTCCGCTGGCTGGAGGAGCGCAACCGCGAGGCCGCAGGCCGCATCTATACGGTCGCTCACGTCCAGTTCGAGGAGGGCGTAGCTGCGCTCGACGACCCGGGCCGGCTACTGACGCGCCTGTGCGCGGCATCGGGCACCGTGCGCGAGGAGGACCGGGACGTGGTGCTCTACAACGGGCGAGCCATCGCGCTAAGCGAACGCGGCGCCGCCGCCAGTGGGGAGCGCGCAAATCTGCTTCTGGAGTTGATGCTGTACGCGGCCTTCCAGGCGGAAACACTTCAGGGGTACACCACGAAGATCATACGCGCCCTGGAACCGGGTGGCGGCGAGAGCAGCGAGGCGCTTCGCCGCCAGTTCTTGCGTTTCCACGCGCAGTACGTACACCAGGACGTCGTCTTCGACGAGGACGCGCGCGAGGTGTATGCGGGGCTGCGTGAGGCCCTCGGCCTCGCCGAGCAGCATGCGAAGGCCATTGGAGACCTTGACCGGCTGGCGGAGCTTGAGCGGACCGCGGCCGAGGCCAGCGCCTCCGCGGCGCGGCAAGCGGCGAGGGAGCAATTCGAACAGGCTGAGGCCCGGGCAGAGGGGATTCGTCGGGGAGAGGAGGCGCGCACGGCCCGACGGCAACGGGCGACGGATGGCCTCATTTCGCTAGTGGGTTTGACAGGGATCATCCAGGCCTTTGAAGGACTCGATGGCCTGTCCCCCGGGCGGGCGGCCGGCACCCTCGGTGTGCTTTCGATTCTGGCTGGTGTCTATTTGGCCATCGCATCGGGGAAGCTCGATGCACGCCGCTGACCATGCTCGAAGCTGGGCTGAGGCTAGTCGAGGCCCATGCCAGCCCCACCCTCCACCCAATCGCCTCGGAAGTAACCATGGAACTTGATGAAGTGAAGCACCGGTTTCCGCGTACCATCGGAACGCACCTGTGCATTGCGTTGGCGGAGTCCGAGCCCAGCCTCCGGTTTGAGGCGCTAAATGACCTAGCCGAGGAGCTTACACGGCATCTCGCAAGACTAGTGTGCTCCGAATACCTGGCCCGCAACGCGAAATTGGCCTCCGTGGAGAAGGCGCTGATCAAGCTCGTGGAGACGGACGGACGCCTCGCGTTCGGGCACCTCGTGTCTCTCGTGCGGCTCGGTCTCGGCTCGAACGGGTTTCAGGGTCCGTGGACCATCGGCCTGCTCTCGGCGCTCTCCGGGGTGAAGGTTCCCGCCGCGTGCGCTGAGTGGAACTTCACCGTTAAGCAGGCATTTGTCGGGCTAGAGTTGTGCAACAGCAGTTCATCGGTGCGCCGATTCATTGAGACCCAACGGAACGGGACACTGCCAGCCTGTGGTCTGGTCGAATTCCTCGACACCCTGCCTAACGCACGAAACTCGAAGGCGCACAAGGGAGGACGAACGCTCGATGCGGAGTGGTTTCGGCTGCTGAATGAGCGGCTGGCCCCCGCGTTGTCCGCGATTCTCAGCTGGGAGCCGCTCCAAAGCCTGCTCACCGACTACGAGATTGTTCGCTCGATTTCGAGGTCCGTCGCCGCGGGGGTGATGTGGCGCACGCATGTCAAGCGGGACCTTGACCAGATGGAAGTCCCGTTAGATGGTGGGAACCTCCTACCGTCCATCGTTCCCTTGGAGGAGAACGCGGAGTACATTGCCGAGCGCTCAGGTCGCCGCCTTCTGGCAACGGTGGCCCCCTGCGCGGATTTGACGGCCCTGTGCCGCGCGCGTCTATCGTCAGCCGTGGACGAATACCGGGCGGAGTTCCTTCGCGAACTTCTTGACCACGGCGAGGTGGGCCTTGAAGCTCGTCAGCGGCTCTCCTTGCTGGCGCGGGACCGGGAGTTGGGGGCGAAGGTCGGCGCCATCGAGCAGGAGTGCTGGAACGTCCTGGATCGCACGGTGACGGGGGGCATGGCCCCTGATCCATCCGTCGTGATTCAACTGGAAAGCTGGCTGGGCCGCAGTCCAGCTGCGGAAACATCCGAGCGGTTGGAGGCGTTCAACGCGCGTACCGAGGCTCGCGTCCGGGCGGCCATTGCAGACAACAAGGCGGAGGGCGTGTACGTCGCGGTGGTCACCGAAGTGGCTCGACAACTGGGCCTGACCCCGGGTCGCGTCGAGACTCACCTTCTTCACATCGGTCAGGATGGGAGTCTTTACGCACCGGACGGGGGCGGGGTGCAGAACCGATACTACATTGTGAATCCGGACGAGCAATTTCGGCGATTCAGCGCCATTCTGGATCGGGCCAAGACTGACATTCAAGAGGGTGGGCAGAAGGCCAAGGCCTTTTGGGCGGATGACCGCACGGCTGAAGCCCTCCGGTTGATCAATTCTCTGCTTCCTCCTCACTTGAAGAGCAATTTCGAGCCTTTCGAGCCGCTCTGGGTTGGCGCTGGAGGTGATGCGAGGCCCTCTCTCGTCGTCGACCAAACGCCCATGACGGTCGAAACCGTCGCGAGGTTTTTCCGGGAGCTCTACGCTGTTCTTGCCGAGCGCCCCGAACGGCTCGAAGCCGCGGAGCGCAGTTTGCCGTGGACCATCGGCCGCTTGCGACGCCTCGCAGCGAGACGCCCTGAGGCAGACGGCGGTCGAAGCGCGATGACCTACCCGATCGCGTGCCCCGAGGCGGACCCGTCGGTGTACTTCGACGCGGCGGCCGGTAGGGACGAGGTCGCGTACGGGGTGGTCCAACATCTGTGCGATGCGGGAATCCCCGCCACGCTGGTGGTGGCTCCCTGCAAGACCTGGGTTGACGCGGATTCCGTCGCCGTCGGTAACGTGGCGGGGGACGACGCGCCCGCGCGTGCGCTGGCAGTGGAGGTGTCTGTGCCGGGCAGCAGCAACGCTCACATCATCTCCGCCGACGACCAGACGCAATTCGCCGCGCGCTGGCTGAAATTCATGCTGGACAAGGCATTGCTACCGTATCGAGAGCTCCCGATCCGGCTGGCCAAGTCCCAGATTCTACTATCACTGCGCCCGGATCACGGGCGGTCGGACCGGCCCTTCGAACGCGCCGTGCACTACCGGGGGGTGTACATGGACACGGCCATGTCAACAGGCGAGATGGTGGAGGGCGTGCTCAGTGCGTGCAAGGATTTGGAAATCCCCGCCCGGTCGCTGAACTCGACCGGGGATCCCGAGGACGAGGAGGACGAGGAGAACGAGGGGCACCAGGCCTGGTACGTGAACGTGGGCGGCCGGTCGTGGCGAGACATGCGGCGACACGGGTTTTGGCAAGCTGGTGGAGGTACCCGGTACCGCGACGCGGTTCTGCGCCTGCGAGAGGGCGATGATGTCTACGCCTACGTCTCCGGCCGGGGGTACGTCGGCTTCGGCGTCGTGAGCGGGGCCCGTGCCACCAGGCTGGACGAGTTCGTGGGGTTTGACCTCCGGGCGCTTGCCGACTGCGACATCGAGGATCGAACCAGAACCGCGATCGAGCGATCACGCGAACTTTCCGACGACCTCGCCGAGTACGCGGCCGCCATACACTGGGGGGCCACTCGCGGCGAGGAGGAGGCCGTCCGCATGCGCGGAATGTTCACGACGCCCCTCACCGCGTGCAGGTTGACGCATCAGGCGACCATCGACTTCGTCCGGGCGCGTCTGACTGACGGCTCCACTGTCGCCGGTGCCGCCGCTGCGGGCATGCAGCGGGAGTCTGTTGCCCGGTATGGCGTGTGGCCCGAGCGATGGGGGAAACCGAAGGTTCTATCGTTGCCCGCTGGCGAATTCCCCATCTCCCGCTGGTACGAGGTGCTCGTCCGCGTCGCGGAGTCGCTTCTCGCTGAGGGTGTTCTGGCCGCAGACGCCCAACCGGATGGCACCGGCCGCACGGTGATCTCGCAGGGAGACGCGACCGGAATGCAGAAGCCGTCTCCGCTTTCAAATGGATGGTTGATCGAGACGAACTTGAGTGCGACTGATTCCGTCAAGATCGCCGGCGGTCTGCTGAAGGCTGCGGGCCGCGATCCGGCCTCGTTCTCGGTTCGCTACGTCGTTTCGCGGGGCGGCGGCCTACCAGAGGTCGTGGCAACCGACGCTACAGAAGAGCCGGCCTGACCTCCACGCGCCGGTTCACCCGCTGCTCGTCACGCGTTCCTCCCGGCGCGGCGAGCGGGTTCGTGCTTCCGCGCCCCACAGCCGTGACCTGATCGGGACTCACTGCCGCGTGGTCCACGAGCCACCGGCGCACGGCTTCCGCGCGCTTGGTGCTGATCGCGAGGTTGGCGGCGTCGTCTCCGATGGTGTCGGCGTAGCCCTCGATGAGCACGCGCCTGGTCCGGTCCTCCTGAAGCAAGCGGGCGACCTTTCGCAGTTCGGGAACCGCCGCTGGCGAGAGGTCGGCGCTGTTGAACTCGAATAGCGTAGCCTCCGACAGGTAGATCCGGGCATCTGCATCGGAGAAGAAGGCCGTGGGATCGGTCAGCGCGTCCTGCGAAGTCATCAGCCGGCCGGCGTTCGCCGGCAATTCGCCGACGTCGACCGAAATAACGGGCGCAAAAGCGGGCGTGCACCCCGAACAACTGCGCTGTTGCCCGCAAAGGAGTCCGAACGCTATCAGTAGCAGCGCTGGCCCCGCGAGGAAGCTCGTGCACCCTGGTGCGCGAGCGAGCGGCCACCGGCCCCGACCGAGCAGGAAGTACACGCCGAGCGCGAGGCAGAAGCAGGCGAGTCCGCCGAGCGGGCCGTACCCTCCACACACCGCAGCGGCCGCGCCCAGCGCCATGAAGGCCAGGAAAATGGCGGGCCACATGCCCGAAGCAGTGGCTCCCGGCCACGGCACCCACCGCCCCCGGCCCACCGCCGGCCCGACCTCCGTCAACGCCGCCGCGGCCTGCGCGGCGGGCACGGTGGGCCGCACGATGCGGGCGACCACGCGACCGTGGATTCGCCCGAACGTTCTCCCGTGGTCCTCCTCGGACGCCGGGACGTGCCACTCGAACACGTTCACGTCGTCGAGGGCGACGCGCACGACGGCGCCGTCCTCGCCCACCACCACCACATCCGCGATGTGGTCCTGGTGGAACGGAACGCGGCGGCGGCCGTCAAAGTCCCGCTCGGCGTCCACGCTGTCCGCGCCGATCAGGGGAGCGGAGCGTCGCGGCGACCGCACGATCGCCCGGATGATGGTTGGCTTGTAGACGCGCTGGTCGGACGATGCGTCAACGGGAAGCCCCGTGTAATGCCCCTCAAAATCGCCGGTGATCCAGGCGTTGTGGTCCACGCCTACTCCGGCAGGGACGACAAGAGCCCGTCGATGGCCTCGTCGACCGCGGAGATCGAGGGCGCGGGAGCCCCGAGCCGGGCACCGAAGAAGTCAAGCGGCTCGGTGTTGAACGGCGGGTCGGCGAACCGGGCTCTGGCCGGCCCCGAGTACGTTGGACACGCGCGCTTGGGCTTCCCGTCAGCGCCCGGGACGAGTCTCCGATAGGCCTCGTCCGCCAGCCGGTCCACGAGCGCCGCGTGCCTCGCGACCGCGATCCGCTGCGCCCTGTGTTGCACCTGGGCGTACGGGCCCAGTAACCGCTGCCGGAGCAGGAGCGGCAGGCCGGTCAGCAGCCCTGTCAGCAGGGTCACGGCAGCGGGGAGCAGGGGTTGAGACCATGCGAGCCGAATCCGTTCGGCGAGGAAGGAGCATGATTCCAGCGTGCTCTGGTAGGCGGCGATCTCCTCGGATTGGACCGCAGCGGCGTCGCCCGCGAGTTGAAGCGCGGCGGTGGCCTCTCCAAGTTCGCCCTGCAACTTGGTCACTTCGGTAGCGTCGTCACTCACCCCTTCGGCCATGGCGGCGCTTCCAGCGGCCCCCGAGGGGCCCGAGTTGGCCGCCAGCGCCGCCCGCTCCCTGTCCAGCCGCGCTTCCGCACCCCGTAGGCGGCGTTGTACGTCCGCGGCCCGCTGGGCCAGCTCCGCCTCGCGCTCCTCCGCAGAGCCGTGCAGCGCAGCCTCGTGCATCGCCACCACGCGCCCCCGCATCTGCCCGATCTCCGCATCCAGCCTGGACGAGAGCAGAAACACGACCAGCGGCTGCGCGAGAATGCACCCCACGAGCGTGAGATACGCCGCAGGCCAGTGCTTCGGCCGCCAGCGAGCGGCGTGCTCGGGCTTGACCTGAGGCGCGATGCCGCTTCCGGCCATCGTGATCCGCAAGAGGCTTCCGACCGCGAGCATCGCGAGCGTCGCGGACCACAGCGCGACGACCACGTCGCTGCGGGATGCCCCGGCGACCAGATCCGCAGCGTACCCAACTCCCGCGAAGGCGGTGGCGCATGGCAGGAGGCATGAAAGCCCGACCAGCAGGACGCGCCGTCGATCGCCGGCGCCCAACTGCTCTGCGGTCTCGGGATCGTAGGCGCCGAACGCGCCCGCGACCCATGCGGCGAGGCTCATCGGCTACCCCTTCGACTTGCCGCCACCCACAAGGAACGCGCCGACGTCCTCCTGGATCTTGGCCTCGGTGTCCTCCTCGAATCGCTCGTGGGCCTTCTTCGACAACCGGGCCTCGGTTCGCAACCGCCTCTTCTCCTCCTCCAAGGTGGCAGCCGCACGGTGGAACGTGTCAGTCCGTACTTCGCGCTTTCCTCCATCCAAGAACTCCGTCGCCCCAGGCTCGATGCCCACCTTCGCGAGGATCAACCGCTTCGCGCTTTCATCCGCGTAGTCGTACACGCCCTTGATCAGCATCATCTTGAAGAGGATCGGGCACAGCTCTACGCAGATCAGCAACGCCATGATCATCCACGGGACGGCGCCCCCGATCTCGTGCGAGATGAGAATGCGCTTCAGGAGCCCGTCCAGGTGCCGCGCCTGTTTCAGGTGGCTCTCCTGATCCTCGGCGTAGCGCGTGTCGATCTGGTCAATCTCGGTCTTCCAGGCGGTCATCTCCGAGGCCGCGGCGCTCACCGACGACGCATCGCCCTCGCGGTCCTTCGTCAATTCCGCTTCGAGCTTGTCCAGGGTGTCCTTCTTGTCCTGCCAGGCCGGCCCGCGCCCCGGAGCGCCGCTGCCGGTCAGACCCTCGGCCTCCAGCTCCAGCAGGCGCCGCTGCTCGTTGATCTCCAGTCGCCGTTTTTCGAAATAGCCGCTGCGCTCGTCCTGCTTGGCCTGCGCCGACTCGATCTTCTGGCGCAGCTCGGTCTTCCGCGTGTCGGCGCTCTCACGCGACTGCGCGTCGAGGCTGGCGCGGTAGTCGTTCTGCTCCAGTTCGAGTTGAGCATCGATCTCCGGCTTCAGAATTCGGATTTCGAGAGGGCTGGAGATGCAGACCCCGATCACCAACGCCATCAGCAGGCGCGGCAGGGCGTGGGTGAACTCCTTGAGCGTGATGTCGTCGGTACCGTCGCCCTTCCCCGTGCTGGAGACGATGAAGCGATCCAAGTTGAACACGACGAGGCCCCACGCCGCACCCATGACCATCGCGAGCGCCACCGTCAGCGGATCGAGGCTCTGGCTGAGGGCGGTCGCGTCCTTTGGGGAGAACACCGTGTAGAAGGCGTAGCCCCCCGAGAGGCTCGCGAGGGCGGCAGTGGCGACGACGATCCCGCCAACGCCCTCGAATTTCACCCGGTCGGAGTAGGGGCAACGCTCGAGCAACCGAGCGTCCGCACCGGCGGCGTACCACAAGAAGCGCGTGAGCCTCCCAGCTGGGTAGGGCTGCGGGGCGAGCTCGTTCAGAAGTTGCTCGTCGATCTCGTTCATGTAGGCGACTCCAGGTTTCGCAGGTAGCGCAAGCGGGCCCGGTGTACACGCGGGGCGAGGTCCCGGAAGGAGGGCCGCACGCTCCGCGCCGAGATGGTCCCGAGGGCGGGACCCAGCAGACCGTGCGTCAGGGTCGGGCGAAAGACGCCCAGCTTCAAAAGCGGGCTTGGCGCCGAGACCGTAGCGGCGGGGACACAGTCGAGTAGCCCGCCCGCGGGTACCGACACTGTCATTCGGACAGCGCCCCTGAACGATCGCAGCACGACGGTGACCGCCGACCCCACTGCCAACACGGTGAAGGTCACATCGGTCTCCCCGCGCACGAGAACGCGGGTCTCGCCGCAGCTCAGGATGCCGTAGCCCCGTGCAGAAACTCGAAGGCGCACCTTCCCGCCCTCCACCCGGAGCCCGCTGGCAGATGCCGCGATGATCCGAGGCGGCTCAAGCAAGGGGGGGAGCTTCACGCGGGCGAGTGTACAGCATCGGAAGGCATGACGCAACGTGGTATATCGTCGCGCGACTGCGGAGCCGGCGCGGTGCGGGGGCGGTGCGTGCGCCGTGGCCGGTCTCGGTGCTCAGCGCTAGCACCAACCCAGGCATACTCGCCGGCTCCGGGGGAGAGGTCGATGCGTTGCATTGCTGCAGGTCCGCCACTCCAGCGAGGCACCGCGAATCGGTAAGGGCGAGCGGCATCAGCGCGCCATGTCGATCGCGACTACCCGACGCCGGTGGCGACTTGCCGCTAGGCCAGGGCGGGGACGGGCGCCCCCGGGAAGCGCGTCGCTGCCATCGCCGCGATCGTAGCGGCGGCCTACGTGCCGGTGATGCTGATCAGCATGCCGCCATCGTACCCGTCCTGCACCCCGGTGCCGTTCGGGTCGTCGTTCGACGCCGCCCCGCTCGCGGTCACGGCCTGCACCTGCAGGCTGTGCTCGCCCTCCACCACGTCGTAGTCGAACGCCCACGTCACCCACACGTCTGCCCCCGGCGCGTAGGTGAGCGTCGCCGGCTGCCAGTCCCCGTAGTCGACGCGCACGTTCACCGCGATCACGGCGTCTTTCCCCGCGAACGCGACGCCCTGCACCGTCACCTCGCCCACCGGCACCGACGTGGACGACGGCGGGTTGCGGAACAGCCCGTTCGCCTGGTAGCTCGCGTCGTTCGACCAGCCGAAGCTCTCCCAGAAGCCCAGGTACGCCTCGTCGATGAACTCCATCGACACCGGCCACTTCGGGTTCTTCTGGCCGTACCGCCCCGGCGTGAGGAACCGACACAGCGAGCCGTGCTCGGGCGGGATCTCGGCCCCGTTCATCAGCCAGACGAGCCAGAGCGGCCCGTGCAGCCCCTCGTCGTACAGGTCGTTGACCGGGATGGACGTGCTGTACCCGTCGGCCGCCATGAACTTGATCTCGATCACGCCGTCCGGCACGGTGATCCCCAGGTTCGCCAAGATCTCGGTGACCGGCAAGCCCGTCCACACGGCGTTGCCGATCGCCGGGTTCGTCGGGCCCCCGCTGATGCACATCAGCGTGTGCTCCTTGTCGCGCGCGTCCATCGCCGTGAGCGTCGCGTAGTCGATCACCTGGAGCACAGTGCCGCGGTCGAGGATCGTGAAGGTCCACGACGCGCTGTCGAGCGAGGGCGTGACCGAGAAGCTCGTGACGTAGAAGTCGGCGTTGTCGGTGATCGCCGGCAGGGGGTCTTGCACGACGCCGGTGTCGGGGACGGAGTCGACGGGGTCCTTGCCTTCGGTGGTGCACGCAGCCGCGGCCATGGCCGTAGCGGAGAGCATCACGTCGCGGCGGGACATTACGGAGCGGGGGGTGATCTTCGACAGGCGGACGAGGGGGTTCATCAGTGCCTCCACGGGTAGGTTGGCAAGGTGGTTGGCGTCGCAAACGCCGAGGTCGCGAGGTGCTGGAGCCAGCCGCCGTCTTGCATCAGACCATAGTCGAAGACGACGACGCCCCGCGCGCCGTTCGCACGCGCGCTCTCGATGCACGCGAGCGTGTCCGCCTCGCCAAGCTCGGCCGAGATGCCGGCGAAGATGTAGCGGCCGGAGTCGTGCGCGACGAAGTCTTGGACCAGCGTGGTGAAGTCGAGCCGGTCGCCCGGCACGGCCGTTACCGGCCAGTAGATCATCGGCATGTTCGCGTCCGTCGCGCCCTCGGAGAGGAACGCCCGGCTGTCCTGGTAGTAGTCGTTCCGCCCTTCGCTGACGGACGACCAGCCCCAGTCATTCTGGTACACGCCCCACACCGCTGCGGTGACGGGCACGGGGGAGACGGCCTGCACCTGGGCAACGGCGTCCACCACCATCGCGCGCTGCCAGTCGGCGTAGTCGGGGTAGGCCGCGCTGTCCCACAGGGCCTCGCTGGTGCCGTCGTGCGAGTAGTCGGCGCCCGGGTAGCGCACCAGGTCGAGGTGCACGCCGTCCACGTCGTAGTGGGTGACGATGTCGTCGACGACGTCCCGGAGCCGCTCACGCACCGCCGGGTTGCCCGGGCTCATCCAGACGTAGCTGGAATTGAGCGCCATCGGCGTGCCGCTCGAGTCCGCGACGAGCCACTCGGGGTGCTCGTTGTAGGCGTGCTCGGGGTCGGAGTCGGTGGGCGCGGTGGTGCCGGCCCAGAGCGGGAATGCGTTCACGTAAGCATGTACGTCCAAGCCGAGCGAATGGCCCGACTCGACCGCGACTTCGAGCGGATCCCACCCCGGGTCCTGCCCGAGCGTCCCGGTGAGGTTCTTGGACCAGGGCTCGAACGCCGAGTCGTAGAACGCGTCCGCGTTCCCGCGCACCTGGAAGAACACCGTGTTGAACCCGGCGGAGGCCGAGTTCGCCATGATCGTCTCGACGTCGCTGGCCGAGGCGTAGGTCCAACGGTCCACCCACACGCCGCGGAGCTCGCCCGTGTCCGGCTCGACGGCGGTGTCCGTGTCGCTGTCGGCGTCGGTGTCCGCGTCCGTATCGGCGTCCGCGTCGGTGTCTGTGTCAGGGTCAGCGTGGCGGATCGTCCCCTGGCTGGGGTCGGTGCAGGCGAGCAGCGCGAGGATCATCGAGAGCGACTATCCGCCGACGGCCTCACTTGCGGGTGCGCTGCAGGCGCGCCGCTCGGCGAACCTCAGCCTGGTCCCGGCGGCGCGTCTCGTCCCCGGGCGCGCACTCGAGCGGCGGGACCTTCGCCGGCCGGCCGTTCCCGTCGAGCGCTACGAACGTGCAGTACGCGCTGGCCGTGTGGGTGCGGTCCCCCGTCATCGGGTCCTCGCCTTCGACCCGCACGCCGATCTCCATCGACGTGCCCCACGCCGCGTTCACGCCGGCTTGGAACACGGCGATGTGGCCGCGCTGGATCGGGTGCAAGAACTCGAGGCTGTCGATCGACAGCGTGACCACCTGGCGCCGGCAGAACCGCTGCGCGGCGATCGCAGCGCAGATGTCGATCCACGCCGCGACCTGCCCGCCGAAGATCGTCCCGATCGCGTTGGTGTGCTCAGGCAGCACCAGCTGCGTCATCTCGACCCGCGTACGACTGACCGCGACCGGTGTCAGCACGCGCAAGCGCTCACTGCTTGCCCTCGACGAACCACGCGCTGACCTCGACGCCGCCGCCGTAGTTCGGGGTGATCTTGCCGTACAAGTTCGAGACGCCGAGCGCCGGCACGACGTACATGCCGAACCCGATCCCCTTCTTCATCTCTGCGCCGAAGCGGGCCTTGGCCATCGCGTTGAAGCCGATGTCGCCGGTGTCGGCGACGCGGAACCCGATGCCGGGCATGAACACCCCCTCGACCTCGGGCGCGCACTTCTTCTTCACGACGACGTACGTGATGTCCGCGCCGGTGTTCACGGCGAACTTGCCCCCGGTGGCTGGACCCGAGAGCAGGTCGAGCAGGTGGACCTGCACGAGCAGGCCCTTGACGCGGTAGTCGATGCTCGGCGCGAACGAGGTGCCGTCCGTGTAGGCGAAGCCTCCGGCGCTGAAGCCGACGCCTGCGTGCGCCGTCGACGGGGTGAGCGCGAGGGCGGCGGCGCAGAGCGCGCCGGTGAGGGAGAGCGCGAGGCGCAACGGGGAGAAGGTCTTGGTCATGGGGGTAGCTCCGGTGCCGCAAGCGTTGCACACGCCTGCGGCGCCGGTCAAGCGAGGGTCACCGCCCGAGGGCGCCCAGGAGCACGCCTTCGGGCCCGGATGCTACCAAGGTTGGCCAAGGCCCGCGGGGGGCCTCCCCGCGCTCTGCAGCCTCCAACGCCGCGAGTGCCAGCACTGCGGCGGGCTCGGAGCGCCCGGCCAGCCACGCGGCGGCCTTTGTTACGTTGCGCTTTCGCAGCCCCGCGGTCCGGGTGTTCCCCAGCAGCACGAGCACCACCAGCGCCGCCGCCGTGCGCCCGACGTCCCCGCCGAAGCTGCCATCTGCGCCCTGCGTCGCGGCCAGGACCGCGTCCGGCGCCGCCCCTCCGCCGTCCGGCGCCGCCCCCCCGCCGACCGGCGCCGCCGCCCCGGCGACCCGCGCCGGGTTGGCCTCGTCGCGGGCGCCGACGGGGCGCGCGGCTCGCCCGGCGTCCGCCGACGGCGCGGCGAAGTAGTGCGTGTCCTCGTCCATCTCCGCGGCCACGGGCGCAGGGGACTGCGGCACGACGGCGCTGATCATGCGTTGGAGCAGCCCGGCGCTCGCCTTCTTCGGGGCCGACGCCACCGGCGCCGGGGCCGAAGCCGGCGGGGGCGGCGGGGCCGACTCCGGAGGCTCGCCCACGTACATCCCAGTGCGTACGGGCGCGGAGCGAGGAGCGCCGCCGGACCGGGCCCGCGCGAACCCCGCCCCGGGCGCCATCGACATCACGTCCATCCCACCCTGCTCCTCCCACTGCGCGGGCAACGGGTGCCCCTGGACGACGGTCACCCGCTCGCCGCCTACGGTGACGGTCTCCTCGACCGCGACGAACGCCGTGAACCGGGACGCGATCCCGGCACCGGGCTCGGCGCCCTCGCCCGAGAACAGCGCCGTGCGCAAGATCTCCGGCCGCAGCGCCTCCTCCTCGAACGGCTTGAGCACGAGCCGGTCCTCGAGCATCGCGACGCGGTCCCGCGCCCACAGCGCACGCAGCGTCCCGGGCGTCCCCCGGGCGGCCGTCGGCTGCAGGACCAGCGTCTCGTTCCCCGCCACGGTGCAGAGGCTCACCGCGACCGAGGTCGGCGCCCCCTTCAGGATCACCGCGAGGCCCAGCCCCGCGAACAGCGCCTCCGGCTCGGGGCGCGCCAGCTCGCCGCCGCTGACCCGCACGTCCAGCGCCACCGGGCTCCCGAACCGGCCCTCCATCCGGGCCACCACGGCCTCGATGTCGTCGGACGGCGTCGCGAACGTCGCCGTCCCGCCGCCGACGCGCGCGAGCCGGCCCAGGAGGGCCTCGTTCACCGCGGTGTCGATGCCGAGCGTGAAGAACCGCGCCTCGCCGCCGCCTGTCGCGACCTCGACGCGCCGGTTCGCGACCGCCGCGACGAGCTCCTGCTCGTTGTGGGCTTGCCCGTCGGTGACGAACAGGATCGTCCGGAGCCGACCGCCCGGGGTCGTCCCCTTCAACGCCTCGCGGATCGCGGGCAACATCTCGGTGCCGCCCCGCGCGTCGAGCTTCGCGATCCAGCCGTCGGCCCGCGCCAAGCTCGCGGCGTCGTATGAGACAAAGTCGGGGGCGAAGCGCTCCACGCGGTCGTCGAACGCGACCAGGTGGAACCGGTCACCGGCGGCCAGCCCGTGCAGCGCGGCGGTGAGCGCCCGTCGCGCGGCCAGCATCTTCGAGCCCCCCATCGAGCCCGAGATGTCCACGACGAACACCGCGTCGCGCGGGAGCACCTTCGCGGGGGCGAGCGGGGCCTCGAGGTGTACGAGCGTGTAGGCGCCGTCCGTCCACGCGTGGGTCTTGAGCACCGTGCTGTCGGCCCAGGTGACGGCCAACACGAAGTCGCGGTCACACCGCGCGTCGCCCGCGGGCGCCACCGTGACGCCGCCTTCGAAGCCGACGCTCAGCGCGTGCAACGAGCTCGCGAGCCGCGCCGGCGCGCCGTCCAAGGCCACCTCCAGGTCCAGCCGGGCGCCGCCGGCGAGCAGCAGGGGCGGGGCGAGCCGCGACGCGTCGGGCACGCGGTCGGTGTCCGGCAGCACGCCCGGGCCGCTCCCCTCGTCGAGCCGGGCGCCCGGCAGGTAGCGCGGCGCGATCACCGTGGGGAAGCGCCACAGCGCGCGGCCGTCCTCGACCGCGAGCCGCTCGACGACCTCGATGCGGACGGTGACCTCCTGGCCCGGCGGCAGGTTCGTGACACGCAGCGTGTGGATGTCCGCGCGCTCCTGGGTGAGCAGGGCCGCGCGCTTGCCGCGCTGGCGCGCATCGTCGAACGCGCGCTCGGCCACGCCGCGCTCCGCACAGGTGGCGCGCACGCAGAGCTCGCCGCAGCGCAGCTCACAGGCGATCACCGCGCCGCCCGACGGCACCGGGAAGAGGTGAACGGCCTCCATCGCGGCCGTGAGCGTGTTGCGGAAGCGCTGCTCCACCGTGGTGTGCGCGACGAGCCCGGTGATGCGCGTGCGCACCCGGACCTCGACCAGGGGCATCGGGGTCTCGCGCGCGCCGACGAGCGCCAAGAGCCCGCCAAGGTCAGCGCGGCTCGGTTCGATCGCGGGGAGGACGGGGATGGACATCGGGATCATGGCTTCGCTCCGGGGGGAAGGTGGTTGAGCAGGTGGCGCAGCGTGCTGTCGACGTCGTGCCGCGAGGGGTCGATGGTCACGAGCAGGCCCGGGGCGAGCTCGACGGTGACGAGGCGCGCCGGGGGGTGGACGTCGACCACGACGGAGCCGGC
>CALQBK020000032.1 GCA_943328795.2 Bifidobacterium breve
GCGGCGCCGGGGCGGGTGGCGGCGGCGGCGCCGCGGACGGCGGTGGCGGTGGTGGCGACAGCGGGGGCGGCGGCGGTGGTGGTGGTGGTGGGGGCTACAGCGGGGGCGGCGGCGGCCAGCGAGGCGGCGGTGCGCCCGCTCGCGGCGGCGGCGGCGGCTACGGTGGCGGCGGGGCCCCGCGCGGGAACTACGGCGGCGGTGGCGGCAGCGGCGGTGGCGGTGGCGGTGGCGGTGGCGGCGGGTTCGACGACGCGCCGCCCCCGGCCGACGACGACATCCCGTTCTAGTCCAGGAACGTCGCCGACCGGGTCCCCCCAAACGAACCAGCCCCCCACGTCGCTCGCGACGTGGGGGGCTGGTTGCGTCTACCGGGTCCGGATCAGGACGAGCAGTCGCCCGCGACGATGTACGAGATCTCGATGGTCGTGCCGCCGCCGGGCACGTGGTCGTCGTCGAAGACGACCAGCGTGTCCGTCGCGTCGAACGTCCAGCCCGCGGTCGTGCGCACGCCGTCGATGTAGACCTCGATGGTGTCCGGCACCGGCTCCTGGGTCAGCGCGAAGCTGGTCAAGTCCGCCGCGGCGCTCTCGGCGAGCTCCGTCATGTTCGAGCCCCAGTCCGTCGCGCAGATAGACAAGAACGTGCCGCCCGTCGCCACCACCGCCTGGTAGAGGTTGTTGCCCGGCTCGGCGGACGCACACCCGGACGGGTAGTCACCCGCGATCGCGTGGAACACGACGTCGTCCGGGTCGGCCTTGTACGCCTGGAACAACGCCACGTAGTAGTCCCACGTGTTGGCGGACTGCTCCACCTCGTCGGTGACGCCGACCATGTTGAGCTTGGCGTCCTCGCGGTAAAACTCCTCGTTGCACCCGCCGTGGCCGATGTTCGTCGACGACAAGGCGGCCTCCATCAACGTGAACGCCATCTCGGTGTACGCGCCACCCGGCCCGGCGGACATTGCGTCCCAGTCCGCCTGCTGCTCGTCGGCCGTCAGGGTGTTGTCGATGGCGTCGATGTCGCCCAAGATGCAGCCGTTGTCCTGCGTGACAGCGGCCACGTGGTAGTCGGCGTCCAGCCCAGCGAGCGTGCCGATGTACACGTCGAAGTTCGACTGCACCTGCGCGATGTCGTCGTCCATCGAGCACGACCAGTCAAGCACCCACAGGATGTCCGTCTCGCCCCGGAGCGGCTGCTCGAAGACGTCCTCGTTCTCCCCCGCGATCACGCCCTGGCCCGACTGGTGCGCCTGCGCCTCGGGCTGGTTCGGGTCGTTCGAGACGACCGTGAGGTAGCCGTCGTCCGCGTACTCGTCGAGCGGGCTGTAGTCCATCGACACCGACAGCTCCGTGCCCGCCGGGATGGTCCACGGGAGCGCGCCGTTGACGGCCTCATTCGCGTCCACGCTGATCTCGGTCGACGCGGCCGTCACGTAGTTGAGCTCGCTCACGACGAGATCGGAGTTGCCGATGTTGCGGATGATGAGAGGGACCTGGTTCGTACACCCGATGTTCGGCGTGCCAAAGTCGTAGTTGACCGGGTCGAGCTCGATCTGCGGGGCGATGCCCGAGCCGGTGAGCGCGACAGGCACGCTCGGCTCGTCCGGGTCGTTGCTGTTGACGTACACCGTCGCGCTCACGGCCTCGGCAGTGACCGGCTGGAACGTGACGGAGAAGGCGGTGGTGCCGCCGGGCTCGACGAGCACGCTGCCGATCGCGGAGATGGTGAACGGCGCGTTCGCGTCGTCCAGCTCAACGTCGGTGATCTGCAAGGACGCGTCGCCCTCGTTGGTCACGGAGAATTCCTTGGTCTCGGTGGTGACACCATCGACCGAGAGCGCGCTGAAGTCGTGCGACTCGGGGGTGACCACGATGTCCGGCGCGGCGTCGTCGTTGACGTCGTCAATCGTGCCGTCCTTGGTGACGAGCGTGTTTTCGGAGCACGCCACGAGGGCGAGCAGGCCAGGGACAAACAGGAGTGAGACGCGCATGGGGCTCCGGGGAGAGATGGCCAAGTATACGCCGGCGAGACAAAATGTGTGACGGCATTGTCAGCGGGCGCCGCGAGAGCGCGTCGAGCGCCGGCATCGGTGGCCGAGACCCATCGCGGAGCTACTTGGCGATGTTCTCGCCCTGGTCCCGGCCCTCGCGCATGTCCTGCGTCACGAAATCGAGCAAGGTCGTCGAGAGCTCGATGATCTGCTGGTGCGAGAAGTTCTCGGCGCGGAGCTGGCGGTAGAAGCTGCGCGCGACGGAGCGGTTGCGGTTCTTAAGGAGCTCTTCTTCGAGACGGGCGGGAGAAGCGTGCATGGGAATCCTCGACGTTGCCGCGGATAAAGCAAGCGCCGTGCCGTCAAGAGCGCACCTGCGCGAGGTAGCAGAATCAACCACTTACCATTTCGACTGCGTAGTCAGTTGCGCGATTCGGGGGTGGCGGTGCGTAAGGTCCTACGCGCCTCGCCGCGTCCACGACAGCTGCAGGTCCGGCCCGACACGCTCGACGCTCCCCAGCGCGAACGCCGGGGCCTCGGCCAACGAAAACCCAGGCCCCGCGACGAACCCGGGCCCCCCGGCCAACACCCGGCCGTTCAGGAACAGCTCCAGCCGGTCGGCGTAGCCGCCGGTCAGCATCGACCGGTGCACCTCGCCCCCGCCCTCCACCAACACCGTGCGGACCCCGCGACCCGCCAGCTCTTGCAGGGCGCCGCGCGGGTCGACGCGCTCGCCAACCCCGCCCTGCACGATCACGTCGGCGCCGGCCGCCCGGAGCGCGGCCGCCCGGCCCGCGTCCATGCTGCGCGTGAAGATCACGGACCGTGGCCCCAACACCCGCGCGTCTGCGGGCGTCCGAAGCGCGCTGTCCAACACCACGCGGAACGGCGAGCGCGGAGGCCCTGGGTACCGGGCAGTCAGCTCGGGGTCGTCCGCCAGCACCGTCCCCACTCCGACCAGCACGGCGTCGTGCTCGGCGCGCAAGCGATGGCCAGCAGCCCGCGCCTCCGGACCGGTGATCCAGCGAGACTCCCCGTGCGCGCTGGCGATGCGCCCGTCGAGCGAGACCGCTGCCTTCAGCGTCACCGCGGGCAGCCCGCCCGCGACCACGCGCAGGAACCCCAGGTTCATCGCCCGGCACTCCTCCTCCCTCACGCCGACGTCCACCTCGATACCGGCTGCGCGCAGCTGCGCGATCCCCCTGCCGCTCACGAGCGGGAACGGGTCCACGATGCCCACCACCACGCGACGCACGCCCGATCGGATGATCGCGTCCGTGCACGGCGGAGTCCGGCCGTGGTGGCAGCAGGGCTCGAGCGTCACGTACAGCGTGGCCCCGCGGGCATCCCCGCCGACTTGGGCCAGCGCGTGTGGCTCGGCGTGGTCCTGCCCCGGCGCCTGCGTCCACCCCTCGGCGAGCACCTGCTCGTCCCGCACCAGCACCGCACCTACCGCCGGGTTGTTGCCCGTGCCCCCCAGCGCACGACGGGCGACCCGCAGCGCACGGTCCATCCAGGGGTCATCCATGCTCACGGGACCGGTCGACGGGGTGGATCAGCGGCTCCACCACGTTCAGGAAGTCCTGCGGGGACTCGAACGCCCGGTAGACGCTCGCGAACCGCAGGTACGCGACCGCGTCGAGCTCCTGGAGCGCGGCCATCGCGATGTCGCCGAGCTCACGCGTCGGGACCTCGCGATCCGCGCGCCGAGAGAGCTCTTTCTCCACGCGGACCACGACGCCCTCGAGCTGGTCGTCCGTCACCGGCCGCTTCCGGCACGCGAGCCGCAGCCCGGCCAAGAGCTTCTCCCGCGAGAACGGCTGCTTCCGCCCGTCCCGCTTCAGGATCAGCGGCAGCCGGAACTCGATGCGCTCGAACGTCGTGAACCGGTGGTTGCAGGCCTCGCACTCCCGGCGCCGGCGGATCGCGTCCCCGGCGTCACGCGAGTCTACGACGCGGCTCTCGGGGTGATCGCAGACGGGGCATTGCACGGGGCGCGCGGCTATCAAGAAAGCGCCGTGCCGGCTTGCCGCTCAGGCTGCCGACTTCTTCTTGAACCGCAGCACGTCGGTGAGCTCTCGCGCGCCGAGCAAGCCCGTCGGCCGCAGGATCATCATGCCGATCAGCAGCAGCGCGTAGATCACCATGCGGTACTGCGCGATCGGCCGCAGCACCTCGGGGAGCGCGGTGAGCACCGACGACGCGATCAGCGGGCCAGAGAGTGACCCCGTCCCGCCCAGGACCACCATCGCGACGAGCTCGATGGACCGGTCGTACTGGAACTGCGTTGGGAAGATCGACCCGCGGTGGAACGCCACGAGCCCGCCCGCGATGCCTGCCCAGAACGCCCCGATGACGAACGCGGTGACCTTGACGCGCGTGGTGTCGATCCCGAGCGAGCGGGTCGCGATCTCGTTGTCCCGCACGGCCTGGAACACCCGGCCCTGGCCGCTCGCGATCAAGTTCCGCAGGGCCATCCCTCCGAGCAGCACGAACGTGAAGGTCCACCCGAAGTTGGTGAACGTCGGCAGGCCGATCATGCCCTTCGCCCCGCCGAGCCACTCGGCGTTCTGGATCAGCACGATGATGATGCCGTTGAAGCCGAGCGTCACCACGGCGAGGTAGTCCCCGACGAGCCGGAGGCTGGGCAAGCCGACGATGACGCCCGCTATGGCCGCGGAGAGCCCCCCGGCGACGAGGCACGCCACCGGGTGCCAGTGCAGGTACATGTTCAGCGCGCCGGCGGTGTAGGCGCCGACCGCCATGAACCCCGCGTGGCCAAGCGAGAACTGCCCGGTGAACCCGAGCACCAGCGCGAGGCCCATCACGGCCAGCAAGTTCATGCCGACGCGCACGACGATGTCGGTGTAGTACGGGTCCGTCCACGGGACGGCGAGCTCTTGGATAGCCCACACGCCGCCGATCGCGGCCGCCAGGACCACCCAGCCGATCAACGCGCTGCGCGTCATCACCGGCGCGGCCATTAGACCTTCTCCGGGGCGTGCTTCCCGAGGATGCCCGACGGGCGGAACAGCAGGATGACGATGAGCAGGCAGAACGCGATCGCGTCGCGGTACGTGCTCGTCAGGTACCCGCTCACGAACGTCTCGGAGAGCCCGAGCAGGATCGCCCCGACGACCGCGCCGGGGATCGACCCGATGCCGCCGAGCACCGCGGCGACGAAGGCCTTCAGGCCCATGTTCGTGCCCATCTCCGGGTCAATCTTGTGCATGTCGACCGCTCGCAGGAACGCAGCGGCCCCCGCGAGGCTCGACCCGAGCGCGAACGTGAACGCGATGACGCGGTCGACGGGGATGCCCATCAGCGCGGCAGCGTCCCGGCTGTGGCTGACAGCGCGCATCGCGCGCCCCATCTGCGTGCGCTCGACGATGTGGTGGAGCGCCACCATCAGCACCAGCGTGACCGAGAGCGTGATCACGTCCATGCTGCGGACCGTGAGCCCGTCCGCCAGCTGCCACTGCGCCTCGGGCAAGAGCGTCGGGAAGCTCGCCAGCGGGCCGCACGCGATCAGCGTGCCGTTCCGCAGCAGCATCGAGACGCCGATCGCGGTGATGAGCAGGTTCAGGCGGCCGGACTTCCGCAGCGGCCGGTACGCCAAGCGCTCGATGGTCATCCCGAGCACGGCGCAGAACGCCATCGTGCCGACGACCACCAGGCTGACCGAGGCAATGCTCGGGTGAACGTCCGCGCCCGTCCAACGCGCGAGGTACAACGCCATGAAAGCGCCCATCATGAACACCTCGCTGTGGGCGAAGTTGATGAGCGACAGCGTGCCGTACACCATGGTGTAGCCGAGGGCGATCAGCGCGTAGATGGCGCCGAGCGACAAGCCGTTGATCAGCTGCTGGAGGAATACGGTCATGGCCCCTGCCTTCTACCGCGCCGGTGGGCCGGGGAACAGGGCCGGGCGCTACGACAGAGCGCAGAGGACGCGGAGCGGCGCCGCGAGACGCCAGGTACCCCACCACTCAGCGCCCTCTGCGTTGAACTCTTGCCCGTGTAGGCAAGAGGATTGAACCACCGAGTACGCGGAGTACGCAGAGAAATACGGGAGAAAGCCAGCAGTCGGTCGAAGACTACCACGACGTTCCTGAACACCCCCTGACCCCGCCGGGTGCCCACGGGCGGTAGACGACGGGCTCTGACCGTGACGCCGGGTACGATAGCCCGCTATCAAAGCCGGAAGTTCACCGCCCGGCCCGACCGAAGCGAACAGAGCGACCGCGCCCCGATCGGCTCCAACAGCTCCGTGCCCACTGTGTCCTCCGTGGTTTAATCCTCTTTATACGTCCGGAGTTCTACGACCCGATCGCCAACGCCAGCTCCGCGTCCTGCGCTCGGCGCCGCGAGACGCCAGGCCGCGAGACGCCAGGTACCCCGTCGGTCGAAGGCTACTTCCCGCCCGGCTTCGGCGCGTCACCCTTCGGAGCGCCGCTCGGGGGCATTGGCATGCCCTCCATCGGCATTCCCGGCTTCATGTCCTTCATCATCGCCGGGTCAGCCGGCGGGGCCGCTGCGGGATCGGCCGGCGCGGCCGGCGGGGCGTCCACCGGCGCGGCGGGGGGCGCCCCGCCGGGGCCGTCCGGGGCGATCGACTCGACGAACTTGTTGCCGTCGGCGGTGACCTCGACGACGACCGCGGGCTTCTGCGCGTTGCGGTGGTCGTCGATGGTGATGGTGCCGGTGACGCCGACGTACCCGGCCGTGCGCGCGATCGCGTCGCGGAGCGCGCTACGAGCGGCCTTGCGGCCCTCCTCGGTCGCCGGCACGGAGGAGCGGTCACCCAGCGCGTCGGCGAGCTTCGGGTCCTTCGCGATCTCGGCCATCGCGCTGTAGAGCACCTGCGCAGAGTCGTACCCGAGCGCCGCGAGGCCGTCCGGCTTCTCGTGGTACTTCGCGTCGTACTTCTGGATGAAGCCCTGCACGACGGGGTTCGGGTCGTCCACCGCGTAGTGGTTCGTGAAGTAGCTGCCGATGATCGCCTCGCCGCCGATCTTGGTCAGCTCGGCGCTGTCCCAGCCGTCGCCGCCGAGGAACGGGCCCTTGAACCCGAGGTCACGCGCTTGGCGCGCGATCAGCCCGACGTCGGTGTAGTAGCCGGGGATGAAGATCGCGTCGGGGTTCTTCGCGAGCAGCGTGGTGAGCTGGGCCTTGAAGTCGACGTCGCCCTTCGAGTACGCCTCTTCGCTGGCGATGGTGCCGCCCATCCCCGTGAACGTCTCGGTGAAGAACTGCGCGAGGCCGGTCGAGTAGTCGCTCTTCACGTCCTTGAGGATGCCCACGTTGCGCAAGCCCTTCGACGTGTAGGCGAACTTCGCGACGGCGGTGCCCTGGAACGGGTCGATGAAGCAGACGCGGAAGATGAAGTCGCCCTGCTCGGTCACCTTCGGGTTGGTCGACGACGGCGAGATCATCGGGATCGAGTTCGTCTGCAGCAGCGGCGCAGCCGCGAGCGAGTTGGTGGACGCGACCTCGCCGAGCACGGCGACGGGGCGGTCCTGCGAGATGATCTTGCTGACGGCGGTCGCCGCCTCCTCCGGCTTGCCCTGGTCGTCCTCGACCACCATGCGGATCTTCATGCCGGCAACGCCGCCCTTGCCGTTCAGCTCCTCGGTCGCGAGCTCGATGCCGTTCTTCGTCGAGATGCCGAACGTGGCCTCCGCGCCGGTGAGGGAGCCGTACTGCCCGACGACGATCTCCTTCGGGAGGGACTCGGCAGGGCCGCCGCTGCACGCCGCGAGCGAGAGGAGGGACAGGCCGACGAGAGACGAGACGAGGGGCAGAAAGCGCAAGAAAGCTCCGGGGACCGCGGCAGTGTACGGAAAACCGAGGCGGAGTCAAGCCAGGGGCCTCAGAGCGGCACGGCAGCGAGGTCGGCGTCGAGCCAGGCCTGGACCTGCCCGACGAGGGGGTCCGTGGGGTACTGTTCGAGGAACAACCGCTCGAGGGAGGCGGCGTCCCCGTGGGCGCCGGAGGGCGCGCCCGGGTGCAGCGGGATCGTGTACGACAGCCCCATGGACACGCGCACGTTGGCCCATCGAAAGGCCGCGCTGGGGCTCACCAGGACGTCCAGGCCCGGCCCCAACGTCAAGCCGTGCCCAACGTGGAAGACGGCCGCCGAGCCGACGTCTACCCACCAAGCGCTCCGGTCGACGTCGTGAATCCCGTAGACCGGCACGACGTGGGACCAGCTCAGCTCGGCGAGGATGGGGAGCTCCACCACCTTGCCAAGCCGGAGCGCGACGCGGGGGCCGAGGTGCGGGGCGAACGCGAAGTACCCATAGTCCAGCCCCTCCCCGGTCGTCGACGCGAACCAGGACGCGCCGCCGCCGGCGACCACGTCGAGGCGAACGCGCCGGGTGGCGAACAGCTGTCGGCCGACCCTCAGGTCGTACTGGCTCCCGCTCGCCATCGGGCTCGCCACTGCCTGGATGTCCCACCCGGCCCCGAGGCCGAGCCCCGCGTCCAGCCTCGCCGCGCCACCATACGCCAGGGGGCCCACGCCGAGCACCGGCAGCACCGCGGGCGCGGCCCCGGGCACCACGTAGACCGACGCCGGGGTGACCCCGACGCCCGCCCGCACTTCGCCGTCAGGCACCGCGACGAGGTCGGTCGGCGCGAGCATCGGTTGTGGGAACGGCACGATCCAGGGGCCGCACCCCGTCGTGGGGAGAGCTGCGGCCAGCGCTACGCAAAGGGTGGACGTGGAGCGGTTCACGAAGGGTCCCGGTTTCCAGCTAGCGAAGCAAGGCGTGTGCCGGCGCAGGTCTTGGGCGAAGGACCTGGGTCGCCGGCCGCGACCGGCCCCGAGACCGCGACAGGCACGTCAGGGCTGAGCTGGCCCGTCGACGCGTCACGGATCGCAGGTCCCGTCCATGTTGCTGATCCACTCCCGCACGAGTTCGATCCCCTCGTAGTCCGGGAGCAAGTTCGGCAGCTCGGGCATCTTGATCTCGGGGTCCACGCTGTCCATCCGGTACGCCAGGATGCTGTGGTCGGGGTCGCCCGGCACGATGTCGTACGTGTACCCGCCGGTCCCCGCGCCCGCGGCGGCCGAGACCTTGCAGATGCCCATGTGCTCGCGGTCCGTCTCCTCGGCCTGGAGGTACAGCCCGGAGTTGCCGGAGTACCCGCCGACCCGGTGGCAGTGCGAGCAGTTGGCGTGGAGGTAGCCGCGGGCGCGCGCCTCCAGGTCCTGCGCGGGGTCGAACGCATCGACGAACGCGTCCAGCGCGGCTCCCGGCCCCGGGTCCAGCGCGAACACACCGCGCCCGGCCAGCCAGTCGACCTGGTTCACGCTCTGACCGTCTCGGTCCACCACGCGGTTCATCTGCCGCGTCATTGGCCCGAGCGGGTGCATCACATCGTCCCGGCGGTGGCAGGTCTCGCACTGGTTCTGGTTCGGGACCAGGTACTCCTGGTCGTAAGCAACCCCGTCCGCGTCCGTCCGCGCCATCTCCACGCGCTCCCCGGCGACGAGGTAGTTCGCCTCGGTCTGCTCGTCGTTCCAGCGGTAGATCAACCCCTCCCACGCCCCGTTGACGAGCACGAGCAGCCGCGTCTCGAGGCGCACGCGCGTCGCGTCGTCGCCCTCCGCGAGGTCGAACGAGAACGTCTTCACCAGCACGCTCCCCTCTGGGAACGTCCAGTCATCGACCCCGTCGATCGTGATGCCTCCCCCGGGCGGCAGCCGGAAGAACCTGTCCTTGTCGGCGCCATCGCTCCAGAGCCGGATCGCGACCTCGTAGGGCACGACGTCCGCGGCAGGCTGTTGGTCCACCAGCGGGCCCTCAAACAGCCCCCAGGTCGAGAGCCGCTGGTAGGGGTAGGTGTCGTCCGGCGCGGTGTCAGGCGCGGTGTCAGGCGCAGTGTCGACGGTGTCCGCCGTAGACTCGCTGCCCGGGCCGTGACACCCCGTAAGCGCGAGCGCGGCGAGACCGAGGAGCGCGGCCAACCGCGCGTTCACAGGTCTTGCCCAGCGAGCTCCTCGCCGACGCACGTGACCGCGGTGATGTCGGTGGCCTGGTTCGAGAAGCCGCCGCAGAAGTCCGCGTTCAAGTAGGTCGCAGCGCCGTTGTTGCTCAAGCAGTTGCCGTTGAACTCCGCGGTGATCGCCGGGTCCTGGCAGCCGTCCCAGACGAAGTCCGGCACCGGACGGTAGTCGGGCACCAGCGCGCCGAGCGTCGGGTCGGGGTCCGTCCCGTTGCCGGATGCGCGGTTGTCGTGCAGGTAGTTCGAGGCTGCGTACGCGTTGTAGTCAGCGTCCTCGTAGCTGCCGAGCAGCTCTTCGATGTAGCTGATGACGAACACCCCGGCGGTGTTGTTGCCGGTGATGTCGTTGTCGGCCACCTCGTTGTTGTCGGACGCGAGGACCATGATCCCGATGCCGGCGGGCACGGAGCTCACCATGGTGCCGGACGCGCCGAAGTTCTCGGTGTTGTTGTTCTCGGCGACGTTGCCGTGCACCTTCGACCGCTTGCCGTCGCCGACCTCCAGGCCGGGGAGGCTGAACACGAGGATCCCGCCGGTGTTGTCGTGCGCGTGGTTGCCTACGACCTCGGAGTCCGTCGAGTTCTCGATCTCGATGCCCGCGACGTTCTCGTAGACCTCGTTGCCCGTGACCAGGATGTGCGTGGACTGACCCACGTACACGCCGGCGTCGCGCGCGCCGTGGATCACGGAGTCCTCGACCAGGACCCTGTCGCAGCCCACTGGGTAGATGCCGTAGGCGCCGTTCTCGGTGCTCGCGCCGGCGGACCAGCCGACCTCGACGCGCCGCCAGGTGATGCCGTTCACGTTCGTGGCCCGGATGCCGTCCCCGGGCGTGTCCATGACGGTGAAGTCGGTGAACACCGTGCCGTCGGCGAGGGTGCTCATCCCCTGCGCCCCGACGTCCTGCGTCGTGAAGTCGAACACCGTGCGGCCCATGCCCGCGCCCTTCACGGTCACGTTGTTCACGGTCAGCGAGAGCTCGGTGTTCAGCGTCCAGGTGGCCTCGTCGAAGCACACGACGTCGCCCTCTGCCGCCTCGATCAGCGCTGTCTGCGCGGCGGTGACGGGATCGTCGCCCGGCTCAACGACGACGGTGCAGTCCCCGAAGTCCGGGGCGGACGGGGCGGTGTCGTTGGAGTCGCCGGGGGATTTGCCGGTGCAGGCGAGGAGAGCGAAGAGGGTGACCATCCCGATAGTGTACGACGGTTCGACCCTCGAGGGGGATTCGGCGCGCACGCACAGCCCAAGCAAAAGTCAAGCCCGCCCCCGGACACTTTTTGGCCCATTCCTGTCCGAATTTGGAGGGGGGCAAATTCGGACAGGGTTAAGGGCCCGGCCCTTCTCCAGGATGCGCCCGATGGCACACGAATTCATCTACGTCATGAAGAACCTCCGCAAGGCCTGGCCGGGCGGAAAAGAGGTGCTCAAAGGCATCTGGTTGTCGTTTTACCCGGGCGCCAAGATCGGCGTGCTCGGCAACAATGGCGCGGGGAAGTCCACGCTGCTGCGGATCATGGCCGGCGTAGACGACAACTACAGCGGCGAGTCCTGGGCCCAGAAGGGCGTACGCGTCGGGTACCTGCCCCAGGAGCCGAAGCTCGACGAAGACAAGACGGTCCTCGAGAACATCGAGCTGGCCGTCGCGTCCACCCGCGCGCTGCTCAACCGCTACGAGGCCGTGGGCAACGCGATGGGCGAGGAGGACGCCGACTTCGACGCGCTCCTGGCAGAGCAAGCCGAGCTCCAGGACAAGATCGACGCCGCGGGCGCTTGGGACCTGGACCGCGAGCTCGAGATCGCGATGGACGCGCTGCGCGTGCCCCCGGGCGACGCGCAGGTGAAGGTGCTCTCGGGCGGTGAGCGCCGCCGGGTCGCGCTGTGCCGGCTCTTGCTCGAGAAGCCCGACATGCTGCTGCTCGACGAGCCCACCAACCACTTGGACGCCGAGAGCGTCGCGTGGCTGGAGCGCTGGCTGCACGACTACCCGGGCACCGTCGTCGCCATCACCCACGACCGGTACTTCCTCGACAACGTCGCGGGCTGGATCCTCGAGCTCGACCAGGGCAAGGGCATCCCGTGGGAGGGCAACTACTCGTCCTGGCTCGACCAGAAGACAAAGCGCCTCAAGCAGGAGGAGAAGACGGCCTCCGCGCGGCAGAAGACGCTCGACATGGAGCTCGAGTGGATCCGGATGTCCCCGCGGGCCCGGCAGGCAAAGTCGAAGGCGCGCATCGCGAACTACGAGCGGATGCTGGACGAGGGGCCGGACGAGCGGGCGCAGAAGAACGAGATCGTGATCCCGCCCGGGCCGCGGCTCGGCGACGTGGTGATCAAGGCCGAGCACCTTCGGAAGGTGTACGGCGACCGGATCCTGTTCGACGAGGTGGAGTTCAACCTCCCGCGCGGCGGGATCGTCGGCGTCATCGGGCCCAACGGCGCGGGCAAGACCACGCTGTTCCGGATGATCACGGCTCAGGAGCAGCCGGACGGCGGCGAGCTGAAGATCGGTGAGACGGTCAAGCTCTCCTACGTCGACCAGGTGCGCAACTTCGACCCCGAGAAGACGGTGTACGACATCATCTCAGGCGGTCGGGACCTGATCAAGGTCGGCAACCGCGAGATCAACGCCCGGGCGTACTGCGGCGCGTTCAACTTCAAGGGCACTGACCAGTCCCAGAAGGTGGGCACGCTGTCGGGCGGCGAGCGGAACCGCCTGCAGCTCGCGACGATGTTGCAGACCGGCGGGAACGTGCTCCTGCTCGACGAGCCGACCAACGACCTCGACGTGGACACGCTGCGCTCACTCGAAGACGCGCTGCTGAACTTCAGCGGGTGCGCGGTCGTCACGTCCCACGATCGCTGGTTCCTGGACCGCATCGCGACGCACATCCTCGCGTTCGAGGGCAACAGCCACGTCGAGTGGTTCGAGGGCAACTACGAGGACTACGAGAAGGACAAGAAGCGCCGGCTCGGCGTGGAGGCCGACCAGCCCCACCGGATCAAGTACAAGCCGTTGATGCGGTGAGCAGGCGGGACCAGGGTTGACTCACCGGGGACCTCGGGTATACAATGGATATCCGAGGTGAGCATGATTCAGGCGCGCGTGGTCAATTGGGGCAACAGCCGAGGGATCCGCATCCCCCGGCCGCTCCTCGAGCAAGCCGGCATCCAGGACGACGTGACCCTCGAGGTGAGGGCCGGCGAGATCGTGGTGCGGGCCAGCGCCCCAGCCCCCCGTGCCGGCTGGGCCGAGTCCATCGACCGCATGGTGGCGGCTGGTGACGCAGGCTGTGTCTGGCCTGACGACATGGTCGATGAGTTCGACAAGGGCGAGCGGTGGTGAGTCCCCGGCGGTTCGAGGTGTGGTGGTGCAACTTCGACCCCACCGTCGGCGCCGAGATCGCCAAGGTTCGCCCCGCGGTCATCGTGTCCCCAGATGAGTACAACGACCGCGTGTCGTGGTTTACCGTCGCTCCAATGACCACCGGGAGCTTCGCGTACGCCTCGCGGGTCACGACCCGGTTCGACGGCCGGGACGCGACCATCACTGTCGACCAGCTTCGCTGCGTGGACCGCCGCAGGCTGACGCGCCGGGCTGGCGAGATTGACGCCGAGACTCGGGCGGCGCTGCTGAGGGCACTGGCAGCGTTCTTCGCGGAGTGATCGGTGACTACTTGGAACGGCGCAAAGCAACCGCCGGTGCCGACGCGAGGGGTGCCGAGCGTCGGCATCGGCTGCGTATGCATCATCGCGTGCTCCCGGGACTGACGTCCCCGCAATACATGCCCCGTGATGGATTCCGCACTTACCGTCTACCTCGCAACGATCGGCGCAGCGCCAGAAGCTGGCGACGTCTCGATGCTCTCCCTGCTCGCAGACGCCGACATCATCGTCCAGATGGTGCTGCTCCTGCTGGTGATGATGTCGATCACCTGTTGGGCGATCATCCTCAATAAGTTCATCACCGTGCGCGGGGCAGCTCGCCAGAGCGCGCGGTTCGTGGACATGTTCTGGAAGGCGAAGGACCTGGAGTCTGCGTACAAGGCCACCGCCCGCTTCCCGCGCTCGCCCACCGCCGCGGTGTTCAAGGCCGGCCACGACGAGCTGGCGAACCTGACCCGCCAGGACGACGGCGGCGCGATGGACCTCGGGCTCACGGAGAACGTCGAGCGCGCGCTTCGCCGCACCGCCCAGGTGCAGCTCAACCAGCTCGAGCGCATGAACGCGTTCTTGGCGACCACCGCGAGCACGGGGCCGTTCATCGGCCTGTTCGGCACGGTCTGGGGCATCCTGCGCGCCTTCCAGAAGATCGGCGCGACCGGCCAGGCCAGCATCCAGACCGTCGGCCCGGACATCTCGCACGCGCTGGTGGCCACGGCCGTCGGGCTCCTGGCCGCCATCCCGGCCAGCATGGCGTTCAACTACTTCAACAGCTCGATCCGCAACATCGCGTCGGAGGTGGACGCGTTCTCGGCGGACTTCCTCAACATCGTCAAGCGCCACTACTCGCAACAGTCCGCGGCGCGGAGGTAGATCGCCATGGGGATGAGCGGGCCCTCGCAGGGCGGTGGCGGGATGATGGCGGAGATCAACGTCACGCCGTTCGTCGACGTGATGCTGGTGCTGCTGATCATCTTCATGGTCACGGCGCCGCTGATGACGACCGGCGTCGCGATGGACCTGCCGCGCGCCGAGGCCCCGCCGCTGCAGCCGGACGACGACAAGCAGATGGTGCTGTCGATGACCGCGGACGAGGTGTACTACATCAACGAGACGAAGCTCTCGTTTGACGAGATGAAGACGAAGTTGAAGGCGATCGCGCTAGCAAACCCGGACCAACAGGTGTTCGTGCGTGCAGATGGCAAGATCCCGTACGAGAAGGTGCTGCAGCTGCTCGCGATCGCGAAGGACTCCGGCGTTGCCAAGGTCGGGCTCGTGACGCAGCCGGGCCCGGTTGACGGTGGGCTCGGGGGATGAGGCTCCCGGCCTTGCTGTGGGAGTGGCCCTTCGCGCTGTTTGCGCACGTGTTCGTCGCGCTCGCGATCTGGATCTCGACGTTCTTCGGCGGGCCGCCCGAGCCGCTGTTCAAGCCGGACGACGTGATGGTGATCTCGATGTCCGGCCCCCCGAAGTCGGACTCACGGATGGTGCAGAAGGCCGAGCGGGCGCCGGACGCCGTCCGCGGGGCGGCGAACCCCACAGTCGAGCCCCCGCCGCCGAACACCAGCGACATGGCGTACAAGACGCCCGACGCGCAGGTGAACAAGGGGCAAGCGAACGCCGACATGCAAAAGATCTTGGACGACATGAAGCGCCAGCAGCTCCTGAAAGACCTGTCGGCCCCGCTGGGCACCACGGACAGGGCGGCGAGCGACCCGAACGGCTCGGGTGACGGGTCAACGGCCTCGAGCGGCCTCAACGACCCCGAGACCGCCAAGTGGATCAAGAAGATGCAGGAGAAGGTGGCGCCGAATTGGCACCCGCTGATCTCTACGTGCCAGGCGAACCCGAAGCTGACGGTGTTCGTCCTCGTGCCGATGTCCCCAGACGGGTCGATCTCGGGCGATCTCGCGATCGAGACCTCGAGCGGGAACTCGTCGCTGGACCAGTCCGCGCTCCGGGCCGTGCAACAGACAACGAACCTGCCGCCGCCGCCCGCCAAGTTCACGCAAGGCGTGAACGGCCGGGTGAAGTTCGCTTGCGCAGAGGTCATCTAAACCTTGCTTTCTCGGACCCCCATGCGCCCCTCCCGCTCGCTCCTGCTGCTCTCGCTCGGCCTCGTCGCCGTGGGCGTCGCGCTCTCCCGCGCACCCGCGCACGCGGAGGACACCCCGGTCACCATCCAGATCGACATCGGGAAGCCCGGCCAGCGCGCGATCCCCATCGGCCTGCCCTACCCGAAGGGCGGCGCGCCCCAGGGGCAAGACTTCTGGGGGGTCGTGAAGCGCGACCTGGAGCTCACCGGCTACTTCACGGTGCTCGACCCCAACGTGTCGCTCGAGCCTGCCGATGCGGGCGTTGAGCCGGGGCAGTTCGAGTTCACGTCGTGGACACCCTCCGGCGCGGCCGTCCTCGCGAAGACCGTCACGGCCACGTCCGGCTCGAACCTCGACACCCAGGTGTGGATCTACGACGTCAACGGTGGGTCCAAGCTCGGGGCGAAGAGCTTCTCGGCGCCGAGCACGTCCACCCGGGCGCTCGCGCACCGCGTCGCGAACGCGATCCTGTTCGCGGTGACCGGGAAGCAGGGCTTCTTCGACACCCGCTTCGCGTTCTCCGGCAAGTTCGGCGAGAACAAGGAGATCTTCGTGTGCGACGCGGACGGCTACGGCCGGCGCTCGATCACCAAGAACGGCAGCATCAACCTCTCGCCGCGCTGGTCGCCGGCGGGCTCGTCGATCGTCTACACCGGATACGCGGCCGGGAACCCCGACCTGTACGTCGCTGACCTCGCGAAGGGTCAGATCCGGCGCGTCGCGTCAAAGGCGGGCATCAACACCGGCGGCGCGTTCGGGCCCGGCGGCAGCATCCTCGCGCTCACGCAGACCGTCGGCTCCGACAGCGAGATCTTCAGCATCGACGCCGCGACCGGCCGCGAGATCGCGCGGCTCACCTCGTCCCCCGGCATCGACGTCTCCCCGTCGTTCTCCCCCGACGGCTCGCAGATCGCGTTCGTGTCCGAGCGCTCGGGCGGCCCCCAGATCTACGTGATGAACAGCAACGGCACCGGCGCCCACCGCGTGAGCTTCCAGGGGTCGAACAACACGTCGCCGTCGTGGTCCCCGAAGGGCGATCGCATCGCGTTCGTAGGCCGGGACGGGCACTTCGACATCTTCACGGTCAAGCCCGACGGCTCGAACGTCACCCGGGTCACCCAGGGCACGGGCGACAACGAGGACCCGAGCTTCAGCCCCGACGGCGAGTACGTCGCGTTCAGCTCCACGCGCTCCGGCGCGTCGCACATCTGGATCGCGTCCTCCCCGGACGGCGCGTTCCAGGCCCAGATCACGTCGGGCGGCGGCGGGTATTCGAACCCGAACTGGTCGCCCCACCTGAGCTGGTAGCCGCTGCACCCCGTGCCCCCGATAGAACGAAGCTCAGAGACTGAGCGGCGTTACATCCTGGTGGGGGTCGTCGCGTTGGCGATGCTGCCCGCTTGCACGTCGATACACCCGGACGCGCTGCTGACCTGGATCCGCGCGGCGGACGGGACGTACAGCATCGGTCCGCGGGCCGTCCCCGAGCTCGACGACGCGCTCCGCATGCGCGGCGAGCTTGGCACGATCACGCACGGCGGCCGCGTGGTCGGCCACTCGGACGGGAGCGGGGAGTACACGGGCGGGGTGGACCTGCTCGTGCACGCTGACGTGCAACAGGTCGACGGGCAAGACGTCGCCGTGCCGCTCGACGAAGACGGGCTCCTGCTCTACACGTTCTACGCGAACCTGGCGGCGGTGCGGACGGCCGTGGAGGCGCACGGGGTGGACGTCTCCGCGGTGTTCCCGATGCAGGCGGGCTGGAACCCGGCGGTGAGCCCGCTGTTGGAGCTCGCGCCGGCGGACAACGCGGCCTACGCGACCGGCGCCAACGTGTTCCTGCTGCTGCCGGATGGGAACAACCGGGACGTGCCGGTGCTCGCCAACGAGGGCGTGATCTTCCACGAGTTCGGCCACGCAGTGTTCCACCTGCTCACGACCGGCGCTCCACAAAACCCGCCGCTGGCCGGCGACCCAACGACCGAGAGCTACTACTGGCAAGCGAGCCTGCACGAGGGCTTCGCCGACACGCTGGCGACCCTGCTGCTCGATGACCCCGCGTTCATCGACGCGTCCCTCGACCTGCCCGACCGCCACGTGGACGACGACCACGCGGTGGTGGACGACTCGATGCTGCCGTCGACCCGCGTGGATGGCCTCCTGGACGACCCGTACCCGCTCGGGACGGTGTACGCGTCGTTCGCCTGGGACCTCCGGGAAGCGAGCGACCCAGACTCAGCGCTCGCCGTCGTGCTCGACGCGGTCGACCGCTGGGGGCCTACGCAAGCCTCGGACGTCGACGGGGTGCTCTACTTGACGGCGCTGCTCGACGAAGCCGCGGACGCCGGCCTGGGCGACGCCGCTTGCGCTAGCAACGAGGCGCGGTTCGCGCTGCTGGGGGTGCCGTGCCCGTCGTAATCGCGGCCTCGGTCGACGAAGCGCTGATCCGGTCCTCCGCGGGGCGCCACGAGGCGAGCTGGCGGGCGGGCGTTGCCGGCGGCTGGCGGACCCCGGGTGCGCTCGCCGTGATGCTCGAGGCCGACGTCTCGCACCGGGCCGAGCGCTCGTCGTTGCTCGACCTGCAGTCGACCGAGGGCCGCGCCGCGCTGCTCGTCGAAGGGCACCTGGGGGGCCAGGACGACGCGCTCCGGTTCGTGCTCGGGGCTGGGCCGGCGACCGCCGTGGTCTGGACCGCGCTGAACGCCTACAGCGCCACGACGGTGCTCCCCGGCGGGCGAGCGGTCGTCGGCGTCGACGCGCGGCTGCTCCCCGCGCACACCCCGGCGCCCGACGGGTGGACGGTAGGCTTCCGGGCAGGCGGGTTCGCGAGCCAACGCGGGCTCGACCTCGACCTCGGCGCCCGCGTCGGCTGGACCTTCTGATGCTGCTCGTGCTGCTCGCGCCGGCCTGCACCCACCTCGGCACGCTCGACGGCGCCGTCCCGGTCGCCCCTGGGTACACCGAGTTCTCCGCCGACCTCGCGGCCAGCCGCGACCCGAACGTGCTGCAGACCCCCATCGCGATCCCGCTCCCGAACGTCGCGTTCCACTTCCGCGCGGGCCTGGGGCCGAACGTGGACCTCGGCGCCCACGTGTACCCACTCGGCCTCGGCCTCGACCTGCGCTACCGCTTCCTCGAGACGCACGGCTGGTCGTTCGCGACGCAGCCCGGCGTCGCAGGCCTCGTGCTCCCCGTGCCAACGCTGCAGTACGGCCAGCTGGACGTCTCCATCCCGGTGCGCGCCGAGCACACGCTGGGCAAGGGCTGGGGGGTGGCGTTCGGCCCCGAGCTGCTCGTGCGCCAGACCTTCTTCGCGACCGAGTCCGCCGAGCTCGACTCGAGCACCGCTACGCTCGAGCTGTACGGCGGCGGCGGCGCGCGGGTGTTTCACGCGTGGCCGAAGCTCCGGCTCGGGGTGTCCGGCGACCTGTACGTCGACACGCTGCGCGCGACCGGGCTGTACGGCGGCCTCGGCTTCGACTTCGCGTTGACCAACCGGGGCGGCCCCCATCCAAAGAAGCGCCGCTCGCCGCCGGCCGGGGATGGCCGCGCGAGCGCGACGGGTTCCTGATCCGCCAGGTCTGCCGTGTCCTGGATACAGGCACCCCGTCCGCTTCCCCCGAAGGCCCTTGCGCACCCTCTCGACACCCTCCACGTGGCGCTTCCTGGCGCTCCTCTGCTGGTCCGCTGGGCTGGGCGTCGCCTATGCCGAGGAGCCTTCGGCAGACGTGAGTGAAGGCGAGCACGTCCGGCTCTCCTCCGAGATCAAGCAGCTGGCGACGCGCCAGGCGTGGGCTGGGGTGGAGAAGAAGTACGAAGAGCTCGAGAAGCTCGGCGTAGCGCTGTCGTTCGACGACCTGCTCCACGGGGCCTACGCCGCGCGGGCGCTGGGAGACGCGCAAGCGGCCTACGACCGGCTGAAGGTCGCCGCGAAGGAGAAGGGCACGAAAGAGGTCGTAGACTGGCTCTACGCGATCGACGTCGGCTACGGTCGCGTCGAGCTGCTCGCGACACCTCCGCGAGGGATCACGCTGGAGGCGGAGCTCATGCCGTTCGACCCGGATCAGCGCACGGCCGTCAGCGCCGCGTCTGCAGCGGTCACGCGCGAAGGCCAGTTCCTCGGGCTCTTGCCAAAGGGCAAGTACACGTTCGCGGGTACGACCTTCGAGGTGCAGCCCGGGATCGCCGTGCGCATCGAGGTCGCGCCCAAGATGAAGAAGACCTCGGGCGAGATCGTCAACGTCTCGACCATGCCGGTCGACTCGTCCGTCAGCGAGCCAGCAGACCCCGTCCCCGAGCCCTAAGTGCCCAAGTACCGTGTCGAGATCGACCGCTCCCTCTGCTCCGGCACCTCCAACTGCGTGGAGGACGCCCAGGACGCCTACGAGATGGGCGATGACGCCATCGCCGTAGTCATCGCCGGCGCCTGCGACGACGACCTGCTCCGCGGCGCACGCGCGTGCCCGCTGGAGGCCATCCGAGTCTTCGACACCCAAACTGGCAAGAGGATTCACCCATGATGCTCATCACCGCGCTGCTCGCGCTCTCGCCCAACGCGCACGCCCTGGAGCTCCGCTGGTGGGGCGTGGGCCCGAACGTCGGCACCATCGCGATCCCAGGGAAGTACCCGATCGCCCTGCCGGAGGTCGCGCAAGGCGAGGTCGACAAGGCCAAGGGGGACGTCGAGGTCGGCGCACGGGGGGTGCTGTACCCGAGCGGGAACGGCCGCCTGTTCGGGCTCGGCACGCTCGGGTTCGGGACCTCCGGGTGGGGTCAACAGGAGTTCACGCTTGGCTGGGACCAGGTGATCATCAAGGACGAGGAGTTCCAGCTGCTGTTCGGCGCCGGGATCGGCGTCGGGCACGAGCGGTTCAAGGACAAGGGGAACGACGACTACTTGAACGTCAACTACTTCCCGATCCGCGCCCAGCTCGGCGCGCTGCTGCGTGACCGCGTGCGCGCCTACCAGATCGACATCTACGGGCTCTACCACATCGTCGGGGGGCAAGAATACTGCTTGTCCAAGCTGGACAGCGCGTGCACCAGCGGCAAGGACGGCGGGGGGCTGATCGCCGGGGCGGTGTACGCAGGCCTGGGCGCCGAGGCGACGATCTACTTCGGTGACTTCCGGTCCAAGGGCAAGGACGGCGGCGGCAAGAAGAAGAAGGACTGATACGCGGCGAACAACGGGGCTAAACCGCCGGGAGCTCGCGGATCGGCGTGCACATGCGCTCGATGAACGGCATCTCGACGGCGAGCTCCTCCATCGTCCAGCGCATCGCGTCGGTCACGTCGGGCAGCGCGGGCACGAGGTTCAGCGGGCTCAACACCCGCTGCATCGGGAAGTATAGGTTCGCGTACGGGATGTTGCGGTTCACGTTGGGCCGCACGCCCTGCTGGATCGTGTAGAACAGCGGGTAGCGCAGCCGGGGCGAGAAGCAGTCCAGCGCGAGCACGAACGCGTTGCGCCGCCCGATGCGGCCGCCTTGCACCTCGTTCCACAGCGGCCGGGCCGGCAGGTTGTTCACGAGGCCGCCCTCCGACAGGCGCGTGATCCCGTACCGCGAGTACAAGTCGTCCAGCAGGGACTTCATCCGGCGGTCGTCGCGCAGCACGTCGTAGTGGATGAGCCCGGGGATCGACGCGGAGAAGCCCGCGGCGTCGAGGATGTCGGCCTCGTACGTCGCGGGGTCACCACCGAACATGACCTCGCGCAGCGCGTCGGGCGTCGACATCAGGTCGCGGAAGATCGTCGCGACCTGGGCCATCTGCCGGATGCGCCCGACCCCGGGGCGCGTGCCGGGCGCCACGGCGTCGTCCATGAAGTGCTCGTAGTACTTCATGTCGTACTTGAACGCCTCGACGCCGATGCCGGTGGTGCACACGAGCAGCGGGATCTCGAGGTCCGAGAACCGCAGCGGGCGGCCGTCGGGCGTCTCGAACAAGCTGCCGATGGCGGCGCGGAGGTACAGGCGGAGCGTCGCTGGGATGCCGTAGCGGCTGTCCATGTCCAGCACGCGGAACACGGTGTCCCACGCGAGCCGCTTGGACGCCTCGATGAGCGGGACGCCGTCGTAGACGCGGCGGCGAGCGCGGAACAGGCTCATCAGCGCGCCGATGCTGGTGCCCGCGATCATCTCGGGCTGCAGGCCGCGCCGGTGGAGCAGCGTCCACGCGCCCGCGTAGCCGTAGCCGCTCCCGCCGCCCCCGCTGCACGCCACGACGAGCGGCCGCGTACACACCTCGGCGTGCAAGCTCGCGGGGTCGAGCGCGGAGTTCTGCGCCATCCGCCGCTCCTGGTCCCGCACGTCGCGGAGCAGCTCTGGCGCCCCGCGCATCGCCATCCACAGGTCGCGCTCCTCCAGGATCGCCCGCCCGAGCCGCTCCCGCACGCGTAGCCCGAGCGCGCGGACCCGGTCCGAGACGTCGACGTCCTCGCCGTGCACGTTGCGCACCAGGCCCAGCTTCGCGAAGCGGATGACGTACCGGAGGGCGTCCACGGCGTCGTCGTGCAGCTCCCCGGGGCGCTCCAGCGCGAGCCGCACGAGGCGGGTCTCCAGGTCCTCGAAGGGCTGTCTCTGGTCGTGGAGGTGGACGAGGTCCAAGAGCGGCGGTCCGAGGGAGCCGCCCCTGTAACGCAGGGCGCTGCGTGCCCGCGGCGCCCACCGATGCACGCCGGGGCTAAATCCTGGCCTGCGCGGGGGTGGTGACCATCGCGAACAGGATGGCGTCCCCGAGCGCGCCGCAGCTCTCGCTGCCGCACATCGCGGCGCCGGCCGAGCGGAAGTGCAAGGCGCCGCCGGGGTCCTCGGAGGGCGCGCCGAACATCGTCGCCGTGCGCAAGAGCGCCGCGGCGGTGTCGGCGTCGCCGTCTGCCCGGGCCGCGCCGATCGCGAAGGCGGTGGCGGACACCCCGCGGCCGAAGATCAGCGGGCCGGAGTCGATGTCGCCCGCGCCGTCGTCGCCGTACGGGTACTCGCGCATCGCGCCGAGCGGGCCGAGCGGCTCGTAGAGGTAGGCGCGGCCGGCCTTGTAGAGCGCGTGCGCGCCCGACGGGGACCCGAAGCTCAAGAACCAGGACGCCAAGAACGTGCCAGAGCCGCGGCCCGGCCCGTGCGGCTTGGTCGGGCCCGCCGGGTTCAGCCACTGGAACAAGAGGCCCGTGCCCGGCGCCCGCCACGACGAGACGAGCCGGCGCGTAGCGTCGTCGCCCGCCTTCGTGAGCGCCAGCGCCCGGGCCGGGTCGGTCGCCGTCCGGGCGGCGATCCCCAGCGATCCGAACCCGGCGGCGTTGTCCACCGGGTACGACTCGCCCGGGTAGGTCTCGATGATCGGCGCCCCCAGGCGCGCGACCAGCGCGTCGGAGACCCGGTCGTGCAGCGCTGCGTACCGGTCCGTCCCGCCGTCCGCGGTGACCAGCTCGTGGTGGACGGCGAGCGCGAGGTTCGCGTAGCCGAGCCACGCTGCGTGGCCATGGGCGCGGTTGTCGAGGTCCGCCAGCGGGGAGACGCCCCACTTGTGCGTGTCGAACCGCGTCCCGTCGGCCCCCACGAGGACGTCCAGGCACGCCTCCATGCGCACGATGTCAGCGGCCCGCGCGTCCGGGTGAGCCGCGGCGTGCTGGCCGAAGCCGACGGCGGCCATCATCCACGTGCCGAACATCCACTCCTCGTCGAACAGCGGCGAGCTCGTGTGGAACTGGTCCGCGTGGACCGACGCGTCCAGCCAGTCGCCAACGCCGATGGCGAGCCCATCTGCGAGCTCATCGCCGGGCAACGTCGCCGCCGGGGTCGGCGGGCTCCCCTGGGCGGCGAGCAGCAGGAGTCCGGCGGTGACGACAGTGAAGGTGACGACGCGGTTCATGGGGAGAGCGTACCCGCGCCCGGGAACGGCGAGAGCGCGTTCGGGGCCTTTGCACAGGGCTTGCACGGTGCCGACGCGAGGTGTGCCGAGCGTCGGCATCGGCGGCGAACAGAGAATCCTGTCCGCTTCGCCACTCGACCTGTAAGCGACCCGTGGGCCCGGCGTTCTCCCCGCGAACCCCGAGGCCCCGATGAACCCCCGCTTCTACCTGCTCTCCTTGCTCCCGCTCGCCACCATCTCGCCCGCCTTTGCCGGCCAGCACAAGGCCTCCCTCGCGGACACCCCGGTCCGCGCGACGCTCGGCGACGGGCAGGTGCTGATGGGCGAGGTCCACACCCGCACGTTGCGGCTCACGACCGGCTCGGGAGAGCTCGAGGTGCCGCTCGCCGACGTCGGCGAGGTGGTCCCCGCGACCGGCGGGCAGCTCGGCGAGGCCGACGGCCGCGTCGACGTCTGGCTCCGCAACGGCTCCGAGCTGCGCGGCACGTGGGCGGACCCCCACCTCGCGATGAGCATCCGCGTCGGCGGCGCCGACGTCCCGGTGGACCTGCCGATGAACGACCTCTCCCGCTTCCAGCTCCAGGGCGACGCGCGGTGGCCGGGCGGCCCGATCTACCGGATGAAGACCCGGTTCGGCGACGACTTCCTGGTCGACCCCTCCCGCACGCGGCTCGTCGTGGTCAACGACCTGGGCACGTTCTCCCCGTTGCTCTCCGAGTGCGCGTCGGTCGCGCCCGTCGGCGACCCGCAGGGCCCCTGGCGCGTGATGCTGCAGACCGGCACCGTGCTCCTCGGCAAGCTGCAAGACGACCGCGTGACGGTCGCGCTGCCGATGGGGCCGAGCGAGGTCTCGGTGCCGCTCGACCAGTTCGTCTCGTTGAAGATGGAGAGCTGGACCCCGATCGCGTCCGCGGCTCCCGGCGGGGCGCGCCGCGACAAGCAGGAGGAGGCTACGCTCGACCTCGCGGACCACGCGGCCTACGGCGGGCCCGTCGGCGGGCCCGTCTACCCCTCGGAGGCCGAAGTGGCGTACGCGCCAACCGAGCGGGCGTACGACGACCAAGCGGCCGCCGGGCGGTCGAGCCCTGCCCGCGAGCGCCCCGCGACCGCGGCGCCCGCCTGGTTCGACAGCACCGCGATCGCCGAGAGCAAAAAGGCGTCTGGGGACGGGCAGTGACGGGCGACCGCGCTCAACGGAGCTCGGGGTGCGCCTCGAGCCACGACTCCAGCAGCGGGCGCGAGTAGGCGTACCCAAGCTCCTCGATCTCGACGAGCTTGGCCCAGTCCAAGAGGCCGTACCGGTCCATCGGCGGGCTGAGGAGCAAGTCGACGCCGCGCGCCTTGTCAGCCGCCGGGCGACGCCCCGCGAGGGTGAGCCCCCGCATCAGGATCGACACGATCTGCGGCGCCTGGACCGGGCGTCCCCACGGGAGGATGCCGCGGAGGTAGTCCAGGCCGGACGGCAACGCGACCTCGTCGTGGCGGAACTCCCGCTCCTCGGCCAGGTCCACGCCGATCACCAGCCCTGCTTGCCGCTGCCGCATCACGTCGCACGGGAAGTTGTTCAGGATCGCGCCGTCTACGAGCAGGTTCCCGTCGCGCAGCACGGGGGGCAGGATCCCGGGCAGCGACACGCTTGCCCGGATGGCTGCCCAAGCCGGGCCCTGGTCGTGCACGTGCGGCCGGTTCGCGGTCAAGTCGCTGGACACGGCGAAGAACGGCAGCGGCAGGTCCTCGATGTCCATCGGCATGTACTTCTGCAGCAGGCGCTCCAGGTGTCGACCCGCGACCAGCGAGACCGCGGGGAACGTGTAGTCGCCGAGCGGGTTCTCCTTGGAGAACGCCGTGTGTTGCTCGTGGTACAGCTCGCGTACGGTCATGCCCCTCGCGGGGCCCGTCGCGGTCAGCGCGCCGAAGCTCGAGCCCCCGGTGGCGTCGACGGGGATGCCGAGGGCCTCGATCGCACGCAGCACGCCGAGGTGGGCGAAGCCGCGGGCGCCCCCGCCAGCGAGCACGAGGGACACCGAGCGGCCCGCCAGCGCGCGCCCCGTGCGTGCGCAGCTCCTCGGGTCGGCCGGCCAGAGGTGAAGGTGCCGCGAGAGGGCGCGGTGCTCGGTCCAGGCACGGGTGAGCCGAGGGAGCTGGCCCGGCGCTTGGAGGAGCAGGAGGTCCGTGGGCACCGCGTGGGGGTTCGCGATGTCGAGCCGCTCCGAGAGCCAGAGCTCGGCCGGCCCTGGAGCCGGGGCAGCGTCGGCGACCGCGACGAGCAGCACCCGGTCGGCGTGCCCGAAGCAGCTGTCCGCCCACGGATCCGCAGCGCCGGCGGCCACTGGGCCCGCGTCCAAGAACACAAAATCGAACGCCCGCTCGCAGGCGTCGAACCAGCGGCCGAAGTCCGAGACGCCCTCGGCACGGGCGCGCGCGAGGTCGAGCCAAGCGGCCGAGCCGAGCGGCCGGAGCCCGGCCTCGACCGCGCGCCGCAGCGCACCGACGTCGGCCCTCGGGATCCCCGTGCCGAGCACGAGGAACGTGCGCGGGCCCGTCCGCGCTTGGATGTGTCCGCGGCGGTTCGTCAGGCGGTCCACGACCATCCGCGCGAGGTGCGTGGCGACCGCAGGGCGCTGCTGCACGACGCTGTCGATCGCCTCCCGGCCGATCATCGCGAGCGTGCAGTGACGCTGGGCCACCACCGTCGCGGCGCGGACGTTCCCGGCGATGACGGCGATCTCCCCGACGACGTCGCCCGGCTGCGGCCGAGCCACCACGCGCTCCGTCTCCCCGTCGCGCACCGAGACCAGGAGCCGTCCGGTCAGCACCACGTGCAAACAGTCGCCCGGCTCCCCCTGCCGGTAGAGCGTCGCGCCCACGGACAGGTCCACCAGCACGACCTGGTCAAACACGCTCTCCACCACGTCGAGCGGGAGCGGGCCGCAGAGCTCGCCGATCGCGTGCGTGATCGCCGCGCGGAACGACTCTTTGCGGTCGGGATCGCTGGGCAGCGGGGGAGGCATCGAGCGGCCAAGGTAGCAGAGTCCGGGGCGGTCCGGAGCGCCCAGAGTTGGCAGTTGGTGCCACCTTCGGGCGGACGACAGTTCTCAGACAACAATCCCCGTGGGTGGGCTGGTCGGCACACATGCCTTGGGCTAGGCTCGCGGGATGGACCCAAAGAGCCCCCGCCTCTCCATCCTGCCGGTCTCATCGTCCGGCAAGTCCATCGCGTTTCTCGGGGCCGACGCCGACGAATTCGCGGAGCTGGTCCGCGGGCTCCGAAAGGCGGTGGGCGAAGTCAAGGTGATCGAGTCGCTCGCCGAGGTCAGCAAGCTCCCTTCGTCGTCCCTCGTGGCCGTGTACTACGACGCGCGCATCGAGGCGGACCGCAACCGCCTGATCTCCGACTTCGGCGGCGGCGCGGGCGGGCCAACCCTCCTGCTGCTCTCCGAGAAGCGCGCGCGGCACAATTTCGCGCAGCTCTTCGGCTCGCACGTCCTCACGAACATGATCGTGATCGACAGCAACTCCGTCAATGATCGCGACCTGCTGGTCACCGTCAAGAAGCTGCGGTACGGCGACATCTTCGGCATGGAGAAGTACTTCGCGCCTGACGCCAAGGCCCACACCCTCCGCGTGACCACCACCGCCGAAAAGAACTGGGCGCTGAACACCATCAGCGAGTACGCCGGCGTGCTCGGCATCCCCCCTCGCCTGCGGGCGCTCATCCGCAACGTGTCGGACGAGTACCTGACGAACGCGCTGTACAACGCGCCGGTCGCGGAGGACGGCTCGCGGAAGTACGCGTCCCGCCCCCGCACCCAGCCCGTCGCGCTCGACCCTGGGCAAGAGATCGAGTTCCAGTTCTGCTACGACGGCGCGCGGTTCGGCATCGCGGCGAAGGACCCTTTCGGCTCGCTCGAGCCGGTGCAGGTGCAGGACTACCTGGCCAAGGGCTTTCGCGGGGGCGAGGACCAGGTCAGCGAAGGCACCGGCGGCGCCGGCCTCGGCTTCTTCCAAATCTTGGACTCACTGTCTCACCTGGTGATCAACCTCGAGCCGGGCAAGCGCACCGAGATGATCGGGCTGCTCGACGTGCGCGGCGGCTACCGGAACTTCACCGAAGCCGGAAAATCCTTCAACATCTTCGTCAGGCAGGGGAGCCCATGAACACGCTCAAGTGGAAAGTCGCCAACGCCAACGGCAAGACCGAGGTCGAGATCCAAGGCGCCATCACCGAAGATGCCGACCTCAACGGGCTCCTTGCGCTCGAAGGCTCCGGCCTGCTCGCGCTGGACCTGGCGGGGGTGGTCCAGATCAACTCCTGCGGCGTCCGGGAGTGGATCCACTTCGTCCGCAAGCTGTCGGACGGCGACCGCGGGTTCGAGCTCGTCCGTTGCTCGCCCGCGATCGTTCGCCAGCTCAACACCATCGCGAACTTCCGTGGCGCGGGCTCGGTGCGGTCCGTGATGCTCCCGTACTACTGCTCCTCGTGCCGGAGCGAGGCCCAGGTGCCGCTCGACCTCACCGGGGCGAGCCGGGAGATCGCGGACGAGATCCCGTGCGCGAAGTGCGGCGGTACGATGGAGTTCGACGACATGCCGTCGACCTACGTGTCGTTCGCGGGCTGACACCGAGGCGTAAAACACGCCGGTCCATCGCCCTGGTTTGGGGCCGCGGTTAGCCTGCGGTGGTGCACTCCCCGCGCGTCGCCGCTGACCTTCCTGCCCTGCTCCGAACGTTCGTGGATGGCGCGATGGACGCCGTCGCGGTGGTGGATCGCGACCTGAACGTCGTCTACAAAAACCCCGCCTACGTTCACATCACCGGCTGGCGAGCACGCGAATTCGAGGGGGCGAAGGTCCCCGGCATGTGCCACGCGCAGTTCGGGATGGAGAGCTGCGAGGATGGCTGCGTCGCGGTGCGCGCGATGGACTCGGGCAAGCCGACGCGCGTGGACGAGGTGCGGGCAACACGGAAGGACCTGCGCGTCCACATCGTCGCGATGCCGCTGACGGACCCCGACGGCACCGTCTGGGGTGCGCTGGAGCAGTACCGAGACGTGACGGCCGAGAGCAACATGCAGGAGCAGTACCGCCGCATGTTGGACCACGAGCGCGCGCAGCGCGAGGCGCTGGCCCAGGAATTGGCGAACACGACGGCGTCGTCGAAAGAGGCGCTCGACCGCGAGCGCCTGTTGTCGCAGACGGACGGGCTCACCGGCGTGTTCAACCGCCGGTACTTTGACGCCCGCATCGCGGAGCGCGTCGCAGCCGCCCTCGAGGGCGGCCCGATGGTCGCGCTGATCCTTTTCGACCTCGACCACTTCAAGAACGTGAACGACACCTACGGGCACGCGCAGGGCGACGTGACCCTTCGCGAGTTCGCACACGTGCTGCGGGTCTCGGCGCGCGACGAGGACATCGTCGCCCGGTTCGGCGGTGAAGAGTTCTGCATGCTGATCGGCGGAAAATCGATCGACGCCGCGCTGACTGTAGCCAGCCGCGTCGTGGAGCGCGTCCGCGCGCGGGTCGCCGAGGGCACGTTCTTGACGACGACGAGCGGCGGGATCTCCATCTGCCCCGGCGACGCCACGACGCCCGACCAGCTGCTGCAGCTCGCGGACAAGGCGCTGTACGTCGCCAAGCGCACCGGCCGAAACCGCATCCTCACCTTCGCCGAGGGGATCTCCGCCGCGGGGGATGTCGTCCCCAGCATCCCGCCCACGTCTCGGGGGGAGCATTGAGCTCCGCTGAGATGCCGGCGGAGATCGCGGACTACGCCATCGGCGCGAAGCTCGGCGAAGGCGCGATGAGCGTCGTCTACGAGGCGCGGCGGGATGGCCGCACCTACGCGCTGAAGTGGATGACCTCCCGCCCGGCCGGGGAGGCATTGGACGTCTTGCTGCAGTTCCGCCGGGAGGCCGCGGCCCTCGCCCGGCTCGATCACGACGCCCTGGTGCGGGTGGTCGAGGTTGGCGAGCACGACGGGCGCCCGTTCATCATCATGGACCTGCTCGACGGGGAGAGCGTGGACCTGGTGATCGCGAGAGGCGCGATGTCCGAGAAGGACGTCGTGCACCTTGGCCGGGCGGTGGCCTCCGCCCTGGTCGAAGTGCACCGGTTTGGCATGGTCCACCGGGACATCAAGCCCGCCAACGTCGTGCGTACCCGTACGGGTGGGATCAAGCTCATCGACTTTGGGCTGGTCAGCGGGGCAACCGACTCCACCGCGATCGTCGGCACGCTCAACTACGCAGCGCCCGAGCAGCTCGGCGTGATCAAGCGCACCGTCGGCCCGCGCGCGGACCTCTACGCGCTCGGCGCGTCCCTGTACGAGTGCCTCGCCGGGCGCACGCCGCTCGTCGCTGCGGAGTCGTCTGAGTTCCTGCACCTGCTGGCTACGCAAGCGCCGGCAGGTGTCCGCGAGCTCGCGCCGGACACCAGCCTCGCGCTCGAAGCGATCCTGCGGAAGCTGCTCGCGAAGGACCCCGACGACAGGTACCAGGGCGCGCGCGGGCTCCTCGCTGACCTGCAAGCGCTGGTCCGGCTCAACGAGGAGGCGAGCCACGGCACCCTCGTGCTCGGCGCGTCGGACAAGCCCAGCGTCAACGAGCAGGAGAGCGCGCTCGTGGGGCGCGACGCCGAGCTCGGACGGCTGAAGAAGGCGCTCGGCACCGCCACGGGCGGCAAGCCGGCGTTCGTCCAGGTCGAGGGCGAAGAGGGCAGCGGCAAGACGCGCCTGGTCCAGGAATTCGGCGCCGTCGCCAGCCAAGAAGGCGCGACGGTGCTCTCGGGGCGCTGCCAACAGGGCGACGCCGTGCCGTTCGGGCCCTTGCGCGAGGCGACCGACGAGTACGTAGCGCGCCTGCTGCGGCTGCCCGACGCCGAGCGGCTCGCCGCTATCGAGCAGATCCGCAAGGCGGCGGGCGGGTACGCCGCGCTCGTGAAGCGCCTCAGCAGCGGGCTCGCGCGCATGATCGGGGACGCCCCCGAGCTGCGGGCGTTGGACCCCGACGCCGAACAGCAGCGGTACTTCGAGGCCATCGCGTCGTTCTTCCGCGGGCTGGGCACGGCGGCACACCCGCTGGTGTTGGCGATCGACGACGTGCAGTGGCTCGACGAGGCCAGCGTACGCGTAGTCGGCCGGATCGCCGCTGGCGACGAGGCGGGGTCCACGCACCTCTTGGTCCTGTCCACGGCGCGCAACCTGGCGGCCTACCGCGGCACGATCGCGCACTACACCGAGGCCCTGGGCCGTCGCCCCGTCGAGCGGATCGAGCTCCGGCCGCTCGCACGACGCGCGGTCGCCGAGC
>CALQBK020000033.1 GCA_943328795.2 Bifidobacterium breve
CGCCGCCGCCGCGGTCGAGCCCCCTGCCCCGATCTCGCCGACCGCGATCACCTCGAAGCCGTCCCGCGCCGCCTCGGTCGCGCACTCGATCCCGACGAGGATCGCGCCAATGGCCTGCTCGATCGACATCGCGCGCTCCGCCGAGAGGTCGCGCGTCCCGGGCCCGAGCCGCCGGTCACGACCGACGCCCGGCTCGAACAGCCCGACGTCCACCACGTCCAAGGAGAACGACACGCCGTCTGAGTGTCGGACGAGCCGGGCCAGCGCGCTCTCGCCGGCGATCAGCCTGCGCACGCGCTCCCCGCTCGATGGCGCGCCCTCGGGGCTGACGCCGCGGACGGTGACCCCGTGATCGGCGGCGAACACCAGCAGCTTTGCGCGTGAGGGCGCGGCCGCGGGGAGCTTGCCCACCGAGCCAGACCACCAGGTCGCCAGCTCCCGGAGCTTGCCCAGGCTGCCAACGGGGACGGTGCGGGCGTCAAACGCCGCGCGGGCGGCAGCGGCGGCGGCGTCGGAGAACGGGCGGGGGCTCGGGAAGCGGGGGTCGGACATCCGGCGGCTTATGAACGGCCACGATGAACGGCCAGCCAAACTCCCGCGCCGGGCTCTTGCTCGTGATGGTCGTCGCGCTCGCCTGGGGCGTCGGGCCGCTTCTGCCGGCGCTGCTTCGCGGGGAGATCCCCGGGAGCGCGTTCACGGACCTCTACCCGTCGGTCTGGGGGCTCGGGTGGTTCATCCAGCACCAGCCGGGGCTCCCGACCTGGTGCGAGCAGCTCGCGGCGCCCAACGGCATGGCGTTCTACTACAGCTCGCCGATCCACGGCTGGGTCGGGTGGCCGGTGTACGCGCTCGCGACGGCGCTTGGCGGAAACGGCGCCGTCGTGGCCTACGTCGTCACGCTGGTGCTCGCGCGCGCCGCGGGGGTGGCCGTCGCGTGGGCGGCGCTGCGGGCGCTTGGCGGGGCGCCGCTGCCGGCGATGGGCGGGGCGCTGCTGTACGGGGCGTCGCCGTTCTTCCACGGGTACGCGGTGGAGGGCATCGTCGAGGGCACGGACGCGTGGGCTCTGCCGCTCTGGGCATGGTGCGTCGCGACGGATCGCAAGGCCGCGAGCGTGCTCGCGCTGTTCGTGTGCGTGCTGTCCAGCTGGTACCTTGGGATGGTCGCGTGCGCCGGCGCGCTGGCGTGGGGCCCGTGGCGGAGAGCGGCGTGGGTGTCGCTCCTGGGGCTCGTCGGGGTGGTGCCGCTGCTTGGCGCGTTCGGGGCGATGGCGGCGGGGGCGCGGCCGTTGCCGGACGCCGTCCGGGTCGCGATGGGCCTGCAGCCGTGGCTGCAAGCGCCGGGCTGGGAGCAGACGAACCCGTTCGCCATCACGACGTGGATCGGCGTGACGGCGCCGTTGTTCGCGCTCCGCTCGGCCCGCCGCACCCCTTGGCTCGTCGCGGGGCTCGTCGCGTGCGTCCTGCTCTCCAGCGGGTGGGGCCCTTGGTACGGGCTGCCTGTCTTGCGGTCCGTGCGGTTCCCGTACCGTTGGCACGCCGGCACGCTGTTCCTGCTCGCGGTGCTGCTCACGCGCACGTTCTCCGAGCGGCCGCGCTGGGCCTGGCTCGCGCTTGTGCCCTGGCTCGAAGGCTACCTGCTCTCGCCGGTCGAGCCCCTGCTCCCGGGCGCGCCAGCGAAGGTGAGCCCGATCTACGCGGAGGTGCGTGGGCCCGTGCTGCTCGACCTCCCCGGGCCGATCGCGATGCCGCCGGGCGTGATGAACCCGTCGCGACCCCGGGCCCGCTACCTGCTCTACGCGCGCCTCCGAGGCGGGGCGCAGTCCCCCTGGACGCCCGACTTCAACGGCGTCGCGTCCGCGGCGAGGCCAGCCTGGCTCGACGGGTTTGCGGCGTGGGAGCCGGTGCTGGACAACGAGGGCGCGCCGATGGACGTGCCGGGCGCGGCTGCCGCCGGGGTGACACAAGTGCTCGTACACGAGAAGGAGCTGCGGGGCGAAGCGTCCCGGCTGGTCGACGCGCTGGTCGCCGAGGGCTGCACCGTGGAGGACAAGCGGGACGGGATGGTGTTGCTGGCCATGCCGAAGGACCCGCAGAAGGGGCCGTAATTCTACTGGGGTCGCGGCCCCCGGGCCGGATACACTGCCGCGCATGTGCCGCCTGTTCGGCTTCAAGAGCGCTGTGCTCTCCCGTGCCCACCGCTCGCTCGTCGAGGCCGAAAACGCGCTGTCCGCCCAGGCGAAGCAGCACCCGGACGGCTGGGGGATCGCGTGGTTCCAGGGCGGCCAGGCCTGGGTCGTGAAGAGCGAGCTCGGGGCGTCCGACTCGCAGAGTTTTCGACGAGCGAGCGAGAGCCTGGCGTCCAACACCCTCATCGCGCACGTCCGCCGCGCGACGGTCGGGGCCACCAGCCCGAACAACACCCACCCCTTCCGGTGCGCGCGCTGGGTGTTTGCCCACAACGGCACGCTCCACGGGTTCGAGAACCTGCGCGCGTCGATGCTCGCGGACCTGCCGAACGCGCTGCGCGACAACATCCTCGGCACGACGGACACGGAGACGCTGTTCCACTGGCTGCTCGCGCAGCTCGTCACCGCGGGGGTGGACCTCACGACGACGCCTGACGGCGCCCGCGTCCTCCCGGTCCTGCGAGAGGCGCGCGGACGGCTGCTGGATCGCGCCGCTGCGGCAGGTTGTCCGCCGCCAGTGATCAATTTCTTGCTGACCGACGGCCACCTGTTCGTCGCGCAGCGGTACGGGCGCGAGCTGTTCATGGCGACGCAGAAGACGTTCTGCCGGGACGCCGGCACCTGCAGCTGGCCCGAGAAAATCTGCCTGCTCCCCGCTCGGCCCGGCAACCGGCTCAACCACCTGATCGTCGCCAGCGAACGCATCGGGGACGAGGACCGCTGGGAGGAGGTGCCGGAGGGCGCGATCCTGGCGGTCGGGGACGACCTGCAGCTCCTCGTGGGCTGATCCGAGTCGGGTAGCTGACCCTGCCCGGCGCGCGATGATAGACCGCAGCGTGTTCGATCTCTCGCTCGGCGAAATCGCGGTTGTCGGATTGTTGATCCTCGTCTTTTTTGACGTCGACCAGCTGCCGGGCTTGATGCGCCAGGCGGGCCGCATGTACGCGAAGGTGCGCGGGGCGTCGAACGAGCTCACCCGCGCGTTCAACTCCGAGGTCGCCCGCGCGGAGGCGGACCAGCGCCGCGAGCAGATGGAGCGCAGGCGGGAGGCCACGATCCGCGAGTCTGGCCCGCGGGAGGACGCCAACCGGCTCCGCAGCGCCCGGGCGAACGCCCCCGCGCGCCCGCCGCCCGACGACGCCGTGATGCGCCCGCGGCCGGGATCGCCCGCGCCCGGGCCCGTGGCCGCGGAGCCTACGTCCTCCGGCGATCCCCGGGTTGACCCCGCCGCCCCTGCGCCCGACCCCACCCCCGCTCCGTCGGCGCCGTCCGATCCCAGCGACTCGGGGGGTGCGTCATGAGGCCGAAGCCCCCCGCCCCTCCGCCAAGCCCGCTCGCACAGGCGGCGGACCGCGCCCGCGAGTTCGCCGACACCTACGAGATGCCGCTGCTCGACCACCTGCGCGAGCTGCGCCAGCGCGTGATCGTGTCCGTCTGGGCCGTCGCCATCTGCGTCGGCGTGTCCTTCGCGTTCGCGGGCGACCTGTTCGACTGGCTGTCGGCGCCGATGAACGACGCGCTCGCCGCGACGGGCAAAGGGACGATGGCGATCACCGAGGCCACCGAGGGCTTCGTCGTGCAGATGAAGGTCGCCGGCATCGCGGGGCTGTTCGGCGCGTCCCCGATCTTGGCCTACCAAGTCTGGAAGTTCGTCGCGCCGGGGCTGTACGAGAAGGAGCGCCGGAGCGTGCTGCCCCTCGCGTTCGCGAGCACCGTGCTCTTCCTCGTCGGCGGCGCGTTCGCCTACTACGGCGTGTTCCGGTTCGGCTTCCCGCTGTTCCTGAACATCAACGGCGAGCACGTCACCGCGGTGCTCTCGATCAACAGCTACCTGACCTTCGCGATAACGCTGCTGATCGCGTTCGGCGCGAGCTTCCAGCTCCCGATCGTCGTGTACTTCCTCTCCCGCCTCGGGCTGATCAACCACCGGGACATGATCTCGGGGTTCCGCTACGGCATCGTCGGCATCTTCATCATCGCGGCGATCCTCACGCCTCCGGACGTGATGTCGCAGATGATGATGGCCGGCCCGCTGCTGGTGCTGTACCTCGTGGGCATCGTCGTCGCGTGGATCTTCTCGACGAAGCCGGTGAAGCCAAAGGAGACCGAGGACGAGCGTTGACGGGTGCCCAAATCGGTTCGCTGCGCGTTGGAAATGTGGGCGGGATCGGGTCCCGCCCGCCGATGCCGACGCTCGGCACACCTTGCCCGGTTAAGCCCCCAGATCCATGGCCTCGCTGACCGACCAGTTCTGCCCCAACGTGCACGACGCACCGGTCACCGCCGCCGTGTACGACCCCTGGAGCGGCGTCCTCGCGACGGGTGACAGCTCCGGCGTCGTCGCCGTGCAGCGACAAGGGGAGAACGCCCCCGGGCTCGTGTTCCAGCCCGGGGTCGGCGTCACCGGGGCGCTCGGCCTGATCCGCGGCGGGACCATGATCGCTGTGGGCGACGACGACGGGACGATCGGCGTGTACAGCACGGCCGACGGCTCGCCGCTGTTCCAGGAGATCCGCGAGGGCGCCCGGGGCCGGGTGCGCGCGATGCGCGGCGTGGCCGTTTCGCCAGAGGGCGCGCGGGTCGCGACGATCGCGCTCGATGGCCTGCTGCGCATCTGGGACATCGAGCGCGGCACGCGCGAGGTCGCGTGGCAAGGGTTCGGCGGGCTCACGGTGGAGTTCGACGAGCGGGGCCAGCGCGTCTTGTGCTTGGACGACGCCGGGCAGCCACGCTTGGTCGACCTGCTGTCGCACCAGGGGCTGCCGATGGACAAGCTCCAGATGCCCGCGGAGCGCGCGGTGTTCTCCTTGGACGGCACGCTCGTGGTGACCGCGGGGCAAGCGGGCATCTCGCTGTTGCGCGTGGTCGACGGGCACATGATCCACAGCTTCGCTACGCGCGGCGGGTCGGGGATCCTGAACGTCGTGCAGCGGCCGGATGGCGCGCAGATCGGGGCGGTCAGCTCGCGGTCGATCCACACGTTCTCGATGCCGGACCTGCAGCCAGTCGGCAGCCAGCGGCACGGGGCGCCTGACGCCGCGGGCGCTGCATGGTGGGGCCAGCAGGGCATCAAGGTCGGCGGGTCCGACGGGCTGGCGCACGGCGGGGATGGCGGGAACGCCGGGCCCGTCACCGGGGTCGGCGGGTTTGGCGAGCAGCGCCTCGCGATCCACGGGGAGCGCGTCGCGATCTGGACGAAGAACAAGCGCGTGCGCGAGATCGTGACGCCCGGGCCGCTGAAAGAGGTGCAGATCGACCGCGACGGGCGCTACTTGCTGGCGATCCCGCAGCGCGGCTCGATCGCCGTGTACGAGACCCGGAACGGCGAGCGGGTGCTCGACGGCGGACCGGAGACCGTCGGGGCCACCACGGCGGCGATCGGGGGCACCGTCGTCGCCGTCGCGCTCGCGTCGGGCGGCGTGCGCTGGTGGGACATGGCGCGCGGGAAGGCGCTGGAGCTGCGGTGGCCGGAGGGCATGACGCTCTCGCACGGTGGCACCTGGCTCGGCGTCATCACGCCACGCGGGGCCATCAAGATCCTCGACCCCGCGAACGGCCGCGAGGCGGTGGACGACCCGATCCCGACGGCCGACGTGCCTGCGCGCCTCCTGTCGTTCGTCAACCGCCGGCCGGACCTGCTGGTGGTCGACGCCGAGCACATCCTCGCGCACTACGACCTGGGCGCGTCCGCCCGCGACAAGCGCCCGGCCGAAGGCCGCGACGTCATTCAGCTCCACGCGCCGCCCGACCGCGTCTGGGGCATCACCGGCGGGCAGTTCGCCGCGCTGCGCGTGCCCGAGGGCGACACCTGCACGCTCTTGTTCATCGACCTGCAGCGGCAGTCGGTGGTGAGCGAGGTCAACAAGCTGCACCGGGACGTGCAGGTGGACGCCGAGAACGGGTTCATCCTGGAGCCTGCGCGCTCCGGCGCCGTGCTCGAGCGCGAGATGAACGGCACCGAGCGCCGGGTGCTCCGCGCGCTGCCGGACAACCACTGGATCTGCTTCAGCAAGCGCGGCGTGCTCGACGCGAGCGACGGGGCAGCCGAGGGGCTGGGGTAGCACCCGCATCGGATCTGCTGGTTTCGCTAGTTCCCAATCCCCAGCAGGTCGCCGATGCTCTTGAACACGCCCTTGTCGTGCGCGGGCGCGTTGGGGTCGGCCGGCCCGGGGTCCCCGAAGGCGGGGATCACGCAGTTGCCGTCGGGCACGGCGCCGGCGGTGAACCACTCGTCGTGGGTGCTCGGGCAGCCGAGGCACGGAGGTAGGTCGGTGGTGTCGCACACGGACGCGCGTACCAGGCTCGACGGCGCGCCGGGCACGCTCGACGAATTGCCCAGGGCGTCGACCAGGCGGGCCCAGATCGGGAGCGCGGCGGCGGACCCGGTCAGGCCGAGCGCCTTCCCCTCGTCGAAGCCCACCCACACGACAACGCTGTACCCGCCGCTGATCCCGGCGAACCAAGCGTCCTTCGTAGCGTCTGTCGTCCCGCTCTTCCCCGCGGCGCCTGGGCCCACCCCGTACTTCGACGCCGCTCGGCCGGTGCCCACTCTCAGCACCGAGCGCATCACGTCGGTCGCCAACCACCTCGCCCGGCTCGAATAGCTCGGGCCAGACTTCGCCTCGGCATCGTAGACCTCCGTCTCCCCCTCCCACGCGCCGCCCGTGACCCACGGCGCGTGGTAGCGGCCGTCCCCGGCGAAGATCCCGTACGCGGCGGCGAGCTGCACCGGGGTCGCCCCGAACCCGCCCAGCGCGACGCTCGGGTAGTCCGTGGCGTTCTCGAGCCCCAGCCCGCGCAAGCCCTCCCGCTCGTGGCCCAGCCCAACGCGCTCGGCGAGCAGGACAGCCGGGACGTTTCGCGAGTGGGCGATCGCCTGGCGGATCGAGATCGGCCCCACGAACGTGTGGTCAAAGTTCGCGGGGATCCACGACTTGCCGTCGTGCGTGCGCGTGATGGGCGCGTCGTCGAGCCGGACGGCGGGCGAGAGCGCGGGATCGGCCTCGAGCGCGAACAGCAGCGTGAGCGGCTTCACCGTGGACCCGATCTCGCGCACGGCGTCGCTCGCCCGGTCGAACGGGCTCTTCTCCCAGTCCTTGCCGCCGACCTGGGCGACCACGGCACCGTCGGACGCGCGGATCACGACGGCCGCCACCTGCGCCGACACCACGGCCGGGTGCGCCCGCACCACCTCGTCGAACCCCGCGGTGACGGCGCGCTCCGCCGCGAGCTGCACCAGCGGTTGGATGGACGTTCGGACGTCGAGCGAGCGCCGCGCGACCGACCCCTCCCCGAGCTCCGTCTCCACCAGCTCCATCGCGCGGTCCACCGCGTACGGCGCGCGCCGCCCCGAGGGGACCGGGGAGGTCTCCAGCGGGAGCGCCCGGGCCGCGTCCCCTTGCGCCGCGGTGATGAACTCCGCGTCGACCATGCGGCCGAGCACGACGTCCCGGCGCGCCTTCGACGCGTCCGGGTGCCGGATCGGCGACCAGCTGTTGGGCGACGCGATGGCGCCTGCCAGCGTCGCGGCCTCTGCGAGGTCCACCCGCTCGACGGACTTCCCGAACCACGCCCGGGCCGCGGCGTCCATCCCGCACAACGACGCGCCGCCGCCCTGGCCAAGGTAGACCTCGTTCAGGTACAACGCCAGCACCTCGTCCTTCGACAAGCGGCGCTCGAGCGCGATGGCGAGCAGCACCTCGGAGAACTTGCGCGACGCCGTGCGCTCCTGCGTGAGGAAGATGTTCTTCGCGACCTGCTGCGTGAGCGTCGAGCCGCCCTGCACCATCTGTTGGTGCCACACGTCGACCGCCAAAGCGCGGAAGAGCCCGATGGGGTCGATGCCGCGGTGGTCGTAAAACCGCGCGTCTTCGATCGCGAGCACCGCCTCGCGCAGCACCTTCGGGATGCGCTCCAACGGCACCGGGCTCCGGTTCTCGTTGTCGGCCCCGCGCACCGTCGCGAGCAAGGAAGGCGCGAACGTCGCGCGGGTGCCGGGCGAGACGGACTTGATCCGGCCGTCCCGGAACGTGAGCATCACCTGCTTTGCGCGCGGCGTGTAGCCTTGCGCGGCGCGGTTCACGACGAGCATGGTGCCATCTCCGACCTGCACGTCGCCTGGCTTCTCGGCGTGGTCGACCTGCGCGTAGCCCGCGCTCACCAGCACAGCGGCGATGTCCGCGGGCGTCGCGCGCATCCCTTGCCACACCTCTACCGGCGCGCTCCACACGTGCCCGGGCACGGTCCAAACCGGCGCGGCCAGCCCCCGCTCGACCCGCTCTACGGCGCCTCGGTAGCAGATCGCCAGCGTCGCGCCCCCGCCAAGCGTCATGCCGAGCAGGCTCGCCCAGGTCGTTACCCGCGCCCAGGCCTTGATCGTGGCCCACCCGCCGCCCGCCCGGCGGCCAGGGCCCTTGGGGCTCTTCGCCCCCTTGCTCCCCCGCTTGGCCATGCCCAGCGCCTTCGCACCCTGCTCGTCACGTGCAGCGGCCCCCCGCGGAGGCTTCGAGTCACGTGTCTGCTTGCGAGCGGGAGGCTTGGCCATGTTGACCCGTCAAGCTATCACCGGGGGGGTCGGCGAGCGGAACAATCGCGTTCGCCGCGGGTTCACGATAGCTGAAACCGATGCTCGCGCTCGCCCTCCTCGCCCTCCACTCCCTCTCCCCGGCGGATGCTTCCACGGCGTGGAACCCGGTCTGCTCGTCTGCCGCAGACCCCTCGGTCTGGTTCGTGTTCACGAGCACCGACCCGAAGGCCACGCCGAACCCCGACTACGACTGCCTCGGGCTCTTCTACGACACGACGACGTGCCTCGCGACGCTCGGGCTCGGGAAGATCAAGCAAACCGGGACCGACAGCTCCGGCTACTCCACGTACGAGCTCCGCTACCTCCCGGCGGGCGACCTCGTCACCATCGTCACGTTCCTGAACCAGCCGGGCGGCGGGGTGCTCTACAAGACGCCAACGGTGGTCGCGTCCAGCCCCGCAGCGACGGTCGCGCCGCCCCAGCCGGAGGACCTGATGTCGATGTACCTCCAGCAGCGCAACAAGGCCTCTGCCGCCACGTCCGGGGTGGCGATGCACCTGTGGACGTGCCCGGACATCCCGTTCGAGGTCCCGAACGAGCTGCTGACGCCCACCGGGCTGCAGCTGCTGCTGCACACGGGCAAGGTCTCGACGTTCTGACGGCGACGGGGGGTGCGTTGGGCGATCTACCAAGACTGCCGACGGAGGACTTGGGAGGTGTGAGCGCCGGCGGAGGAGGCTGGGCGCGGCGGCTAGCCCAAAGTGTGCGCGAGGCGCAGCCGGCCTCGCCGTTGACATTCCGAAAGTTGTGCATTATCTATTCAATACATGTTCGCACACCGCTCTCGTACGACGCCCCGGGCGCTGCTCACCCTCGTCGGCATGCTGCACGCCGGCGTCGCGCTCGCCGAGGGCCCGGGGGAGAGCGCTGTGCCGGCGGACGCCCCCCCCCCGTTGGTGCTGCCCGCGCCAGCGGGCGCGTCGGCCGGCCCGACCGCCCCGACCCCGGAGGCCACGACCGCTCCCGCCCTGGGGCCGACCCTGCCCATCCTGGTCTCCCAGCTGCCCGCGACCTACCCACCGGACGCGCTGGCGGCCGGGGTCGAGGCAACTGTGCTGCTGGAGATCGAGGTAGGCCCCGGCGGTGACGTGCTGAACGCGATCGTGCGAGAGCCCGCGGGCCGCGGCTTCGACGAGGCGGCGATCCAGGCAGCGCGCGGGTTCCGGTTCACTCCCGCGCTCGACGCCAACGGCGTCGCCGTCGGCGCGGTGATCCAATACCGGTACCGGTTCACCGTGGCGCTCGCCGCGGCCCCGTCCCTCGAAGGGACCGTAGTGGACGCCGCCGCCGGGCTCGGGATGCACGAGCTGGACGTCCGTGCGGCCAGGGCGGACGGCACGGTGGCCCACGCGCTCACCGACGTGGACGGGCGCTTCACGTTCTCCGGGCTCCCCGCGGGCACGTGGACGGTCGTCGTCGCGCCCCCCGGCTACCTGTCGGTCACCGCGACAGTGGAGATCCGCGACGGCAGCGTCGCGCGGCTCGACTTGGCGGCCGAGCCGGACGTGCCGAGCGGAGCGGCCGACCGCACCGTCACGATCACGGCGGACCGCGCATCCGCCGAGCTCACCGAGCGAACGCTCACGCAAGAGGAGGTGCGGTTCTTGCCCGGGACCGGCGGCGACGTGGTCAAGGCGGTTCAAAACCTGCCCGGAGTCGCGCGGGCCCCGCTCGGCGTCGGCCAGCTGATCATCCGGGGGACCGCTCCCGAGGACTCGGCGTACTTCCTCGATGGCGCGAACATCCCGATCGTCTTTCACTTCTCGGGGCTGTCGACGATCCTCAACGGGGACTTCATCTCGGAGGTGGCTTACCTGCCCGGCAACTACGGCGCCCGGTACGGGCGGGCGCTGGGCGGGCTGGTCGACCTCCGCACGAACGACCGAGTGCCGGAGAAGTCCGGCGGCTACGTGTCGCTGGACCTGTTCCAGGGCACCGCCTGGGTGGAGCAAAAGGTCGGGAAGGACACCGTTTTGGAGTTCTCGCTGCGTCGCTCCTGGATCGACACGATCTTGAGCCCGGTGCTGTCGAGCTCCGGCGCCGCGTTCCGCGCCCCTCGGTACTGGGACGCGCAGGCCCGGGTGTTCCACCGCACGCAGAGCGGCGGCTCCTTCGACGCGCTCGTGCTGTTCTCGGACGACCGCTTCAGCGTCGTCGGCGCCGACACGGACGCCGTGTCCATCGGGCTCACCACCACGTTCGGGAAGGCCCGCGGACGCTGGATCCAGCCGCTGGCGTCCGGCTGGAGCAACGAGCTGACGCTCGCCGGGGGGCCCGAGGACCAGTCCTTCGCGTTCGATGGCGACCCGGAGGCCGCGTACGAGCGCCGGCTCGGCTTCTCGCTTCGCGAGGAGGTCGTACGGGCCCCGAGCGAAGACCGACGCTTGAGTTGGCGCATCGGCGCCGACGTCCAAGGCGGGCGCGACAGCTTCCTGTACAACGTCACCGCGTTCAGCCCCTACGAGTCGGACGTCGCCTGGCAAGTCTCCCCTGCCCTCTACGTCGAGCCGACCGTCCGGCTCGGAGCGCTGTCGCTCACCCCGGGGCTGCGTGGTGACGCCCGCTTCTACGACTTCGGCTCGGCCTACGCCGCGTTCGACCCCCGTCTCAGCGCGCGCATCGTCGCCGGGCCGACCACCGTCGTGAAGGCCAGCGTCGGCAAGTACTCCCAGTTCGCGACCACCCGCGAGGTCGCGCCCGGCGGGGACGGCAACCCCGACCTCGTCCCCGAGTGGTCCCTGCAGTCGAGCCTCGGCGTCGTCCAACAGCTGCCGCTCGGCCTCTCGGTCGAGGCGACCGCGTTCTACAACCGGCTGTACGACCTCGTCGTCGGCCGCGAGGACCGGTTCCGCTTCTTCACCGGCCCGCCGCCCGTCGGGCCGTTCGACACAGAGCCCTACGCGAACGCAGGCACCGGGCGCGTCTGCGGCACCGAGCTGCTCGTCCGGCTGACCCGGAACAAGACGTTCGGCCTCGTCTCCGCGACGTTCTCCAGCTCCGTGCGCTACGGCCGGGACGGCGAGAAGAGCCTGTTCGCGAACGACCAGCCGTTCGTCGTCAACGCCCTGGCGTCGCAGGAGCTCCCGAAGTCCTGGCGCGTAGGGCTCCGGGCGCGCGTGTCGGCCGGGGACCCCTACACCCCGGTGGTCAACCGCGTCTACGACATGCAGAGCCGGGCGTTCGTGCCGGTCTACGGCGACGCGGACAGCGCGCGGCTGCCCACCACGTGGTCGGTCGACGCGCGTATCGACAAGGAGTGGCAGTTCAAGAAGTGGGCGTTCAGCACCTACCTGGACCTGCAGAACGCGTTCAACGTCCAGAACCCCGAGGTCATGTCGTGGAGCTACGACTACTCGGAGGAGACGCCCATCAACGGCCTACCCATCATCCCCGCCATCGGCTTCCGAGGTGAGCTTTGATCCGCCCCTGCGTCGCCTTGCTCTGTCCCCTCCCTTGGCTGGTCGGCTGCGGCGGGGCGAACGACGAGACGCTCGTCGACGAGGTCCGGGTGATGGCCATCGTCGCCGAGCCGCCCGAGGTCGCCCCCGGCGGCGAGAGCGCGGTCTCCGTGTACGTCGCCGACCCGGCGAGCACCGAGCCCGACGTGCTGGCCTGGACGTGCACCAACCTCGGGGACGGGTGCATGGAGGCCGCGGACGCCACCCAGGGCACGACTGTGGGGACGGCTGCAGGCGGGACGCTGGAGACGACGGTCCTGGCGTCCTCCGCCCTCGCGGGGGTGGTCGCCGACGGGGAGACCGTGTTCCCCGTGTTCACCTGGGCGCTCGCCTGCGCGCCCGGCGTGTGCCCGGTGATCGACCTCGCCGCTTCCGCGCCGGAGCCTGGCACCGACGAAGCGGCGGAGCTCTCGGCGTTCCTCGCGGACCCCTTCGACGGCGTGGCCTCCCTGCCGCTCGAGGGGACGTCGCTGGCGTACAGCCAGGTAGGCGTGTCGATGCGCGAGGTCCCCGTCCTGAACCCGACGCTCGTGGCGACGGACCCAGCGCCTGTCGTCGCTGCCGGCGGGGAGGTGGACCTGGCGTTCACGGTCGAAGGGGACGGGGCGCTAAGCGCATTCGGCTACACGACGATGGGTGGGTTCGGGGCGACCGAGTACGACGTGGTGGACGGCGCAGTGACGATGACGTGGTTCGGGTCGGAGGACCCGGGCGACGCAGAGCTGTGGGTGGTGGTGAACGGGGAGGAGGGCGGGAGCGCGGTGTGGACCGGGGCGGGGACGGTGGAGTAGCAGGCCGGTCCGCCGAGCGGTGCGCCTATTGACCCCCCCCAGGTGGGTTATTTCGCACACACGTTCCGCCGAGTATGGGGCAAGTTGCCCATCGATGTGCGAAAGGCCCGCAGGCCGCCCAGCGGCGGCCGCGCTGCCCGCGCCCCAAAGGCCTGGCACAAAGCTTGCTAACGCTCAGCGCACTGCCTCGTAGTCGGGGTCGACGCTTCTTCCACCGTGCCGCACAGGGGGCCCAATGCCAACTGCACCCATCTTGCTGGTCGACGACGAGCACCACGTCCGATCGGCGCTCCGCCGCGTGTTCGAGCTGGCCGGCCTCCCCGTGCTCACCGCGTCGTGCGCCGACGAGGCCGGCGACGTCCTCCGCGACCGCACCGTCTCAGTGCTGGTGTGCGACAACCGGATGCCGGGGGGAAGCGGCGTGGACCTGCTCGCACGGGCCCGGGCGCTTCAACCCGACACGACACGGATCATGCTGACCGGCCACGCGGACCTCCCCACCGCCATCGACGCGATCAACCGGGGCGAGGTGTACCGCCTCGTGCTCAAGCCCTGGAACGATGGGGACCTGCTCGCCGTGGTCCAGGAGGCCCGCGAGCGACGTCGCCTCGTCCAGGCGCTCAGCACGGGCGACGAGGCGACGATCCGCTCGCTCGCCCAGGCGGTCGAACTGAAGGACCACTACACCGCGGGCCACTGCGACCGCGTTGCCCGGTACGCATCGCTCATCGCGGTGCGGCTCGGGCTCGACGAGGAGACCCAGCGCGACTTGCGGTGGGGAAGCTGGCTCCACGACTGCGGCAAGATCGGCGTCCCGGAGTCCATCCTGAACTTTCCCGGGCCGTTGGACCCGACGATGCGCGCGGTGATCGACCAGCACCCGGCCTGGGGGGCGGACATCGCTCGGCGCGGGAACCTGCCGAAAGCGGTGGTGGACATCATCTTGCACCACCACGAGCGCGTGGACGGCGCCGGGTACCCCGGCCGACTTCGCGGCGCGGAGATCCCGCTCCTCGCGCGCATCGTCGGGGCAGCCGACGTCTACGACGCGATGACGTCCGACCGCGCGTACAAGCGGGGGCTCTCCCCGGAAGATGGGCGGCGCGAGCTCTACCGGCTGCGCGGCACCGCCCTCGACCCGGAGATCACAGGCCTGCTCCTCGACCAGCTGCGCGCGGGAGAAGACTCGCGCACCGCCCTCGCGGAGAACGACACGCCGGAAACCAACCACCGCACCCGGGCCGGCTGACCCGCCGCGGACGCGCCCCGTCGGCCGCGCGGATACACGGTCCACATGGCTCGCCAGATCGTCCTCCACTTCCAGGGCGCGGACGTCCCCTTCGACTTCTCGGCCGTCGACCGCGCGCGGATCTATGGCAGAAAGCGTCGCGTCCCGCTCGACCGTAGTCAACAGCCGTGCACCCGTGCCGCGCTGCTCCGCGACGGGAGCTTGATCCTCCGCGCGGGGATGACAGCGCAGGGCTCGTTCGACGAGTCCGGCACGTGGATCCCGAACGGCGAGCTGGTGGGCCTAGACGCCGAGGGCAACGCGCTCCCGAAGGTCGAGAGCACCCTCGGCGTGCCGGTGCAGGCAGACGCAACCACCGCACAGGACCTGCTCGACCACGCCATCGGCACGATCTACGCGCTGACGCCGCCCACCTGGTGTGCGCTCGACACCCCTCCCCCACCGCCCGTCGAGGAGTCCGCCGAGGACGACCTCGACTTTGAGATGTTCGGATGAAGCTCCGCCTCACCAACGCGACCAACCGGGACGGCCAACCCGAGGGTCGCTCGCTCATCGCCGCCCCGCCCCCGCGCGTCGGGCTGGTCGGACGGCCCGTCGCGTTCCGGCGCTACCTCGCGTGTGGGGAAGGCGGCACGCACGAGGAGCTCACGCGGCGGTTCGGGGGGACGTCGGCAGCAACATCGACGTGCAAGAGGCGCCGGTGCGTTGGGGCAAGAAGTTCCCCGTCGCAGAGGCCGTCCGCCAGTTCCTGTTCACGCGCTCGATCCAGGTCCGGCACACCGACGGCGTCCAATACGATTGGCTCTACGCGATGGCGAAGGACCTCGCGACCGAGGGCGTCATGGTGCTGTTGGTAGCCGGCCCGAAGGGGCGCGACCCGCTCGTGTTCCAGACCAACGGGACGCCCTGGCGCGGGTTCCTCGAGGGCCGGATTGGCACCGGCGACCAACAAGGTAGCTACCAGCTCTTGCTGCACCTCTCGAAGATGAAGCTCGAGCGCCCCGCCCAGGAGACCCCGTGAGCTTCTACTCGCTCGCCGGCGCACGACCGCTCGGCAAGGGCCAACAGACAGGCCACAACTGCGTCACCGACCCCGAGCTGCAAACCCGCTTGTCCGGCTACAAGCGGCAGGGGGCCAGCGCGTACCGCGCGATCGGCAGCGAGGAGATCGCGGGCCTGCCGCACGGGCCGCTGCAGGTCTCCCCGAAGATCGACGGCGAGCTCTGGTTCCTGGTCGTAGACGGCGACGCGTGCACCTTCGCCAGCCCGAAGGGGGCTGTGCTGGCCGGGGACATCCCGGTGCTGGTGGAAGCGCGGGGCCTGCTGGTCGGCAAGGTGAAGGGGCTCACCATCGTCGCCGGCGAGATGTTCGCGCTCCAGAAGCCCGGCGCTGGGCGCGCGCGCGTCGGGGACTTGGGCTCCGCGATGGGCGGCGAGGCCTCGGCGGACGTCGCTCGGATGGCCTTCGCGGCGTTCGACGTCCTGGCCGGCGGGGACGCCGACACGCCAATGCCGCCGGAGCCCTACAACGAGCGGCTCGACGTGCTCCGCCGCTGGTTCGAAGGCGGGAAGCGGGCGCAAGCCATCAAGACGGAGCTGGCAGCGAGCCCGGCGGACGTCGTGCGGCTGTTCGGCGAGTGGGCGGACGGCGGGAAGGCCGAGGGCCTGGTGGTCCGCGCGAAGGACCACCGGATCTTCAAGGTCAAGCCGTTCTTTACCCTCGACGCCGTGGTGATCGGGTACACCGAGAAGAGCGACGCGCCGAACCAGGTGCGCTCGGCGTTGCTCGCGTTGATGCGCGAGTACGGGACGTTCCAGGTCACGTCGTCGGTGGGCAACTTCGGCCCAGACGAGGTGCGCATGCAGTTGTACACGGCGCTGTCGCCAACGCAGGCGCCGAGCACCTACCGCCAGGCGAACACCAGCGGGGAGCTCTACCGCTTCGTGCGCCCGGAGATGGTGATCGAGGTCCGCGTGACCGACGTCCAGGCCGAGGACAGCGCCGGCGGACCGCTGTCGCGGATGGTGCTGAACTTCGGGCCGGACGGATGGACCCAGGTCGCCCCGATGCCCGGGGCCTCGGTGCTGCACCCAGTCTTCACGCGGATCCGGACGGACAAGGGGGTGAACCCGACGGACGTCCGGATGGCCCAGCTGACCGAGCGTGTGCCGGTGCGAGACGCCGCCAAGCACGTCACGGCGCACGCGCGGCCGAAGAGCGAGGTGGTGCGCCGCGAGGTGTACACGAAGGAGACGAAGGGGAAGGTCGCGGTGCGGAAGCTGATCGTGTGGAAGACCAACAAGGAGGCCGAGCCCGACTTCCCGGCGTTCGTGGTGCACTGGACCGACTACTCGCCAGACCGGAAGACGCCGCTCGAGCGCGAGGTCCGACTCGCGCCGACCGCGGACGCCGCGGAGCGGATCGCGGCGGGGCTCCTCGAGGAGAACATCAAGAAGGGGTGGGTGAAGGCGTGACGCTCCTCCGGGCCGCGAGGGGCACGCTGTTGGCGCTGGCCGCGGCCGCGGCCGGGCGGGCGCGCGCGGCGGAGGACTTCGCCGGGTACAGCTTCTACGCGGGCGATCCGCACGCCCACACCGGGGTCTCCGGCGACGGCGTGGCCTCCGACATGGGAGCGGGCTGCAGGCGCTGCGGCGCGCTCACCGCGGTGTTCAACTACGCCACGCACGTTGGCCTCGACTGGGTGGCGTTCTCCGACCACTCGAACGACAACGGCACCGGCAACATCTCCGACGAGGCCGACTTCAACGCGTTCCAAGCGACGCTGGTCGCCCACGATGACGACGGAACGGGGCTCATCGTGCTGCCCTCCGCCGAGGTCTGGTTCACCATCGGCGGGACGTTCATCGGGCACAAGAACCTCCTGCTGTTCGGCGACGACGCCACCGTCGGCGCGTACCAGATGGCCGACGCCCAGCCCGCCGGCGCGAGCTCGGAGATCGCGGACTGCTCGGCGGTGGTGACCTGGATGGACGGCGTAGTCGCCAGCTTCGGCCACGCGCTGATCGTCCCCCACCACCCGGCCGGCGCGTTGCCAGCGCCGACCGACTGGAGCTGCTACTCGGCCGAGTACGAGCCCGGCGTCGAGATCTACTCCCACTGGGGGAACAGCCTGGGGTGGAGCCGCGACTGGGAGACCGCCCGGAACCCGCAGCCCGACAACACCGTGCACGCGGCGCTCGACCCAGACGGCTACGCGCTGCACCTGGGCTTCTTGGCCGGCACGGACGAGCACACCACCCAGCCCGGCAACGTGTGCGACCACCCCAGCGGGCAGGACTACGCAGGCGGCCTCACCATGGTCGTGACCGACGAGTCGGAGACGTACTCCCGCGAGGCGATCTACGAGGCGATGGTCGCGCGCCGGACGTACGCGAGCACGGGCCCGCGCGTCGCGATGGTGGTCGAGTACCTGGTGGACGGCGTGGTGATCGGCGGGCTGGGGGAGGACCTCGACGTGCCCGCGGGGAGCGCGGTGGTAGTGCGGGTGTCCTTGCCGGAGTCCGACGCGGTGAACGTGCTGGAGGCGGTGCTGGTCGACCCGGACGAGGAGACGCCGCTGGACTACGTTGGCGACGGCGCGTTCGAAGCCACGCTGGACCCGGACACCTTGCCCGCGTGGGTCTACGCGGCGGTGAACCTGGACGCGGTGCCGTACGAGTCGAGCACGAGCTGCGACGACGGCGGCGACGACACGGAGTGGCTGTGGGCCAGCCCGACGTGGTTCACGTCGGTGGACGCCGACGCTGACGCCGACACGTACGGGCTCGGCGACGGCGACTGCGACGACACCGACCCCGCGGTGCACCCTGGCGCGACCGAGACCTGGTACGACGGCGTGGACCAGGACTGCGACTACCGCGACGACTACGACCAGGACGGCGATGGCTACCGAGCGTTCGACCACGGCGGGTCGGACTGCGACGACGCCGACCCAACTACCAAGCGGCCCCCGCAGGGCCACCGGGTGCCGCCGGATTGTGGGTGGTGAGGCCCGCCTGGAGGCGTCGGGGTACGTCGAACGGGTGCAGGATCCAACGGACGGTCGAGCCCGGCTGGTCCGCCTGACCCCGCGGGGAAGGGAGATGGCCCGGCTGGCCCGGCAGCGGGTGCGGGACCTCACGGAGCGGTGGGGACAGAGGGTCGGCCCGGAGGCGATCCGCTCGCTGGAGGAGACCCTCCGCTCGATCGTAGGGTGATCCTAGCCCAACGTGTGCGCGAGGCGCAGCCGCTGCGCGCAATTTGGGCGCTCGCTTCGCCCGCCTTCGCCGACCCCCTGCGTGAAAAAGGCGCACCGGCGGCCCCTGGTTCCCGCCCCCTTACCGCACCCCCGCCAACACCTCCGCCGCGGCGTCCTCGGCGGTCACCAGCTGACCGGGCGGCACCTCGGCCTCGACCACCAGCGCGGGGGCGGCGCTGCGCCAGCCGTCCAACCGCCAGCCGAGGATCCGGGGGGCATCCGGGTCGCGCGGCGTGCAGGTCGCCAGCCTCGCGGTGACGGCGCCGAACGTGTAGCTCGCGGCGTCCTCGAACTCCCAGCTGCAGTCCCCCCGCGCGGGAGGCCAGTCGCCCCCGGCGACGACCACGCGCAGGCGGACCCCGCCGACAGGCTCGACCAGGACGACGCGGGTCGCGTCGTCCACCCGGCCGGGCTCCGCGCGCCAGCCCTCGGGGACCGGGACGGACAAGCCCGAACGGTCGTCCACGAAGCGCCCGTCGACCACGGCTCCCGCGAGCGCAGGTGGGCTCCACGCCTCGGCCTGGACGAGCTCGGGGTCGGGCGCCGGCACCCGGTGAACGCAGCCAGCGAGGCTGGCCACCACGACCAGCCCAACGCGCGGCGTCACCGGCGCCGAAAGCGGTCGAGGGCCGCGACGTGCTCGGGCCCGCCCCAGAGCGCGACGAACGCCTCGGACTCGGCGTGGCTGTCTCCCCGCAGGAGCCGCGCGACGAGCGGCTTCACGGCGGCCGCAGCGGCCGGAGGCAAGGAAGCGCACTCCCCGGCCCGGGCGCGAGCGGCGCCCCACGCGTCCTCGCACACCTCGTCCACGACGCCGACGCGGAGGGCCTCGGCCGCAGACATCGGGGCCGCGCGCGTGAGCAGGTCCACCGCCCGCCGCCCGCCGACGCGGCGCACGAGGCGCGCAGCCCCACCAAAGCCCGGCGAGACGCCCATCGCCGCCTGGACGAACCCCACCTTGGCGCTCGGCGCGGAGTACACGAGGTCACAGGCGGTGAGCAGCTCCGCCCCCCCGCCCAGGGCCGCGCCCTCGACCGCCGCGATCACGAGCGACGGAAGCGCCAGCAGCGCGTCACAGGTAGCCGCCATGAACGCCTGCATCTCGGCGGCGGACCCCGGCGCCAGCAAGTGCGCTTGGACCGCCCCCAGGTCACCCCCGGCACAAAACGCAGACCCGACACCGCCGACGATCACCGCGCGCGGCGGCGCAGCGGCGAGCGACACCACGGCGTCCGCCAGCGCCACCATCATCGCCGGGGAGAGCGCGTTGCGTGCGCCCGGGTGATCCAGCCGCAGCGTAGCTACGGCTCCGTCGACCTCCAGGCGAACCCGGCCCGGCCCCTCCGGCATCGCGGCGACCCGCTCCCGGAAGCTCACGCGCCACCCACCGGGGCGTCTTCGGGCCGCAGGCGACCGGCCCGCACCTCCGCGAGCGCCGGGGAGCGCGCGGCTGCCCGGCGCGCAGCCTCGGCGCACAAGTCCAGGTACGCCTCGACCCGGCCGTCGGCGCGCCGTTGGTCCCACGCCGCGCGCCCCGGACCGCAAAGCCACTCCCGGTGCGCAGTCACGCTCCGCAGCACGCCGTCGACGCCGTTTCCGCTCAACGCCGACGTCGTGTGCACCGGCGCCGCCCAGTCCCGCCCGTCCAGCTGCACCGACAGCTCGAGCTCCCGCGCCAGCGCGTCGGCCCCGGGCCGGTCGGCCTTGTTCACGGTGAACACGTCCGCGATCTCCAACAGGCCGGCCTTCATCGTCTGCACCGTGTCCCCGCTCTCGGGCGTCAGCACGACGAGCACGGTGTCGGCGACGCCGAGGATAGCGAGCTCCCCTTGACCCACCCCGACCGTCTCCACCAGCACGCGGTCGAACCCCACGGCGTCGAGCACGTCGACCACCTGCCCCGTCGCGCGCGAGAGGCCGCCGGCCGCGCCCCGCGCCGAGAGCGATCGCACGTAGACCCCGGGGTCCTCCGCGTGGTCCTCCATCCGGATCCGGTCGCCCAGGATCGCGCCGCCTGTCCGGGGCGAGGACGGGTCCACGGCGACCACGGCCACGCGCTCCCCGTTGGCCCGCGCGAGCCGAACGAGCTGGTCGGTGAACGTGCTCTTCCCCGCGCCCGGTGGCCCGGTGATGCCGATCACGTGCGGCCGACCAGGCTCGGACCACCTGCGCGCCCCCAGCCCCGACACGATCTCGCGGCTGCCCGGGGCGCCCACCTCGACCAGCGTGATCAAGCGTGCCAGGGCAGCGCGGTCGTGGTTTCGGGCCTGGGCGAGGAGCGGGTGCACGGCACGCTCTAATCCCATCAACCCTACACGCCGCCGGCTTTTCGGTTACCCGCGCGGTCTTCCCCGGTGTCGGCTTGAAAACGCTCCTCACACGGCTCGGCCAACTCTCGATTGCCTTGGCCCTAAGCACGGTCCTGCCCGGCTGCGGCGCGTCGAGCGCGGATGTCACGGGCAGCGCGCTCGGCATCGACTTCAGCAATGTCAAGGCGGTGTACTTCGGCGGCCCGTACGTCGTGCTCACCACGACCGACGACATCGACTGCGAGGCGATCTCGTTCGTCCGCACCACGTACGAAGAGGGCGTGGCCCCCACGACAGACGCCGTCGAGCTCGTGCAGTTCACGTACGTGAGCACCGACGTCGTGGAGGGCAGCAAGTCGATCGCCCAGACGGACGCCGAGGTCACCTCGCTCGTGCTCGCGACCGACGGCACGCAGCTGGACTTCGACCGCGCTACCGCAGGCGCGATCACGATCGACACGTTGAACGACGAGAAGTCGGCGACCGGCTCGTTCGAGAGCGTCACGTTCGCGGATGGCTCGATCAGCGGGGACTTCACGGCGGAGTGGTGCCGGAACCTGCGAGATCGCTGACCGATGCTCCTGACCCTGCTCGCCCTGGTGCAACAGCCCGCGTTCGCGGGCGAGGTCCTCGTGCCCGAGGCAACCCCGGCGCAGCTCTCGGACTTCAGCGTTGCCTACCTGTTCTACGACATGGTGGTGAGCCAGCTGCGTGACCAGGGGATCGGGGTGCAGGACGCCGACGCGATCCGCACCTGGGCGAACAGCGACGCCGACGCGTGCTGGGACAACCCCGACTGCCCGCGGCTCTTGTGGGACCACGACGCCGGCGGCAGCGCGCTCGTCGTGCTCGGCATCGGGCAGACCAGCGCGGGGCTCGAGGTCAACGCGAAGATCTACAAGTACGGCGACAGCGAGCCGACCGACGTGGTGCACGAGATCGTCGCGGGCGGCGGCGAGGAGCGCGTCGCGGTGCGGATCTCCGGGCTGGCGGTCCAGGCGCGAGACGCTGCCGGCGACTCGGGCGAGCCGGCGCGCATCCCCGTCGCGAAGCCGATGGACATGAGCGACGAGCCCGAGTCGAACGACGAACCGGCGCCGTCGAAGGACCGCCGGACAACCAGCGCCGACAAGCCCGACGACAAGCCCGCGCAGGACAAGACGCCGAAGCCGCGGGCGCCCGACGCGCCGAAGGACTCGGCCGACGACGAGCGGGCGCACATGGGGGTCCCCGCGTGGTCGTACGCCCGGTTCCGGGAGAGCGGGCTCGCCCGGGCCGAGTGGCTGAAGCAGAAGCGCGTCCGGACCGGCAAGGTCTCCCTGGAGCTGCTGCCCGGCTACGCGCTGGGGGACGTGGACCGCGTCTACGGCGTGCGCGTGCAGGTCGGCGACCAGGGGAGCGGCTACGAGACCCTCGCGTCGTCGACGATCACGGGCACGGGCCCTGGGAACGGCTTCTCTGGCGCGCTGGCGGTCTCGTACGCGCCGACCTGGTTCCTGGAGACCTCGCTGCAGGCCGGGATCCTGACCGGTCAAAAGCACCTGAACGTGGGTTGGGAGTGCGCGGAGTGCGCGCCGACCTCGGACGTGCAGGACTACGACGCGGTCAACAGCGTCGAGGGGTTCGTCGAGCCCCGCGCGCGGCTGCTCCCCGTCGCTACCGGGTACATCAAGCCCTACGCGCTGGTGGGCCTCCACCTGCGCTTGTGGGACGGCTTCGCCGTGCCCGACGGCTCCAGCGTCGACTACCCGAACGTGCCGGGCGGCGCCGGCGTCGGGCTCACGCTCGGCGCGGGCGTGAGCTTCGACGTGCTCCCCCAGCTGTCTTTGGTCGTCGAGGTGCCGTACTCGATCACGCTCTCCGACGGCTCGTCGCTCGACGACAGCGCGGACGTGCTCGCTGAGCCGGTTGGCCTCGACAGGTCCGCGGGGCTCCTGCGGTTGAGCGGCGGCCTGGCCATCCACTTCTGACGAGGCAGCATGAGCGCAGACCCTACTCCCCCGGTGCGCGTCGGCATCATCATGGGCAGCAAGTCGGACATGGACACGATGAAGGCCGCGGCCGACGTCCTGGCCGAGTTCGGGGTCCCGTTCGAGATCGGCGTCGTCTCGGCGCACCGCACGCCCGGGCGCATGTACGACTACGCTCGGGCCGCTGCGGGCCGCGGTCTGCACGTGATCATCGCAGGCGCAGGCGGGGCTGCGCACCTCCCGGGGATGGTGGCCGCGCTCACCCGGCTCCCGGTGATCGGCGTCCCGGTGCAGTCGAAGGCGTTGAGCGGCCTCGACTCGCTGCTGTCCATCGTGCAGATGCCGCGGGGGGTGCCGGTGGCCACCGTGGCGATCGGGAACGCCGCGAACGCCGCGCTGCTCGCGCTGCGGATGCTCGCAAACCACGACCCCGCGCTCGCGGAGCGCCTCGACCGGTGGGCCGAGGCCCAGGCCGCGGAAGCGCTGGCCGGGACGCCGGACCTGTCGTCGTGAGCCCCGTGCTCCCGGGCGCGACGCTGGGCATCCTCGGCGGTGGGCAGCTCGGGCGGATGATCGGGATGTCCGCTCGCTCGCTCGGGTACGGCGTCGTCGTGTGGGCCGGGCACTACGACGCCCCGGCGCGCGTGATCGCCGACCGGGTGCTGACGCAGTCGCACGGGGACATCGGCGGCACCATCGAGATGATGCGGACGTGCGACCTGGTCACGCTCGAGTGGGAGAACATGCCCGCGGAGACCGTCGACGTACTGTCCGAGCACCGGCCGTGTCACCCGTCCGCCGCGGTGCTCCGCGTGACCCAGGACCGCCTCGCCGAGCGCGCGTTGCTCGAGAGCCTCGGCATCGGCACCGCTCCCGCCTGGGGCGTGCGGACGGCCGACGACCTGCACACCGCCTGGCAGCGCGTGGGCCTCCCCGCGCGAATCAAGACAGCGCGCGGGGGCTACGACGGCGGCGGGCAGTGGCGGGTGCGGACCGAGAACGAGCTGGCGAACTTGCCCACGATGGACGGCACGATCGCCTACCGGTGGGAGAAGGAGGTGTCGTTCGACCTCGAGATCTCCGTCATCCTCGCGCGCAGCAGCGCGGGGGAGGTGCGGGTGTACCCCATCTTCGAGAACGAGCACAAGGGCGGCATCCTCCACCTCACCCGCTGCCCGGCGCGGATCTCCCCGGCGGTCGCCGCGAAGGCCGAGGCCATCGCCCGCCGCGTCGCCGAGGCGCTCGACATCGTCGGCATCCTGACGGTCGAGTGCTTCGTCACCGGCGAGGACGTGATCGTCAACGAGCTCGCGCCCCGCGTGCACAACTCCGGCCACTTGACGATCGAGGCCTCGGCCACGTCCCAGTTCGAGCAGCACGTGCGCGCCGTGTGTGGTCTTCCGCTCGGCGACACCTCGCTGCGGGCCCCAGCCGCGATGGTGAACCTGCTCGGCGACCAGTCCCGGGCGACGGTGAACGTCACTGGCGTCGCGGAGGCCCTGGCGCTCCCGGACGTCCACCTGCACCTGTACGGCAAGCAAGAGGTGCGCGCGCGGCGCAAGATGGGCCACGTGACGGCGGTGGGGAAGAGCGCCGACGAGGCCGTCGCCAACGCGCTCCGGGCCCACGGGGCGCTCGGGTTTCGCTAGAAGCTAGAGCTCCGTGATCGCCGTGAGCTCGAGCAGGACCGTGCCGCCGTCTTCGAGCGAGAACGTGATGAACAGCTCCGACGGGTCCAGCATCGGGAACGGCGTGACCAACGCGTCCGAGCTGAACGACGCGCCGTCCGCGTCCGTCATCGAGAACCAGAGCCCGAGCTCGGGGGTCGCTACGCCGTCGACGAACATGACGGGCGGCACCTCGACGACCTGCGCGTCGCCATCGACGTAGCGCCAGGTGTCCGTCGACATGTCCTCGACCTGGATCTCCGGCGCGCCGGAGCCCGTGACCACCTTGCCGCCGATGTTCAGCGTGAACGACCCCACGGTGAAGTAGTCCCCGCGCGCCAGGTCCGCGTCGACGTCGAGCGCTGCGAGCTCCCAGGTCACCGTGCCGTCCACGGGGCTCGAGCGGTCGCTGGCGTCGAGCCCGATCGGCGTGCCGGCGATCGTCGCGACCGAGCCAACGAACGAGAGCGTGACGGCGCCGTCGCCGCCGGTGTCCGTTTCTCCGCCGGTGTCGGTGTCCCCGCCGGTGTCCGTGTCCGCACCGGTCTCCGCGCCAGTGTCGGTGTCCGCGCCGGTGTCCGTGTCCGAGTCGCCGCCGGGTCCACCGGTGTCGGTGTCGAATTCGCCTTGGGTGTCCGTGAGGCGGGCGCAAGCGAAGGCGAGGAGCGCGAGGGCGTACATGAGCCGGCCTTATACCCGGGACGCGGCGAACGCCAGGCTGCTCACGGGTCCAGCCGGACCGAGCTGACCTCGGTGGCGTCCAGCTCCCGGGCCTTCTCGCCATCCGCGACCACGTACGCGCCCCAGCCTACGTGGAGCCCGTACCCGAGCACGGCGAGGTAGGCGAGAGCAGGGTCGTCGATGGGGTCGACCCAGATCACCGAAGGGGTCTCCCCAGAGTCCAACAGCGCGAGGGCCACCGCGGAGTCCCCGTGCGACATCGAGGACGATTCGTCGCCGTCCTTGTAGGCGATTGGCGTCCCCCCGCCCACGAACACGCCGTTCGTCTCGTACATCGCCGAGTCGGACGGGCGGTGGCTCACGGTGAACGACCAGGCCGCCCCGAGCGCCCCGTCATAGAGCATCGCGCCGGCCCCGGTGAACGGGTACACGGCGAGGCGATACCCGTCGCTCACCTGCCCCGAGTACGAGCCGGACATCGTGATCGAGGGCTGGGTCAGCAGGTTGAGCGGCAAGGCGAGGTCCTGCGACGGCACCCCGACGGGCAGCTCGTCCGCCGCGGTGAGCTCAAAGGCGTTCCAGCCCTCGACGAACCCCAGCGAAGCGAGGTCCGCCCCGGGAGGGCCGTCGGAGTACAGCGTGACGTACTCCGAGATCCCGACGCCGCCGCCGTCCGCGTCGCTGGCGAACGCGACGAAGATGACGTAGTTCAGCCCGGTCGCGTAGTCTGTCGGCACCGGCGTGTAGTTGATGGCCCAGCGGCCGTTCTCGAAGGGCACGGTCACGCTCGGGTCCCCCGGCGCGACGGTGTAGTCGGCCCCGAGCCGGTAGAGCGACAGGTTCGAGCCGGCGGCGCCGCTCGCCGAGGGCACGTAGGTGACGTCGGCCGGGGGGAGCTGGGTGTCGCCGGTGTCGCCGGTGTCGCCCGTGTCCTCTTGTCCGGAGTCGGAGTCCACCAGCCCCGAGTCATCCGGGGTGCGACCGGAGGGGCCAAACTGCACGAGCGCGGCCGAACAGCCCGAGAGTGCGAGGAACAGGAGCGACATGGAGGCCTCTGGCGCCAGAGTAGCCCAGCGCCGCGCACCCCGCGCGGGGGAGCACGCGCCGCCGATGCCGCGGATCACTCCCCAGAGAGCTCCAGCGCGCCGCCCAGGTCCGACTCCTCGTCGTGCACGGTGGCCTCGGAGACATGCGCGGCGTCGGACCAGCCGACCCCGGGCACCAAGTGCGACGAGTCGAACGCGCGACTCTCGGTGATCCCGGCGCGCGGGTACGTGAGCACCCGCAAGAGGTCGATCCCAGCCACCACGCCGTTCCCGGACCGCCCGAGCCCCACCGACGGCAAGCGCAGGCTGGTGCCGATCGTGGACCGGTTGATGTTCAGCGCGCCGGTCCGCAGCCCCTCCTTGATCTCCCCGAGGTTGGGGTTGTCCAGCCGGGTGAAGACGCTCGCGCACAGCCGGTACAACGCCTGGTTGTGCAGGTGCACGGCCTCTTGCCAGTCGGTGACCTTGTAGAGCAGCATCGTCGGGCCCGGCGGCTCCTCGTTCAAGAACGCGGTGCCCGAGCGCCAGTCGACCTCGTAGATCGCGGGCCGGACGTAGTTCCCACGCACCCCCGGGACCTCGACGCTGTCCGCTTCGATCAGCGCGCGGTTGCCCTTGGCCATCACGGCGCGCCCGTACTTCTTGTACCGAGAGCGGAAGTTCTCGGAGATCACCGGGCCCATGAACGTGTCGGCCGAGAGGCCGTACCCGACCTGCAGCCGCCCCGCTCGCCGGACGAGCTCGGGCACGACAGCGTTCCAAGCCTTCTCGGTCAGGATCACGCGCGCCGTGGAGTTGTGCCGCTGCCCCGTGGTCAAGCACGCCCCCACGAGGATCTCGTACACCGCCCGGTCCACCTCGGCGTCGTCCAGCACGAGCGCGATGCCCTTCCCGCCGGTGAGCATCAACGCCGGCAGCTCTGGGCGCTCCACCGTCGCGCGGCGCACCTCGCGCGCGCTGTCGTACCCGCCGACGAACACCAGCGCGTCGAGCCCCGGGTGCGCCACCAACCGCGCGCCGACGACGCTCCCGGAGCCCTGCACCAGGTTCACGACGCCGCGCGGCAGCTTGCACCGGTCCCAGAGCTCGACGACCGCTTGCCCGATGCCAGGGGTGAACTTGCTCGGCTTGATGACGACGGCGTTGCCGCACAGCACCGCGGCGACGGACATCGCGACGGTGAGCTGCACCGGCAGGTTGTACGGGCACACGAGCCCGACGACGCCGCGCGGCAGGTGATCGGTGCGGGCTCCGATCTCCTCGATGATCCGCGGGGCGATCAGCCCCATGCCATCGTCCAGGTACAGGTCGATGGTGCGAACCGCGGCGGCCAGCTCTTGCCGGGCCTCCCAGATCGGCTTGCCGTTCTCGCGGCACACCAGCCGGCTCAACGCCTCGCTGTGCGTCTGGAGCTGCTCCCGGAACCTCCGGACAGCAGACGCACGGTCCATCAGGCCCAGCCGACGCCAGCGCGCAGCGCCCGTGGTCGCGGCGTCGACGGCGTCGTCCACCGAGCGCGCGGAGAACGGGAACCGACCGAGGAGGTCGCTCCTGTCGCCGGGGTTCACGGCGTTGATGTAGCCATCCACGTGCTCGGGCTTCAAGAAGGAGCCGAGGATGTAGTCCCCTCGGCGGAGCAAGCGATCGCGGGAGAGGTTCACCCGCGCTCCTTATCCTGGCCGGGCCGGACGACAGCCCCGCCCACCGCCATCCACGCCGCGATCCCGCCGTCCAGCGAGGTCGCGTTGAAGAGCCCGTTGTCCCTCAACAGCCGCGCCGCTTCGAGCGAGCGCACGCCCGACGCGCAGTAGCAAACGACCTCGTTCGCAGCCTCGAGCTCACGCCAACGCGCCGGGAGCTCGCCGAGCGGGATCCGGATCGCGTTGGGCAACACACCGGCGAGGGTCTCGAACGGCTCGCGTACGTCCAGCACGGCGACCGGCTCCCCCGCGCCGATGCGCTCACGCAGCTCCTGCGCGCCGCAGGAGATGGTCGCGAGGGCCTCGGCGAGCTGGTCGTCGGACGACGGCGCCTCGGCAACCTGCCGCGGGGGGGTGACCACCGGCGCGCGCGCAGCGGGGGGCGGAGCCGCCTTCGCGGCCTGCGGGCGCTCGGCGTTGACCCGCTGCACCGCCGGCGAGACGCGCGGGAAGTGCACTGCGGGCGGCGCCGGCGGCTCCGCGTTGACACCGAGCGCCCGGGAGACGGCGCGGCGAGCGAGATCGCGGAGAGAAGCCATCCTCAGAAGCTATCGCGCCGGCGGCTACGGGAGCGCGGCGAGGAGCGCAGCGACGGCGTCGGCGCGCAGCGCGAAGGAGGTGGTGGCAGCTGGCGTGACCAACAACACGTCAGTGCCGGTGTGATCGAGCGCGTTGGCGAACACGAGGTCCGAGGTGGTCCGCACCGCCTGCGCGCGCGCGATCGCCTCGAGCTCCGCGGCGGTCACGCCCGGGCGCGCGGCCTTGAAGCTGACCAGGAACACGCCCGGCGCCCATCCCCGCACCTGGTCGAGGATCTTCGGCGTCGGCGTGAGCCGCAGCACCAGCTCCCCTTGCCCCGACGGGATCTTCCCCGCGTTCGCGGCGTCCAGGTTCTCGTAGTCCCCCACCGCCGCCGAGTGAACCACCACGCCCCCGGGGTGCGCTTGGCACCAGCGCTCCATCCGCGCCGAGAGGTCCCGCGTGGACCCGTACACCTCGGCGAGCGCACCGGGTGCCCGCAGCGACGCCTCCAGGCTCGCCAGCAGGTGCACGTCACGCCCCTGCGCGCGCAGCGCACCTGCCAGGTGCAAGCCCGTCTGCCCGGTCGCCCGCGCCGAGAGGTACCGGATCGCGTCGACCGGGTTCCGCGTGGCCCCGCAGGTGATCAGCACCGGGCGCGTCACAGGTCCACCACCGCGAGCGCCTTTTCCACGGCGCCAGCCACGTCCGGCGCGCGCCACTCCTTTCGGTACCCGAGCGGGCTCACGAGCGCGCGGAGCCGCCCCATCCGGAAGTCGCTGGCGATGTGCGTGTGCCCGGCGATCGCGAGCTCGACCCGGCGGTCCGCGGCGATCAGCTCGCCGAGCTTCAACGACCCCATGAAGGCGTTCACAAAGCGCCACGCGTCGCGCTCCTTGCGGAACACCTGGCGCTCGAATGCCAGCGTGTGGGTGGCGACCACGACGCGCTTGCAGGACAAGGACGCCAGGTGATCGCCGAGCCGGGCGCGGAGGATGTCCGCCACCGCAGCGCACGGGAGCGCCTTCCCCGCGCCGTCGTCGAAGAACGCGAACCGAAAGTCGTTCCACATCACGCCGGCGAACGTGCCGCGCGTGTAAGCGTCCGAGGGGACGTCGAGCAGGTGCTCGCGCAGCGTGAGGTCGTACCAGCCGAGGGAGCCGGCGAACCCGACGTTGCCGAGCACGACGGGCGCGGCGTCCAAGAGCCGCGCGCCAGCCTCGGTGCACAACGCCGGCAGCAGCTTGTCGAGCCACGTCCAGCTGTCAATTCCTTGTGACCTCGCGGCCGGGCTCGTCCACACGTCGTGGTTGCCCGCGACGACCAGGAGCTCGGGCGCGCACGCCTTCAGCGCGAGCAGCGTCGACAAGAACGTAGCCGCACCCGTGGCGATGTCCCCCGCTACGATCAGCACGTCAGGCGCCACAGCGCGTACGCGAGCGCACAAGGCGTCGAGCACCGGCTCGCCGTTCAGGTCGATGTGGATGTCACTCGTGATGGCCAGGCGCACGCCGCCCGCTAACGCAGCCCTAGCCCCGGATGCCGCGCGCGCCCTGGAAACAAACATGGGGCTTGCGTGACGATTGATGACCGTGTATGGTGCCCCCGCTGCTCGGCACGGATCTGCAACGGTCGCGCCTCGTGGCCCTTTCACCCTCAGGAGACCTCATGAACCTTCTCAAGCTCAGCCTGCTCACCGCGCCCATCGCGCTCTTTGGCATCACCGCCTGCGGCGACGAAAAGACCGACACCGGCGATGCCGACACCGACACCGACTCCGACACCGATGCGGACACCGACGCGGACGCCGACACGGACACCGACTCCGACGCCGACACGGCGCTCGGCATCCTCTGGTACGCGGGCGACGCGCAGACCTCCGGCGGCGCGTTCGTCGACGGCCACTTCGGCTTCGTGCTCACCGACATGAGCATGGGCTCGATCTGTGAGGACCTCTCCCAGTGGTCCGAGACCGGCGACTCCGCTCCCAGCTGCGCGAACTGCGACTGGGCCTTCAACCTGACCCTGTCGGGCGGCACCGCGTCCGGCAGCATGTGCGCCGGCGCCGGCCTGGTCGGCGGCGAGTGGGACGGCTTCACCGCGTCCTGGGGCTTCGCCGAGACCTACCCCTACAGCTACGGCGGCACGGACTACACGTTCGACCTCGCGCTCCTGTACTACAGCACGACCTACGGCTGGTTCCCGCTGTCCTACAACTACGGCGGCTACGGCTACAACACCGGCGATGCGTCTGACATGACCTTCATGCGCTTCTACTCCTACGTGTACTACTACCCGTAGCAGTCGCTCCACCCCGCGGGGGTGGATGCACAGGACGGTCGTCCGGCGCGAGCCAGGCGGCCGTTCCTGTTTTTCCAGCATAGAGGTGCCGCGTGCTCAGCGTCGCCCACATCGTCCCGCGAACGGAGGCAGAGGGCCCGGGCACGCGCCTAG
>CALQBK020000034.1 GCA_943328795.2 Bifidobacterium breve
GTGCTGCCGTCGGCGACCGGTTCACGAGCCACCTCGGCGTGGCCTGGCAGGTCGCGCGGATCTTCTCGGCCCACGCGTTCTTGCCGATCGCCGGGCAATTCGGAGCGGACGACGTCAACGCCGCGGCCCCGACGGGCTTCGGGGTCGGGGACATCGGCGTGGGCGCGAAGCTCGCGCTGCTGCACGGCGACGTCGTTGGCCTCGCGCTGAACGCGGACCTGCGCTTCCCGACGGGAAAGCCCGACGCCTGGCTGGGCGAGACCGGCGTCCGCGGCGGCGTGGGGCCGGGCTTCAGCGTCGCCGCGGGGCCGGTGGACATCCTCACCGGGGTGAACGTGCTCGGCCGCACGGCTGTGGAGACGCCGGAAGACTTCAAGCTGGGCAGCGAGCTCGCGGGCGACGCCGCCGTGCGCTTGCGGATGCTCGACGACACGTTCGCCATCCACGTCGCGGCCGTCGGCCGGCTGGGGCTCGGGAAGGACACTGGGCTCGGCGAGATGCCCGCCGAGGCGATGCTGGGGCTCGCGTGGGCGCCCGTGCCCAGCATCCAGCTGGACCTCGGGGCGGGCCACGGGTTGACGTCTGGGTACGGCAGCTCGCGGTTCCGGGCGCTGCTGGGGTTCACGTACGTGCGCATCCCGCCGCACGTGGAGACCGAGGAGGAGGCCCACCAGCTCGATGTCCGGCCGAACGGCATGTACGAGCTCGTGGACGCCGAGGACGACCCCACGATGGACAAGATCCCGGAGAAGGTCGAGCCTCCCGCGCCGCCGGCCCCGCCGCAGTGGGAGAAGGGGGAGCTCGCCCGCGTCGAGAAGTCGCAGATCATCATCCGCGAGCCGATCAAGTTCGACAAATCCACCGCGGCGATCGTCCCGGGGTCACAAGCCCTGGTCGGCGCGATCGCGGAGCGCCTGCGCGAGCACCCGGAGATCCTGCAGGTGGTGATCGAGGGCCACTCGAGCGAGGAGGGCGACTTCGCGTTCAACTACGAGCTGTCGATGACACGCGCGGTGTCGATCTACCGCGCGCTCATCGAGGCGGGGGTGGACGCCCAGCGCCTCGCCGTCCGAGGGCTCGGCGAGGTCGTCCCCAACGGGACTGACGCCGCTGAGAACCGCCGCGTGGTGTTCCAGATCGTGAAGACCGCCCAGCCGGGTGACCCGAAGGTGGACCCCCCGTCGACGCCCGTCCCGTGGACCGGCGAAAAGGCCAAGCCATGATGCCGTTGTACGCCCACCTGCTCCTCGGGTTGATCTCGGGCGCCCGCGCCGAGTGCCACAACGACCTGTCCCAGGACCTGAACTGCAACACCGTGGACGAGGTCGACGAGCTCGACGTCGATCTCACCGACCCCGTGTGCGCGTCGAACGGGTTTCCGAACGGGGACTGGTACTACGACTACTTCGCGTTCGGCTGCGACTACCCAGTAGACGGCTACGACGTAGACGGCGACGGGTTCTCCGACGGCAGCCTGAGCTTCCCCGAGGGGGCGACGGACCCCGATCTCGTGGTGGTGCTCGGCTGCGACAACTGTCCCGACATCGCGAACGCGAGCCAGTCCGACCTCGACTGCGACGACGTCGGCGACCTGTGCGACAACTGCCCGGACCTGGAGAACGTCGACCAGGGCGACGCGGACGGCGACACGCTCGGCGACGCGTGCGACGACTGCCCCAGCGCGCCCGACCTCGACCAGTCCGACAGCGACGGCGACGGCGCCGGCGATGCCTGCGACAACTGCCAAGGGCTCGTGAACACCGACCAGTCCGACGCGGACCAGGACGGCGTCGGCGACGACTGTGACAACTGCGCGTCGGTGCAGAACGAGGACCAGGGAGACGCCGACGGCGACGGGCTCGGCGACGTCTGCGACGACTGCCCGACGATCGCTACAGTGACCGGGGACGCCGACGGTGACGGCGTCGGCGACGCCTGCGACAACTGCCCCGACGCGAGCGACTTCAACCCGGACCAGGCTGACGCCGACATCGACGGCGTGGGCGATCTGTGCGACCTCTGCGACAACTCCGCGAGCGCCGAGAACAGCGACACCGACGCAGACCAGCTCGGCGACTCGTGCGACAACTGCCCGACGGTCGCGAACCCGTCGCAGCTCGACACCGATCTCGACGGGATCGGGGACGACTGTGACAGCTGCCCGGCGGTCGCGAACCCCGACCAGTCGGACGGGGACGCCGACGGCGTCGGCGACCTCTGTGACGTGTGCCCGGCGGTGGCGGACGCCGACCAGGCGGACATGGACGCGGATGGGGAAGGCGACGCGTGCGACAACGGAGAGCTGCGCGGCGGGGGCTGCGCTTGCGGCGCGGTCAGCCCGGACTGGAGCTGGAGCTGGGTCGTCGCTGTAGCAGCGGTCGGGCTGCGGCGCCGGCGGTAGCGCCTCGGCGCAGGGTCGCGACGCGGACTTCGCTCGCCCGGCCGATCAGCCGTCGATGACGCCGTTGCAGTCGGTGTCGGCCCCGTCCACGCTGTCCCACTCGCCCGGGCTGACGTTCGGGTCGCTGTCGTCGCAGTCGCCGCCGTACTCGGTGTACCCGTCGCCGTCGTCGTCCGCGTTGATCGTGCCCTCGTCTACGCCGCCGTCGCAGTCGTTGTCTTGCCAGTCGGCGATCTCGACAGCACCCGTGTAGATGCTGGTGTCGCCGTCGTCGCAGTCGCCGGCGTTCTCGGTCTGGCCGTCGCCGTCGTCGTCGTAGGCGTCCGTGCCGTCGTCGATCACGCCGTCGCAGTCGTTGTCGAGCCCGTCCTCGAGCTCGGGCGCGCCGGTGTACACGCTGTTGTCCGTGTCGTCACAGTCGCCGCCGTCGGCGCTGGTGCCGTCGCCGTCCCCGTCCACGCTGCCCTGGTCGAGCGTGCCGTCGCAGTTGTCGTCCTTGCCGTTGCCCTGGATCTCGTCGGCCGCGGGGTTGATCTCCGCGTCGGCGTCGTTGCAATCGCCGCCGTCCTCGGTGTACCCGTCGTTGTCGTCGTCGGCGCAGGAGGTGCCCTCGTCGACCGCGCCGTCGCAGTCCTGGTCGAGCGTGTCGCACGTCTCCGTGGCGCCCGGGTGCACGTCGGGGTTGCCGTCGTCGCAGTCGCTCGAGCAGCCGCTGTAGCCGTCGCCGTCCGCGTCGTAGAGGTCCGCGGAGCCCTCCAGGCAGTCATTGCCGCGCATGCTGCTGAACGGCACCTGCGAGCCATCCGCCAGGCCCACGGTGAGCGTCCCGAGCGCGGGTGTGCTGTCCTCGGGGCTGAACGTCACGTCCACGAGCGCCTCGGCGCCCGGCAAGACGTTGAACGGGAGCTGCTCGGACGACGTGTAGAGCGCGTTGTCGAAGCTCAACGACGCGACGTCGATCGCGATGTTGCCGGTGTTCATCAGCGTGAACTGGCCGGAGCCGGTGCTGCCGGCGTCCACGGGCCCGAAGTCCAGCATCTTCGGCCATAGCTCCGCGCCGGGGGTCGCAGCGTGCGCGCGGGCGTCCACCACGTGGGAGTTGTGGGTCTCCTCGTCCGTCTGGATCGTGATCTGGACCTGGTTCCAGCTCTCCTCGGTCGCGTCGAACGTGAAGTTCAGGAAGCCGGTCTCCTGGAACGCCACCGTGGGGAGCTCCTCGTCCACGTGGGCGAACCCGCCGCCCGCGATCGTGACCATGTCGACGGAGATCACCGTCACGTCGCTGCCCGACGTGGTGTCGAGCTGGATCGTGAAGTCGGTGGTCGTGCCGACCGCCACGTCGCCGAGGTCAACCAGGCCGGGGCTGACGACGAGCTGCTTCACCGACTTGGTGATCGCGACGTCGCTGCCGCACCCCGTGCCGAAGATGCCCGCGAGCACCGGGAACGTGGCCGCGAACAGGCCCCCGCGCCCCGCCGCTGCTGCGCGCCGACGCAGGCCGATCATCGCGACCATCGCCGCGCCGAGGGACACGCCGAGCGACCCGCCCGCGGACCCGTTGGTGGAGCAGCCGCAGCCGCCGGTCTTCGTGAAGGTGTCGTCAGCCACGTCGCAGTCCTCGTCGGTTTCGCCGTCACAGTCGTTGTCGATGCCGTCGCACATCTCGGAGAGGCCGGGGTTGACCCACCCGTTGGTGTCGTCGCAGTCGCCTGCGTCCGTAGTGTAGCCGTCCGAGTCGAGATCCATCGTGCCGGCGTCGATCACGCCGTCACAATCGTCGTCGATGCCGTTCAGCATGTCGGCGCTCGACGGGCTGACCGCGGAGTTGTCGTCGTCGCAGTCGCCGCCCTCCTCGGTGTAGCCGTCGCCGTCGTCGTCGAACGCGTCGGTCCCCTCGTCCACGTCGCCGTCGCAGTCGTTGTCGACGCCGTCCTCGACCTCGTCGGCGTCGCTGCTGATGGTGTCGTCCGAGTCGTCGCAGTCGCCGTCGTCCGCCGAGCTGCCGTCGCCGTCGTTGTCGAACCCGGTCGTGCCCTCGTCGACCTCGCCGTCACAGTCGTTGTCCTTGCCGTCGGCGACCTCGTCGGCGCCGGGGTGGACCGCGCCGTCCGCGGGGTCGCAGTCGCCGCCGACGTCGGTGTAGCCGTCGGTGTCGGGGTCGTTCACGCCGTCGTCCACTGCGCCGTCGCAGTCGTTGTCGATGCCGTCTGCCGGGATCTCCGCGTTGTCCGGGGACTGGCGGTCGTCGCCGTCGTTGCAGTCGCCGTCGTCCTCGCTGACGCCGTCGCCGTCGTCATCGTAGGCGTCGGTGTGGTCGTCGACGATGCCGTCGCAGTCCTCGTCGGTGCCGTCGACGGTCTCTTCGCCGGCGGGGCTGGTGGTGTCGACGACGTCGTCTCAGTCGCCGCCGTCCTCGGTGTAGCCGTCGCCGTCGTCGTCGTACCAGTCGGTGCCCTCGTCGACGATGCCGTCGCAGTTCTCGTCCACGCCGTCCGCGGTCTCTACGCTGCCCGGGAACACCAGGGCGTCGTTGTCGTCGCAGTCGTCGCCGCCAGCGGCCTCGGCCGAGTAGCCGTCGCCGTCCGCGTCGAGCACGTCGTTCCCGTCGCAGTCCTGGTCGATCCCGTCGTACGGGATCTCGGTGGCGCCCGGGTACACCGTCGCGTCGCTGTCGTCACAGTCCGTGTCGTCCTCGAGGTAGCCGTCCGGCGCCGTGCAGGCGTCGAGGGTCACCGCCGGGTCGCCGAACGTGTCCTCGTCGGCGTCGACGTACCAGGTCAGCGCGTCGATGGCGTCGTTGTCCACCAGCGCGTCGCAGTTGTCGTCGACGTCGTTGCAGACCTCGTCGGCGCCTGGGTACACCGCCGCGTTCGTGTCGTCGCAGTCGGTAGCGTCGGCGATGTAGCCGGCGGGCGCGGTGCAGTCCGCCAGCGCGGTGGAGGCGTCGCCGAAGGCGTCGTTGTCTACGTCGGCGTACCAGGTCGTGGCGTCCGTCGCGGCGTCGTCCACGATGCTGTTGCAGTCGTCGTCGACGCCGTTGCAGACCTCGGTGGCGCCGGGGTGCACGCTCGCGTCGGTGTCGTCGCAGTCGGTGGCGTCTGCGATGTAGCCGGCGGGCGCTGCGCACTCCGCCTGGGTCGCGCCGATGTCGCCAAACGCGTCGCCGTCGGTGTCTGCGTACCAGGTGGTGGCGTCAACCGCGCCGTCGTCGACGATGCTGTTGCAGTCGTCATCGACGCCGTTGCAGACCTCGGTCGCGCCCGGGAACACAGCCGCGTCGGTGTCGTCGCAGTCGGTGTCGTCCGCGATGTACCCGCCGGGGGCGACGCACACTACGATGGTCGCGCCGGCGTCGCCGAACGTGTCACTGTCGGCGTCCGCGTACCAGGTCGGCGCGTCGATCGCACCGTCGTCGATCAGCGTGTTGCAGTCGTCGTCGACGCCGTTGCAGACCTCGGTCGCGCCGGGGAAGACCGCCGCGTTGGTGTCGTCGCAGTCGGTCGCGTCCGCCACGTAGCCAGCACCCGGCGTGCACTCGGCGATGCTCGCGGAGACGTCGCCAAACGAGTCGCCGTCCACGTCCGCGTACCAGGTCGCGGCGTCCACCGCGCCGTCGTCCACGATGCTGTTGCAGTCGTCGTCGACGCCGTTGCAGACCTCGGTCGCGCCCGGGTAGACCGCGGCGTCCATGTCGTCGCAGTCCGTCGCGTCGGCGATGTACCCGCTCGGCGCGGTGCACTCGTCGGTCGCCGTGGCCAGGTCGCCGAAGCCGTCCGTGTCGGCGTCTGCATACCAGGTGCTCGGGTCGTCCGCGCCGACGTCGATGGTGCCGTCGCAGTCGTCGTCGATACCGTTGCAGACCTCGAGCGCGTCGGGGTTGACGTCCGAGTTGCCGTCGTCACAGTCCCGGTCGTCGACGACGTAGCCCCCGGGCTGGTCGCACTGGGTGATCACGACCGACGCGTCGCCGAACGTGTCGGAGTCGGTATCGGCGTGCCAGGTCGTGGCATCGGCCGCGCCTTCGTCGATCACGCTGTCGCAGTCGTCGTCCAGGTCGTTGCAGTACTCGGTCGCGCCGGGGTGGATCGCTGCGTTCGCGTCGTTGCAGTCGGTCGCGTCGGCGACGTACCCGGACGGGGACGTGCAAGCGGCCGCCACGATGGAGACGTTGCCGTACGCGTCGCCGTCGGAGTCGCGGTAGTACGAGTTCGTCACGCCCTCGTCGACCAGCGTGTCGCAGTCGTCGTCGATGCTGTTGCACAGCTCCGTCGCGCCCGGGTGGACAGCGGCGTTGGCGTCGTTGCAGTCGGTAGAGTTGGACACGTAGCCGGAGGGCGCGCTGCACCCGAGGCTCGTGCTGCTCACGTCGCCGTACGTGTCCGCGTCCGAGTCGCGGAAGTACGCGGTGGTCACGCCCTCGTCGATCAGCGTGTCGCAGTCGTCGTCGATGCTGTTGCAGGTCTCGATGGCGCCGGGGTGCACGGCCGCGTTGGAGTCGTTGCAGTCCGTCGAGCTGAAGACGTACCCGGCGGGGGCGGTGCACCCGGTGGTGGTGCTGGCGCTGTTCCCGTAGCTGTCGCTGTCCGAGTCGCGGTAGTAGGTGTTGGTGACGCCCTCGTCGACGGAGCTGTCGCAGTCGTCGTCGATGCCGTTGCAGGTCTCCGTCGCGCCGGGGTGCACCGCCGAGTTGGAGTCGTTGCAGTCGGTGGAGTTCGCGACGTAGCCAGCGGGCTGGGCCGTGGCGTAGGTCACGGTCGAGGCGTCGCCGTACCCGTCGGAGTCGGCGTCGCGGTACCAGGCCACGGACCCGGTCACGATGCGGACGATGCCGATGTGGTAGCTGTCGGTGCCGCTCCAGGGGTAGGTGCCGTCGGGGTCAGTGTAGAAGCGGCCCGCGAAGTAGCCCGAGGTGTCCGTCGCGTCGGCGTGCATCAGCACCTGGGAGCAGTTCGAGTCGGTCGCCATCGTGCCGATGGGCTTGAACCGGATGATGAGGCCGCCGCCGCCGAACACGAACGCGCTGGTGGCCGTGTAGGTGAGCTCGTAGTTGCCGGCGGTGGTGTCGCCCCGCGCGGACGAGGGCGTGCCGCTCGAGAGGACGGTCGTGAAGCCGCTGCTGTTCTCCTGGAGCGAGCCGTTCGACGTGGTGGTCGCGAGCGCGATGTCCATCACGATGTTGACGTCGTTCTGGGCCGCCAAGTCGAACGAGATCGTGTCACCGGCGCCGAGGGTGAACGCGGGCACGTTCTTGTAGATGAACCCCATGTAGGCGTTGGAGTAGCCGCCGAACGGGATGCAGTTGCTCGGACCCGTGACATAGCTACCGTTCAACGTCGTGGTGGTCGCTCGGGCGCTCCCGGGAAAGAGCAGGAAGAACACGGCGAGAACGTACACCATCGACGAAGCTAGCTTGCGAACGGCCACCGAGTCCTCCAACACAGAGCGTCACGGTACGTCAATTCCGTGTCGAGAGCAAGCGGTCGCGCGGTTCCTCGCGGCCGTGGGCGACGCCCCCTCCGACAGCCCGGCACCTGGATAGCTTGCCCCCCCCATCCCGGAGCCTGTCATGTCGAACCACGGTCGCATCCACAACTTCACCGCGGGCCCCGCGGTGCTCCCCCTCTCTGTCGTCGAGGAGGTCCGGGACGCGCTCCCGAACCTCAACGGGTCGGGCGTGGGCCTGCTGGAGATCTCGCACCGGTCGAAGACGTTCCAAGCGGTCGTCGACAACGCTGTCGCGCGGGTCCGGAACGTGCTCGGGGTCCCGGACGACTACGCGATCCTGTTCTTGCAAGGCGGCGCGAGCCTGCAGTTCTACATGACGGCCCTGAACTTCTTGCTGCCGAACGCGGACGGGTCGAAGGGCGCGGCCGACTACCTCGTCACCGGCACGTGGTCCCAGAAGGCGGTGAAGGAGGCGAGCCGGATCGGCGACGCCAAGGCGATCTGGGACGACGCGCCGAACAACTTCAAGCAGGTGCCGAAGAACGGCGAGTACACGGTGCGGGAGTCTGCCCAGTACCTGCACTACACGTCGAACAACACCATCTATGGCACGATGTACCACCACCACCCCGACAGCCAGGGCAAGCCGCTCGTGGCGGACCTGTCGTCCAACATCGGGGGCGTGCCCGTCAACATGGCGGGCCACGCGATGATCTACGCCGGGGCGCAGAAGAACCTCGGGCCGTCGGGCGTCACGCTGGCCATCCTGTCGCCGTGGGCGATCGCCCGCATCCCGAAGGGGCTGCCCGCGATGCTCGACTACAACGTCCACATCAAGGACGGGTCGCTCTACAACACGCCGAACTGCTTTGGGATCTTCGTGCTGGAGCGCGTGTTCGCGTGGATGGAGGCCAACGGCGGGCTGCAAGGCGCGATCGAGCGGAACACCGTCAAGGCCGACACGCTCTACGCCGAGCTCGACCGCACGGCGTTCTGGAGCCCGCACGCGGCGAAGGACGCGCGCTCGTGCATGAACGTGACGTGGCGCTTGCCGAGCGAGGAGCTCGAGGAGAAGTTCGCGAAGGAGGCCAAGAGCGCGGGGTTCGAGGGGCTGAAGGGCCACCGCTCCGTCGGCGGCATCCGCGCGAGCATCTACAACGCCTGCCCGCTGGAGAGCGTGCACGCGCTCGTGGGGTTCATGCAGGAGTTTGAGCGGAAAAACGGGTGACCTTCGACCAAGGCTTTGCGCTGATCGGCGTCGCCCACCTCCTGCCGATCCCCGCGGGGCCGGTCGCGTCGCCAGGGTTCCGCGCCGTGATCGAGCGCGCGATGGCAGACGCCGCGGTGCTCGCCAGCGCGGGGTTCGACGGCGTCATCCTGGAGAATTTCGGGGACGCGCCGTTCCCGGCCGGCCCCGTGGACCCCCACGTGGTCGCGCTCGTCGCGATCTTGGCCGCGCGGATCCGGGAGCGGCACCCCGCGCTGCACATCGGCATCAACTTGCTGCGGAACGACGCCCGGTCGGCGATGGGCGTAGCCGCGGCCTCGGACGCCGACTTCGTCCGGGTGAACGTGCACGCTGGCGCGATGCTGACCGACCAGGGCATCCTGCAAGGGGACGCCCATCGCACGCTTCGGTACCGTCGGGAGCTCGGCGCGGACGTCGGTGACCGCCCCGTCGCGGTGATCGCGGACGTGCTGGTGAAGCACGCGGTGCCGCTCGGCCCCGTGGACATCGGCGCGCTCGCGGCGGACACCGCGAAGCGGGGCGGCGCCGAGGTCTTGATCGTGACCGGGGAGGGCACGGGCAAGGCGGCCGACCCGGCCCGCGTCCACGCAGTGCGCGCGGCTGTCCCGGGCGTGCCGGTCTGGCTCGGCAGCGGGGTGACCGCCGACACGTTGCCGACCTGGCGGCGCGTCGCCCAGGGCGCGATCATCGGCACCGCGGTGCACGAAGACGGCGACGTGCGGCGCCCGCTCGACCGGGCGCGCGCGGCCCGGATCCGCGCCGCCGCGGGGTGATCTCCCGTGCCTGACGGCAGCTCGCCGCGGCTCGCGCTCGACGCGTTGGCGCTTGGCGCGGTCGCGTTGGCCAGCCTCGTCGTGTGTCACGGTTGGGCCCTCGCGCCCGGGTACGTGTTCCCGGAGCAAGACACCCTGTTCTGCGCCCTCGCCGTCGACCACCTGCAGTCTGTGCTGCTGCACGGCGGCGACTGGCGCGAGGGCGGGCTCGGGTGGCCGGTCGCCGCGGGGACGACGCGCACCGACTGGATGCTCGGGCAAGCCTTGGTCGGCCTGTTGGCGCGGCCGTGGGGCGCGATGGTCGTCACGCGCGTGGTGGCGTTCAGCGGCGTGGTGAGCAGCGCGTGGGCGCTGTACATCGCGGGCCGGGCGCTTGGGCTGCGGCCGCTCGGGGCGCTCGGGGCCGCTGTAGCCGGGGGGCTCGGCGGACAGACGCTGCTGCATGCCCAGCACCTGAACTTGGTGTTCCACGCGCCGGGCGTCCTCGGCGCGGTCGCGGTGATCGCGGGGCGCGAGCGCGGCCGGCCTACGCTGGTCGCGCTCGGGGTCGGCAGCGCGGTTCTGGCGGTGCACCTTGGGCTCTACGCGGGGCTGCACGCGGGGTTCCTGCTGGCGGGGGCGGTGGGCGTCGCCGTCGCGCGCACGGGGACGCGGGGGTGGGGCTGGGCGGCGCTGGTCGGGCTCGCTTGCGCGTTAACCTGGGCGCCGGTCGCACAGCTCTACCTCGGTGCAACCGCGCGCTTCGGCGCGAGCGTGGAGCGACACCAGGTCGGCCAGGCGGGCTGGGACCCCGCCACGGTGTTGGCCCCGCTCGCAGCGTCCATCCCCGAGCGCTGGGCCGCTGCGCGGCTCGGGCTCGCGGTCACGCCGTCGGTGAACCCCGGCAACCCCGGCTGGGTCGTGCTGCTCCTCGCGCTCCCCGGGCTCGCGTTGGCGCCCCGCAGCTGGCGGTGGCTCGCGGTCGCCGGGGTGCTGGCCGCGACGCTCGCGCTCGGCGCAGACCCGGTGATCGCGGGCGTCCACCTCCCCGTCCCGGGCCCGCACGCGCTCTTGGACTGGGTCGCCCGGGGCAACCTGCGCGAGCCCGCGCGGTGGCTCTTGCTCACGCACTACGCGCTCGGCCTATACGCTGGGCTGACCATCGACCGCGTCGTGGCCGGCGCCAGGTGGCGCCTCGGCCTCGGCGCCGCGCTCGTCGGCGTGATGCTCGCCGAGTCCCCCGAGTTCGCCGGCGCGAGCGGCCGCCCGGCCGTCGATCCCCTCACCGGTGAGCTCGTCTACGACGCCGTCGCGGACGCCCCCGCCGGGCCCCTCGCCGAGGTGTTCCGCCGCGGAGACCGGTGCCCGCCGGCGGCGTCCTTTCTCGCCGCCCTGTCCCACCACCGGCCGCTCGTCGGCGGGCTCTACGCCCGGAGCGTGCCCGCGCTGGACGCCGTGAACCGGCTCGTGAACCTGTGGCCGTCCGAGGACACCGTCGCGTTCCTCCGCTGGGTCGGCGTCCCGCTCGTGTTGGTCCACGGCGCGCAGCCTGCCTCGCCGGCGGGCGTGACGTGCGAGGCGCGCGGCGCGCACAGCCTGTGTACGCTCGGGCCCGTGCGCCCGGTCGCGGCCGGCTGGGATCCCGGGGCCGGCGGCCCGGTGCTCGCCATCCGGATGGGGGCCGCGCGCCCGAAGCAGGCCACGATCACCTGTGACGGTCGGCCGCGCGACCTCCTCCTCGACGCCGCGCGGACGCTGCAGCGGGCGCGGGCCGCCGCCACGCTCGACGTGCCGCTCGACCCCCCGTGCGACGTCGTAGCGGACTTGCCGCGCGGGGCGACCACCCTGCACGTCGCGCTCCCCGGCGCGTGGCTGCCGGGCTGACGCGGCCGGCTGGCCCCCCGCTGACTGCGCGGCCTCACCCGTCCAAGGCCTACGCGGGGCCGCCGACCCGGGCCACGATCGCCTCGGTCGCGACCCACAGCTTCTCCGCGAGCCCCTTGTCCTGCCCCTGGGCGGACGACGTCGCGATGTTGCAGTCGGACAGGTACTCGCCGTTCACCTTCGCGGCGTCGGGGTGGACCGCAGCCCACGTCTCCGTGGCGGCGCCTTCGCCCACCGTCTTCAAGAACAACGGCCCCACGGCGAGCAGCCCCATGCGCGTCACCGCGCTCATGTGCCGCCCGAGGTTCGTAGCGATCACGCCGGGGTGAAGCGCGTTCGCGACCCGCCCGCTCCCCGCGAGCCGCTGGGCGAGGCTGCGCGCGAACAGCAGGTTCGCGAGCTTCGCTTGGCCGTACGCCTTCCACGCGCGGTAGTCCCGCTCGCCGGAGAGGTTGTCGAGCTCGATCCCGGCGGCTGGCGCGTTCTTGTGCGCGCCGCTGGACAGGATCACCACGCGGCCGTCGCTCGCGAGCGTGTCGATGAGCCCGTTGACGAAGATGAAGTGGCCCACGTGGTTGGTGAACAGCTGCTTCTCGACGCCGTGCAGCATCTCGTGGTTCGGGAGCGCCATGATGCCGGCGTTGGCGATCACGGCGTCGAGCCGCACGCCCAGCGCCCGGACGGCGCGGACGCAAGCGCGGACGCTGTCGGGCTCGGAGAGCTCCATCGCGACGGGGATGGTCTTCCCGCCGAGCGGGGCGAGCGCGTCCCGGCCCTTCTCGACCGTGCGGGCCGTGCCGATCACCGTGGCGCCCCGCATCGCGAGCACCCGCGCGGTCTCGAGCCCGAGCCCCGAGTTCGAGCCCGTGATCAGCACGTGCTTGCCGGCGAGGTCGAGCCCCTTCGTGACGTCCTCCGCGGTGGACGCGTAGCCGAACCCGCTGGGGCCTTTCGAGGAGAGCATCGACGCGAGCGACATGGGGATCCGGGGTTGCGCAGCCGCTAACCCGCTCCACGGCCCCCTACGGCCGGCCGGCCGTCACAGCGCGCTCGGTGGTGTCCGCTTGCCGGACATCGCCCCCAGCGTCTTCCACACCGTCGCCCAGCCCGCCTCCCCGAGCGGCAGCGCCACTTCGCCGACGATCAGCCCGTTTTCGAGGCGCATCGCGAGCCACAGCGGGGCGGTCGGGGTGACCTGCACGGCGGCGGGCAGCGAGCGGACCTCGAGGGCGACGAGCCAATTCGCGGCGCGCTCGCGCTCCGCGGTGTCGAGCCACGCCGTCCCGGTGTTGAGCGCGAGGGCCTCGGCCAGCTCGGGGGTGGTCGCGGCGACCACCGCGCCGCGCCGGGCGGTGACCACGAACGTCTTCTTGTTGAACGTCACCGACACGTGCGTCGGGTCGATGACGGTGAACGGCGCCTGGTCCTGGCGCGCCAACGCGGTGCGCACGTGGGCCATGATCTTCGTCGCAGGCCACGGGTGCGCGAGCGGCGCCGCCGCGCCGATGGCCAGCTCGCCTTGCAAGAACCCGCCGATGGTGATGCCCCCCGCGAGCGGGAGGTAGCGCTGGGCCTTCTTGACCTTGGACGCACGGTCCTTCGGGAGCGTCGACGTGTCCACGTCCGCGAAGCTGAACCCGACGGTCGCCCACGCGTCCGGCACCAGGGGCGTCCGGACCTCGGGCGGCGGGCCGGAGAGCTCCAGCGCGGGCGCATTGGTGGCGTCGGGCAAGGTCATCGCGAACTGCGCCGACTGCGCGCTGTCGAGCGGCAGGTAGATCCCGAGCTTGCCCCCGGCGAGCTTCGCCAGCGCCGGGTTCTTGTTCTCGCTCGGGAAGCCGACGATCATGGCGCAGCCGTCGCCCGTGTCCGGCAGCGCGGCGAGCACTGGGTCCGAAGCGGGTCCAGCGGGTAGCGGTGTGCCGCGCGTGATGCGCACGCCGCCGGCGACCGCGCTCACGATGTCCTCCGGCCCCGCGGTCCCGTCCGCCGCGGTGCGCCGGAGCACGTAGGTGTCGCCCGCGGCGACGATCGACTCGCCGGGCTCGGTCACCATCCGGGCGGCCACGGTCTGCAGCGGCAGCGCGGTGTGCACCGTGATCGTGTACGTCCCGCCGGCGCCAAGCACGATCGCGAACCCCCCGTCGACCTGGAACCCGCCCTTCTCGGGGTCCGTCGACAAGAAGCCGAGCATCCCCGCGAGGTCCCGCTCGTGCCCGCGGGACATCCCGTCGAGCTGCGTGCTGAGCTGCTTCAACGCGCCGGTCGCCTTCGTCACCGAGCCGCACGCGATCCCCCCCGTCCCGGCCCCGGCTACGGCGGGCGCCAGGTCCTCGCGGAACCCCGCCTGCGCGCTGGCCAACAGCGAGATCAACGCCAAGAACATCCGGGCTCCAAGGTGCTCCGCCGTCTATCGCTGCGCCCGGCCCTGGGCGCGGAGGTGACCGGGGGGGCGCGCCTTGATACCCGCGCGCCGTCCCAGGAACCGCGATGAGCCCTTACAGCCCCAAAGACATCGAACCCCGCTGGCAGAAGTACTGGGCGGAGCACGAGACCTACAAGACGGACGAGGACCCGGCGAAGCCCAAGTACTACGCGCTGGGCATGTTCCCGTACCCGTCCGGCGCCGGCCTGCACGTCGGGCACCCCGAGTCCTACACGGCCCTCGACATCACCGCTCGCTACAAGCGCGCGAACGGCTTTCGCGTGCTCCACCCGATGGGCTGGGACGCGTTCGGGCTCCCCGCCGAGCGGATGGCCGTGCGCACCGGCCGGCACCCCGCGGCGATCACCAAGGAGAACACCGACAACTTCCGGCGGCAGCTCCAGGCCCTGGGGTTCTCGTACGATTGGGACCGCGAGGTCAACACCTCGGCGCCGGACTACTACAAGCACACGCAGGCGATCTTCTTGAAGCTGCACGAGCGGGGGCTCGCGTACCTGGCCGAGGTCCCTGTCAATTGGTGCCCGGCGATGGGCACCGTGCTGGCGAACGAGGAGGTCCAGGACGGCAAGTACGTCGAGACGGGAGACCCGGTCGAGCGCCGCGTGATGAAGCAGTGGATGCTGAAGATCACCGAGTACGCCGAGCGCTTGCTGGTGGACCTGGACGGCCTCGACTGGCCAGCCGGCATCCTGGAGATGCAGCGCAACTGGATCGGGCGCTCGGAGGGCGCGGAGGTGCGCTTTCAGACGCCCGCGGGGCCGATCACCGTGTTCACCACGCGGCCGGACACCTTGTACGGCGCGACGTTCTGCGTGCTGGCGCCTGAACATTCGCTGGTCCCGGCGCTCACGACCGGGCCCGGCGCGGCCGAGGTCGCGGCGTACGTCGCCGCGGCCAAGAACCGCTCGGACCTGGACCGCAAGGTCGCCGAGAAGCAGAAGACCGGCGTGTTCACCGGCTCGTACGCGACGAACCCGGTGACCGGCGAGCACGTCCCGGTCTACGTCGCCGACTACGTGCTCGGCACGTACGGGACCGGCGCGATCATGGCGGTGCCCGGGCATGACGAGCGGGACTTTGCCTTCGCCCAGAAGCACGGCATCGCGATCCGCCGCGTCGTCGCCCCTCAAAATCCAGCAGATCCGACGACCTCAGATGGGCTGGATCTCGCGGGGTTGCCGTACTCGGACGAGGGTGTCGCCGTCAACTCGGGCATCCTGGACGGATTGAAGACCGCTGACGCGACCCGGAGGATGATCGAGTGGCTCGAGGCCAACGACCACGGGCGCGGGATCGTCCGCTACAAGCTGCGCGACTGGCTGTTCTCCCGGCAGCGCTACTGGGGTGAGCCGTTCCCCGTCGTGCACACCGAGGACGGCGGCATCCACGTGGTCACCGACCTCCCGGTCGAGCTCCCGCCGCTGGACGACTTCCGCCCCACCTCGACCGGCGAGCCCCCGCTCGGCCGCGCCACCGACTGGGTGAACACCACGTTCGAGGGCCAGCCTGCGAAGCGCGAGCTGAACACGATGCCGCAGTGGGCCGGCTCGTGCTGGTACTGGCTCCGCTACATGGACGCCCACAACCCCGACCAGCCGTTCTCCCCCGAGAAGGAGAAGCTGTGGGGGCCCGTCGACCTGTACATCGGCGGCGTCGAGCACGCGGTGCTGCACCTGTTGTACGCCCGTTTCTGGCACAAGGTGCTCTACGACTGCGGCATGGTGCACACCAAGGAGCCGTTCACGAAGCTGTTCAACCAGGGGATGATCCTCGCGTACAGCTACGAGGACGCCGCCGGGAAGTTCTACCACCCGTCGGACGTCGAGGACGCCGGGGACGGGACCTGGGTGACCCGCGAAGGCGGCCGGCCGGTCAAGACGCAGATCGAGAAGATGTCCAAGACCAAGATGAACGTCGTGAACCCCAACGACGTCGTCGACCAGTTCGGCGCCGACGCGCTGCGGCTCTACGAGATGTTCATGGGGCCGCTGGAGCAGGTGAAGCCCTGGCAGACTGCCGGCGTTCAAGGCGTGTATCGCTTCCTGGAGCGCGCGTGGCGGCTGATCGTCACGGACGAGGGCGAGCTGCGCATCGGGACCTCGGACTCGCCCGAGGTGAAGCGCGCGCTGCAAGTCGTCATCAAGGAGGCGACGGAGGGCATCGAGGCGCTGCGGTTCAACACGCCCATCGCGAAGATGATGGAGCTCGTGAACACCTGCAAGGGCGAGCCGCTGACGCGCGAGTCGGCCGAGGCGTTCCTGAAGGTGCTCCACCCCTGGGCACCCCACGTCGCCGAGGAGCTGTGGAGCAAGCTCGGGCACGAGACGTCGATCTACGGCGAGCGCTGGCCGAAGTGGGACCCCGCGGCGTTGGTGGTCAACGAGGTGGACATCGCCGTGCAGGTCGCTGGCAAGCTGCGCGGGACCTTCAAGGCGTCGCCGACGTTGCCCGCGGCCGAGATGCTGGTGGCGGCGAAGGCCGTCGACAACGTGGCGAAGCACCTGGAGGGGATGGTGATCGTGAAGGAGATCGTCGTCCCCGGCAAGCTCGTCAACCTGGTCGTGAAGCCCGCGTAGGGGCGCTGGCCCGGCAGCGCGGTCGCTGCCGGGTCAGCCCTGGCTCACCAGCCGTTCGAGCCGAAGCGGATGGTCTTCGTGACCGGCTGCTCGTAGGTGATCCGGCCGAAGTGCCAGGCCGCGACGGTCTTTGCCATGCACGCCTCGAGCAGCGTGTCGTGGCTCCCCACGGGGTCTACCGACACGCCCTTCACGCTGCCGTCCTTCTGCACCGCGAACGAGAGCTTCCAGCCGCCCGCGAGATCCGGGACCTGCTTGAGCCGGCTGTTGTAGCAGTTCTGGATCTGCGGGTTGTACCGCCCCATGATCTGCTTGATCATCGCGAACACTTCGCTCTCGTCGGAGAGCGGCTTGTCGCCGGCGCTGACCGTGATCGGCGTCGCGTCCATCGCCACGGTGTTGCTCTGCCCGCCCGTGCTCATCGCGAGCGGCGCGTCGATCGTCGCGTTCGCGGTGGAGCCGCGCGGCCCGGACGAGATCGGCTGCTGGGAGCCCGACGGCGGAGGCGTGCCGGCCGCGAGCGCCGCTGCGATGTTTGGGTCCCCGAGGTTCGGCGCTGCGTTGAGCGCGGTCAGGCTCCGCGGCGTGTCGTGGCCCCGGCCGTTTGGAGCGCTGGGGGTGGCCGACGCCGTCGCGACCCCGGGCGCGTCGGGCGCCGGGCGCGCGGCGGCCTCTTGCAGCGGCGGCAGGTACAGGTCGTCCGGCATCTCGTAGGTGCGCGCGGCCTTTTCCTGCTGCGCCTGGACCACGACGACGGCGCCTACAGCGGCAACCGCGAACGCGGCGAGCACCCCGTAGATGGCGTTGCGCTTCCGGTCGGACTTCGCCTTCACCGCGGCGTCGGCCGCCGCTTTCTGCCGCGCCACGGCGCCCGGGTCCGTCGGCGCTTCTTCACCGGGGATCTCGAGCAGGCAGCGGGGGCAGTTCCCCCCGAACTGCAAGAGGTCAGCGGGGACCCCGCCCTTGCAGAACGGGCACACGGTGGGGCGTTTGGCGTCCATGGTCACGCCCGCAACGTAGCAGTGACGGGCGTGCCGACGCAACGCGCGCGAGCCCAAATGGGCGCGAACGGGATCAAGCGCCGCTCACTTTCGGCCCGGACCACTCGCTCATCCCGCCAAGGACGTTGCAGATGTCCGACGCGCCGATGCTCGTCATGAACTCGGCGGCGGCGGCGCTGCGCCCCCCGCCCTGGCAGACGAAGATCACGTGCGTGGTCTGCTTGAGCTCCGCGTAGCGGTGCGGCAGCTCGTCGACGGGGATGAGCTGTGCGAGCGGCGAGTGCTCGCGCTCCCACTCGGCCTTGGTGCGCACGTCGACCAAGATGAACGGGCTGTCTTTCTCCTGGAGGAGCCGGATCGCCTCGGCAGACTCGACGTCGCGCACCGCTGCCGGGCCCCGCCCCGGGTCGCGCAGCGTGGAGGTCGACGTGTGGTGCGCCGCGACCACGGGTGGCGGCGGGATGTCCTTGCCGTCGGCGCGAGCCACGACGGCCAGCAGCTCCTCGACGTCCGGGTACCCCCGCTGCGAGAACAGCACGTTGCCGTCTTTGCCGATCACCACGGTGGTGTCCTTGCAGATCGGCCGCACCCGGCTGGACGCACGAAAGCCGCGCGCCGCGAAGGCCATCGGGTCGTACAGCAGGAAGAACTGGATCCCGAGGCGGGAGCGGAAGTCCCGCAGCTTGTCGGTGCGCGCGGTGTGCACGCCGAAGATCCCGCACTCGAGCGCCTCGAAGCGGGCTTGGTTCTGCTGCATGGCCTTCAAGAACGCCTCGGTGGCGTTGTCATCCATGCGGCGGAAGAAAATCAGCACCACGTTCAGGTGCGTCTTGAAGTCCGCGAGCTTGATCCACGTTCCTTCGTCGGCCGTGAGGGAGAGCGGCGTGGCGGGGCGTCCCGCTTCCAACGGCTTCCAGCTCAGCAAGTCAGCGATCATGACCACTCCGGGGCGGCCACGCAGTATCCTCTTGGCTCGCGGCCGGCACAGCCCGGTTGCGACGAGGGGGCGCGTCCTGCGATAAGGAGCCGTGTGCAAACGCTCCCCGGCGCCCGCTGGTCTTGCCACAGCTGCGGCTCCTGCTGCCGCGATTTTCGACTCGGTCCCGTCGAGCCTGACGTCGTCGAACGCCTCCGCGCCTCCGGCGCCGCTCAGCTCGCTGGCCAGGAGGACTGGGTGGTGCGCGAGGTCGGCCCCGGCGGGGAGCCGGGCTGGTTCTTGCGGCACCGAGATGGCGCCTGCGTCTTCTTGCGGCCTGACAACCTCTGCGGGATCCACGCCGCGCTCGGGGCGTCCGCGAAGCCCGGTTTCTGCCAGGAGTTCCCGTTTCGACGCGTGCAGGACGCCAACGGCGAGGTGCTGGTCGTGCGGCCCGAGTGCGCGGGGCTCCACCGGTCCAGCGTCGATGGACAGCCGCTCGCCGAGCAGCTCGACGCGGTGGCGCTGCTCCCCCGCCTGGGGCCCGCTCCGGTGTTCGCGCCCGATGCTGTCGCGATCGTGCCCGGCGCCGGCGTCGGGCTGGACGACTGGATGCGGCTCGAAGCCGCGCTCCTGCGGCGCTGGGCCGCGATCGACGCGTCCGCCCAGGAGCCAGAGGCATCGGCGCGAGGCTTTTTTGCGTCGGCGGTCGAGGCGATCGGGCGTCCGCTGCCGGCCGGGCGCCCCAAGCTCGCAGCGTCCGCCGTCCGCGCAGCGATGCGCATGGTGATCGACGCCGCGATCGCGCAGGAGTCGGCTACGACCGAGGACTGGCAGCGACCGCTGGTGCGCGACGTCCAGCGCATCGTCGTCGCCGATGGCGAGCGCCGCTCGTTGGCCCCGGACGCGCGGAGCTACCTGCACCTGCTGCTCGGGCAAGCGCTGCTCGGGAAGCGCGTCGCGTCCGTCGGGAGCCTCGGGGCGCTCGTCGGGCTGCTCGTGTTCGAGGCGGACCTGGTGCGCTGCGCCGCGGGGGAGGGCCTGGTCACCGCGGCCGAGGCGAGCGCGATCCTCGGGCCCTGGACGCGTTTTGTGGAGAACCCGATGGTCCTCGCGATGCTGCGGCGGGCCAGCCCGGCCCTGGTGGAGCTCGCGTCCCCCGAAGGATAAAAAACAAGCCCTTGATCCGCGGCGTGACCTTCGCTATACGCGCGGCCACTGGAGACCGCAGACATGATGCAACTTCCCCACGAGCTCCGCGACACCGTCGTGGAGCAGCTGGACGAGTACCTCGAGAGCCAGAACGGGACGCCTGACGCCGAGGCCGTAGCGGCGTTCGTCGTCGACCTGCTCGGCTCGGCCGCCGAGGACCTGAAGCTCGACGACGCGGACGACATCGTTCTGAAGATGGAGACGTCTGGGGAGCTGGAGGCGTCGTTGCTCGAGCTCTTGGAAGAGCACTTCGAGTCGTCGGAGGACATGGAGTTCACCGCGGAGGACATCCTCGCGCTCATCGAGAAGGTGTGCGACGTGGAGTGGACCACGAAGGACGACGAGGACGCGGAGGACGAGGACGAGGAGGACGATCCGGACGGCTTCTTCGACGACATGGGCGGCGGGGACGAAGACGAGGACATGTAGGGATCGGCCGCTCCCGGGATATCCTCCGCGTGTGAGCGCCATTGCCCCCTCGAGCCCCCCCCACGCGACGCGCGGCGGTGAGCGTTGAGCCACCAGCCGCTGGGTGGCGTGTGCATCGCGCTGGGGCTCTTGCAGCCGGCCGACGTGGAGCGCGTGCTCGACCGGCTGCGGGACAGCCGCCGCGCGCGGTTCGGCGAGGTCGCGATCGACCTTGGCCTGATCGATGATGCTGGGCTGGCGCGCGCGCTGGCGCACCAGTTTCGGCTCAACATGGTGCCGCCGGAGCGGCTCGAGAAGATGGCCATCCCGGCCGACGTGCTCGGGATGATCCCGCCCGGGCTCATCCGGGATCGCCTGATGGTGCCCGCGTCGTTCGACGTCGAGAAGAAGGTGCTGTCGGTGATGGTGGCCGACCCGACGGACATCCCGTCGCTCCGCGTCGTGCAAACGGCCGCCCGGGCGGCTCGGCTCCGGCTGTTCGTCGCCCCGCGCGGGCCGCTGCGGGCCTTGGTCGAGCGGCTCCTGCCGGCTACGGACCTCCCTGCGACGACGCGAGAGGGCCTCGCCGACCTCTCCGCCCCCGGTCCGCAGGGCGCGACGCTGGTCTTCGAGCCGGACCCCGTGCGGGCGGGGGCGCTGCGCGCGCTCGAGGCCAGCGAGCAGAGCAGCGTCGAGGTCGTCTCGGACCCGGACCAGGTGTCCGCGTTCGTGGAGGCGAACCAGGTCGCGCGGATCTTCTACCGGCGGGCGGTCGCACACGAGGTGGACCCGTACCTCCCGGCGTGGCGGCGCCTCCGGCCCAACTTGCAGATCGCCCAGGTCGAGGGCTTCGGCCCGGCGCGGCAGTCCACCGTGTCGTTCGGCCAGGCCCGCGACTTCTTGCTCGGGATCGCCGAGTTCCTGCTGCTCTCGCGCCGCGACGCGCCGCAAGACGCGCGGGACCGCGTCCGTCGGACCGTGCGGCTCGCCCGGGAGCTCGCCAGCGAGCTTGGGCTCGCGTCCGAGCTGCGCGACGCGGTGACAGTCGCCGCGCTGTTCGCAGACCTCGACGAGCTCTCGCTCTCCTTCCTCGATGGCCTGAACTTGGACGGGCGGCGTTTTGCGGTCCCCGTCGCGTTGCTCGCGCCGTTCGAGCCCCCGTGGGACCTGCCTGGCCTCTACGAGGCGCTCGAGCGGCGGGTCTCAGGCGAGCAAGGGCCCGGCCCGAGCGCCGAGGTGGAGGTGCTGTACACCGCCCGTGCTGTGGCCCGCACGACCATCAAGGAGGGGCAAGACCCCGTCGAGGCGCTCGGCCCCGAGGCCGCCCGGCACGACGGCGCGACGCTCAAGGCGCTCGCGGGCGTCTGGCGCAAGAAGGGCCTGCGCCACCACGTCGCAGCCGGCGAAGGCGCGAGCCAGAGCATCGTGCTCGCAGGGCCGGACGACGCGCTGGTGACAGCCGTGGCGGACCGCCTGGCGCGCGCCGGGTTCGAGGTCTCCATCGCGGCGGACGGCGAGGACGCGCTCGCGTTGTCGAAGTCGCTGCACCCCGCCGCTGTGCTCGCGGGCTTGCGGATGGCGCGCCGGGACGGCAGCTCGCTCATCGTCGAGATGCGCCGGGGCGTCGCGACGCGGGGCATCCCCGTGCTGCTCACGGCCGAGCACGCCGATCCCCAGGACGTCACCCGCGCGCTCGAGCTCGGGGCCGAGGACGTGATCGAGCTGCCGACGAACGTCGACGTCATCGTCGCCCGCGTGCGTCGCGCGATTGGCCGCCGCGCGAGCGACGACGAGGCGATCGGCGGGCGGCTCGCGGACCTGCCGCTGCACGAGCTGCTGCAGACGCTCACGCTCGGCGGCCGCACCGCGCGCGTCCGGATCCAGGGCGCGATCGAGAGCGGGATGGTGCAAGTGCGAGACGGCCGGATCGTCGCGGCGCAGTACGGCACGCGGATCGCCGAGGACGCCTTCTACGCGATGGTCGCGCTCGACGAGGGGCGCTTCGAGGCCCGGTTCGTGGACGACGGCAAGGCCAACTTGGGGCGTTCGTCGGAGTTCTTGCTGCTGGAGGCGCTGCGGCGCCGGGACGAGGGGCGGGCGTAGCGCCTACGGCTGGGAGCAGCAGCGGAAGCCGATCGTCCCGTCGAACGTCGGAGGGTGCTCGTCGTGCGCGCGGATCCCGCACGCCGCGTCGCCGGCCCCGGCGTACCAAGCCCCGCCGAGCTTCGCGGTGATCGGCAGGCCGTCGTCGCCGGTGACGCCCGGGTCCGCCCACTCCCACGCGTTCCCGACCTGGTCGTAGACCCCCTCGGGGCTCACGCACGACGGCAACGAGCCCGTCGGCTGGGTGTCCGTCCACCTTGTCGTCCCGTCCGCGTTGGCCACCGCGCACACCTCGGAGGCGTTGGGTGAGTCCCCCCAGGGCCAGGTGCTCGAGCCACACGCAGCTTGCCACTCGTCCACGGTGCACAGGTGCCGCCCGCTCGCCGCGCACGTCGCGTAGGCCTGGTACCAGGTGACGTGGATCGTCGGGATGACGCCCGGCACCGCAGTCGACGTCGCGGTGGTGGACCCGTCCGGGAAGGCGGCGCCCTGGTCGCTGTTCCCGAGGTCCCCCGTCACGGTCGTCTCCCACGCGTCGATGCAGAGGTCGCCGACTGGGACCGCCCCCGCGGGGCACGGCCCGGCGCTCGACGTGTCCGCGGCGGAGTCGTCCGCGGCAGAGTCGTCGCGGGAGCCGTAGGTGATTCGGCCCGTGGACTCGGGGGCGCAGGCGGCGAGGAGGACGAACCACATGGACACGCCGCTAACCGCCGTCGCACAGCTGTGGCGGCGCATGCTGGGTTAAGCCGCGGGGAGAGGGCGATTCATGGACATCCAGAACGAGCTGGTCTGGTCGCACTCGCGTGGCCGGGCCTTCCACGGCTGCCGGCGCGCGTACTGGTTCAACTACTACGGGTCGTGGGGGGGCTGGGACGCCGCCGCGCCCGAGGAGGCGCGCCTCGCGTACGTGCAGAAGAAGCTCACGTCCCGCGCGATGTGGACGGGGTCGATCGTCCACATGGTCGCCGAGCAGGGGTTGAAGCGCGCGATGGACGATGCAGATCGCGGCTACGCCATCGTCGATTGGCCCGGGGACGCGATGCGCGCATACGCCAAGCGCACCGCGCAGGCGGACATCGCCGGCTCCGCGTCGGGTCGTTGGCTCTCCCGTCCTTCGAAGCTCACCGGGTTCGCCGAGCACTACTACGCGTTGCCGGTGACCGACGCCGACTGGCAAGCCGCGCTCGACGAGATCGACCGGCAGGTTGGCAGCCTGGCCGAGAACCGGATCTACAAGCGCCTGCGGGTGGCGGCCGTGCGCATCCGCGAGGTCGAGGAGCTGCGCCGCTTCTGGGTCGGGGACGCCGAGGTGTACCTCGCGATCGACGCGATGGTCGGGGACGGGACCGGCGGGGTCGTCATCATCGACTGGAAGACGGGCGACAGCCACGACGACGGGGAGATCGCGGCGCAGCTCGGGGTGTACGGGCTCTACGCGACGCAGGAGCTCGGCGTAGCCGAGGACCGGGTGGTCGCGATGCACGTGAACCTGCGGCACGGGACGGAGACCCGCCACGTGGTGGGCCCGGCCGCGATCCAGGCCGCCCGGGACGCCGTGGCGACGGGGGTCGCCGAGATGCGCGCCGCGCTGGTGGACGTGCCCAACAACGTCGCGCGCAAGGAGGACTTCCCGCCGCTGCCGGAGGGGTCCGAGCGGTGCGCGTGGTGCAACTTCCGGCGGGTCTGCGGGCGCGAGTAGGCCTGGGCTGGCCCCCGCGGCAGGGCGTCGTCCCCGCGGTGGGCTACGCCTGGCGGATCGCCTCGATGGCGGCCACGCGGTCCTTCGCCCCGAACACCGCCGACCCCGCGACCATCACGTGCGCGCCTGCGTCCCGGAACCGCCGGGCGTTGTCCGGCTTCACGCCGCCGTCCACCTCGACGAGCGTCTTGAGCCCGCGGCGGTCGATCTCCCGGCGGATCTTCTCGATCTTCGGGAACACCCGCTCGATCAGCGACTGGCCGCCAAACCCGGGGTTCACGGTCATGCAGAGCACCACGTCGAGCTCGTCGAGCACGTAGTCGAGCACGTTCTCGGGCGTGTGCGGGTTCAGCGACACCCCGGCCTTCGCGCCGAGCTGGTGCAGGTACTGCACGGTGCGGTCGAGGTGGGTGCAGGCCTCGGCGTGCACGGTGAGCACGTCCGCGCCGGCCTTGCGGAAGTCCGCGAGGTAGCGGTCGGGCTCGACGATCATCAGGTGGACGTCGAGGGGCAAGGGCTTTGCGAGGGCCTGTGACGCGCGGCGAGCGGCCTCGACGATCAGCGGGCCGATCGTGATGTTGGGGACGAACTTGCCGTCCATCACGTCGACGTGGATCCAGTCCGCGGACGCGATGCTGGCGATGTCGTCGTGCAGGCGGCCGAAGTCGGCCGAGAGGATGCTGGGGGCGACGAGGGTAGGCATGCCTTCTCCGTTCGGCCCGCGGCTAACCCCACACAGGGGGTCCGGCGAAGGCGGGCGAAGCGCGCGCTCAACCCGCGCCTACCCGAGGATCGCGCCCAGGGCCCGCGCGCCGTTCATGAAGTCGGCGCCGCTCACCGGCTTCTTCCCCGGCATCTGCACCTTCAGCAGCTGGAGCGCTCCCTCCCCGGTGCCGACCAGCCCCCCTCGTCCGAGCTCCCCCGGCGCGAGCGCGTCGCCCCCCGGCGCGGGGATGGCCTCCAGCACCTTCAGCGCCTCCCCGCGGAACAGCGCCCACGCGCCCGGCCACGGCGTGAGCCCCCGGATCCGCGCGTCCAAGGCCGTCGCGGTCAGCGAGAAGTCCACGTGCCCGTCGGCCTTCTCGAGCGGGCGCGCCCAGGTCACGCCCTCCGTCGGCTGCGGCACCGGCGTCAGCGTTTCGAGCCGCGCGAGGGTCTCCACCAGCAGCTCGGCGCCCAACGGCGCCAGGCGCTCGAACAGCTCGCCGGCTGTCTCCCGCGCGCCGATCGGGGTCACCCGGCGCAAGAGCTCCGGCCCCGTGTCCAGGCCCTCCTCCATGCGCATCGTGCACACGCCGCTCTCCGTGTCCCCCGACAGCACCGCCCACTGGATCGGCGCGGCACCTCGCCAGCGGGGCAGCAGGGACCCGTGGACGTTGATGCAGCCGAGCCGGGGGGCCGCGAGCACCCGCGGCGTGAGGATGCGGCCGTACGCGACGACGACGCCGACGTCGAGCCGGGCGGCCTCGATCGCCTCGGCGAACTCGGGGACCCGGACCTTGACCGGCTGCAGCGTCGGGATGCCGTTGGCGGCGGCGTAGGCGATGGTCGGGGGCTGGGAGACAGCGTTCCCGCGCCCGGACGGCTTGTCTGGCTGGCCAATCACCAACGCGATCTCGTGGCCGGCCGCGTGGATCGCTTGGAGGGACGCCAGCGCGAAGGAGGGGGTGCCGAAGAAGCCGATGCGCATGCCGCGGCGTCTAACGGCGGGCGAAGCGAGCGCCCAAATCGCGCGCTGCGGCTTCGCCTCGCGCACACTTTGGGCTAACGGTCCGCGTCGCGGCGGGGCTAGCCCGGCTGCACGTCCGCCCGGCGATCCAGCCCGAGCGCGCCCGAGACGGCCTGGGCGATGCGCGCGACGCCGTACGCGAGCCCGCGCTCGGTGGACGCTTGCTCGGCGGGGGACCAGGGGAGCGCGACCAGCGTGCCGATCGTGACGCTGACGATGCCGACGCCGACCAGCGAAGTGAACAAGAAGTGGGTGACCTGGGGATCCATGACTGCTCCTGTGTTGAACGTATGACCAGCCTACCTGAACGGACGAACGGGTGCAACCGTTCATACACATCTTCACTGGCGGGGGTGCCAAAAAATGTCCGGCTCGTTATTTTTCTTTGCACCATGCATGACGCCGATCTCAACAAGTCGCAGAAGTTCGTTCGCATCATCGAGCTCGTCTCCCGGCGCGGGGGGGTGAACGCCACGACGCTGTGCGAGCGCTTCGAGCTCGATGCCCGCACGCTCCGGCGCTACCTGGCGGACCTGCACGACCTCGGCTTGCCGATCGAGGACGTCGGCTCCGGCAACGAGCGCGTCATCTCCATCGCGCCGACCTACGCGCGCTCGGGCGTGCAGCTCACGCTCGCCGAGGTGCTGTCGCTGCATTTTGGGCGCACGCTCTACACCTTCCTGGAGGGGACCTCGTTCGCGGCGGACCTCGAGGGCGCGATCGAGCGCCTACAGCCCGCCATCGCCCGCTCCACCGCCGACTTGACCCACAACATCGACCGCAAGTTCATGGCGGTCGGCGAGCACGCGAAGGACTACTCGAGCAACCCCGACCTGCTGGACGAGGTGATCAGCGCGCTCTTGTACTCCAACCCGGCCGACGCCGAGTACCGCGGCGTTCGCGGCATGGGCAAGATCTACCGCCTCGAACCGTTGACGTTGGCGGTGTACCGGCAGGGGCTGTACCTGTACGCCCGCGACGTGCACGAGGGCAAGATCAAGTCGTTCGCGGTCGAGCGGTTCGAGCGGTTCTCCCGCCTCCGCCGCGAGACCTTCACCTACCCGGTCACCTACGACCCGCGGGACCTCGTCGCCCACAGCTTCGGCATCACCGGGGGCTCGCCCGAGGACGTCGTCGCGCGGTTCTCCCCCGACGTCGCGTTCTACATCCGCGAGCGGCTCTGGCACCCGACGCAGCGCATGGAGCGCCTGCCCGACGGCGGGGTTCGGCTTCGAATGCGGGTAGTCTGCGGGCCGGAGCTCAAGGAGTGGCTGCTCGGGTTTGGTGCGCAGGTGCGCGTCGACGCGCCGGCCACGCTGGTGGACACGATGCGGGAGGCCCACCGCGCCGCGCTCGAGAGCTACGGCGGATGAACGTGCGATCGCCCGACCGGGAGGTGATCCCTGCGATCCTCAACGCCGGGGACCCGCACGCGCAGGACGAGGCGCTGTTCACGCCGGGAAACTACGCCCACGCGTGCCGCTACGCCGGGTTCGTCGGGGACGAGGCGACGTGGGCGGGCGTCGAGCGGGCGTTCCACGACGTCGTCCAGGACGTGCTCGGCGGCCTTCGGTCGTGGGACGACGCGGACCTGGCGACGCTCGCGACGCGGCTCGGCGTGAACGGACCCCGGCACCACGACACGCGGCCCGGCCGGCTCGCGGACGCCACGGTGCCGGACGAGGTGCTCTGCGACATCGTCGAAGATGCCGTCCCGGAGGCCGTCATGCTGCTCGAGCGCGTGGTGGGCGCCCCCGGGATGCCTGCGCGTCCGCCGCCGGGCGCGATCGCCGCGCTGGCCTTCGTCAACTGCGGGATCGAGGGCACCCGGCCGGTCGAGGGGTGGATGGACGACGAGGAGGACCGTGCGCTGGTGCAGGCCGTGCGCGTGGTGGACGACGCGCCCGTTGCGGCGTGGGCCGACGGCGAGTGCCTGCTGCCGGTGATCCCGAAGCTGCGGCCGCCTGCGAGCGCGCTCGCGGGGATGCCGGCGCGGTTCGTCGGGCGGGCGTACCAGGTGCACGGGGGCTGGGCGTTCTCGGGGGTGGTCCCGCTGGCGGCCGGCGGGTCCAGCCCGCGGCTCGCGGAGGTGCTGGAGCGCCGCATCACGCTCGAGCTCTGGCAGCTCCGCCGCGGGGAGCCCCGGTCGACGTTCGAGGACGTCCTGCGCCACCGGCCCGAGGTGGTGTACCGGTCGGCGCTGGAGGCCGCAGCGTGGCTCGGCGCCGCTTCGTCGGGGTCGCCGGATTAGGCCAGCAGCGTGAAGGTCCACCACCTCAACTGCGCGACGATGTGCCCCCGCGCCGGCCGCGCGCTCGGGTACGCAGGACACGCCGCGATGGTGTGCCACGTGCTCTTGATCGAGGCCCCTGGGGGCCTCGTGCTGGTCGACAGCGGGCTCGGGCTCGCCGACATCGCGTCGCCCGCCGAGCGCCTCGGGCGCGGCTTCCTCGCGCTGTCGCGCCCGCGCTTGTCGGTCGCCGAGGCCGCCGCCACGCAGGTCAAGCGGCTCGGGTTCGCCGTCGAGGACGTGCGCCACGTCGTGCTCACCCACCTGGACCTCGACCACGCGGGCGGCCTCGCGGACTTTCCGAACGCCCGCGCTCACGTGATGATGGCCGAGCACGAAGCGGCCGTGCTGCGCTCGTCGCTGTTCGAGAAGGCGCGGTACCGCCCGGAGCACGTCGACACGTTCCCCCGCTGGTCGCTGTACGTCGAGCGCGGCGAGACCTGGAACGGGTTCTCCGCCGTGCGCGGCATGCAGGGGCTCTCCGACGAGGTGCTGCTCGTGCCGCTGGTCGGGCACACGCGCGGGCACTGCGGCGTCGCAGTCCAGGACGAACGCGGCTGGCTGCTCCACGCTGGCGACAGCTACTTCCACCACGACGAGGTGGAGGGCAAGCGAGCCCCCGCGCTGCTGGAGGGCATGCAGCGCGTGTTCCAGATGGATGGCGCGGCGCGCCACCACAACCAGGCCCGGCTGGCCGACTTGCACCGCGGCGGGGGCGTCCGGATGTTCTGCGCCCACGACCCAAACGAATACGTGAACTGTGGAGGTGTCCTTTGATCCTGCTCCTGCTCGCCGCCTGTGGCGCTGACTCACTCACGTTCACGATCTCGCCCGACCCCGTCGCGTTCGGCGAGGTCGACTTCGCCGTGGAGATGCCGGACGACGGGTACGCGCCCATCGCCGTGTCGCTCACGAACACCGGCTCCACCGACGCGCTCTTGGCCCTCGCGGACTTCGACGACACCTACCTGTGCGTCCAAGGCTACTCGCACGACCTGCTGCCCGGGGAGATGGGCGTCGTGGCCCCGAACTCCACCTACGTGCTGAACATCGCCGTGTGCGGCTACGCGCCCGGCGAGCGCGACTCGCAGGTCAGCACCGACGTCACGGTGTCCACGGACGGCGACCCGTCGAGCTTGACGATCCCGGTCACGTTCACGCCGGTGCAGACGATGGGCGACACGTCCTGATCACTCGCCGCTGACGACGAGCAAGCCGTCCCCGGCGTCGAACGCCGTGCGCCACGACGGGTTGCTCCCCGGGACCTGCGTGAGCACGAGCGCCGTGGCGGACGCGGGGCCCGAGAGCAGGCGCTTGCAGCGCGCAGACGAGCGCCCGTTGACCGAGGCGGCGTCCACGGGGTGGGGGAAGAGCAGCACCGGCAGGGTCAGCCCGGCGCAGTCGATGACGACCGTCTCGCTGTCTACGTTCGCGCGGAGCCAAGCGCGCGCGCGGGTGACGGGCGGCGGGGTGTCGATCCGGAGGTGGCGGTGGGCCGGGTCCTCCCGGGTCGCCCGGGCGAGCAGGGTGTCGGCGTGTACCCGCCACCCTGCGGCGAACAGCGCGGCGAGCGCGAGCCCGGCGGCCCAGGTCCCGCGCCGCTTGTCCGTCACACGGTCGAGCCAGCCCCCGACGCGGAGCGCGCCGCTGGCGAAGAGCACGGCTACGGGGCCCGCGACCGGGAGCAGGTACCGGTGCTCCATCCCGACGAGCAGCGCCCCGGGGACGAGCGCGAGCAGCATGCAGACGGGCGCGGCGAGCCGCCAGCGAAGGCCGAGCAGCGCGACCCCAAGCGCGCCGAGGGCCGGGAGCGGGGACATCGGGGCGAGCCGGAGCAGGTTCATCACGCCCGTGCGCCGGGCGCAGGCGCTCCACAGCTCGCCGAGCTGCACGGCGGCGCCGTGGTGGTCGAAGCACCCGGGGACGTGTCCCTCGCGCGCGTGGAGGTCACGCTGCAGCGCGACCTGCTGCCCGAGCGAGAAGAAGGGGACGGGCAGCTGCGACGTGATCGCCGCACGCAGCGCCAGCGCGCCGCAGGCGGCCGCGGCGAGCCCGGCGCAAACGACGAGCGCTCGCCGGGCTCGCCCGGGGGCCAGGCGCGTGGCGGTGACGGACGCCACCGCCGTCCCGGCGAACGCGGCGCCGCAGAGCGCCAGCCCCCGCGCGTCGGTCGCGCCCGCGAGCCCCAGCGCCCCCGCGGACGCCGCGAGGATCACGGCTGCCAGCGCCCCACTGCGGCGGTGAATCGTGCCGGCGTCCGCCGCGAGCAGCGCGGTGGCCACCAGCGCCGCCAGCAGCGGGTACGGCGTGCTCATCCGCCCCTGCAGCGCGAGATCGGGCCAGCCGGCGAGCAACACGGCGACCAGCACGCCCCCGCCGCGCCCGAGCGCCCGTCGCCCCAGCGCCGCGGAGGCCAGCACCACGACGCCGACCGAGGCCATGCTCACCGCTTGGCTCGCCTCGAGCAGGTACCCAAACCGCGTCATCGCGAGGCACACCAGCGCGTGCAGCGGGGCGCGCCAGGCCTGGTAGTCGTCCCACTGCCGGGTCCCGATCGCAACGGCGTTCCCGAGGTAGCGCGGCCAGTCCGAGCCGAGCGGCGTGTCGCGCACCGGGAGGA
>CALQBK020000035.1 GCA_943328795.2 Bifidobacterium breve
GTCGAGGCGTGCCGCGCGGCCGTGACGCACATGTGCCCCGTGATCGTGCTGACGGACGGCTACTTGGCCAACGGCTCTGAGCCGTGGAAGGTGCCGGACATCAACGCGATCCCCGACTTTGCGGTGAACTTCCGGACGGACCCCGTCGGGTACCGCGCGTACGAGCGCGACCCGACGACGCTCGCTCGTCGCTGGGTCAAGCCCGGGACCCCGGGCCTCGAGCACCGCATCGGCGGGATCGAGAAGGCCGAGCACACGGGCAACGTGTCGTACGACCCGTTGAACCACGAGCGCATGGTCCACATCCGGGCGGAGAAGATCGCCGCGATCGCGGTGCCTGATCTCGAGGTGACGGGCGACCCCGGTGAGATGCTGCTGATCGGCTGGGGCTCCACGGCCGGCGCGATCCGCAGCGGCGTCGAGCTCGCGCGCTCGCGCGGTCACAAGGTGGCGTACACCCACATGCGCTGGATGAACCCGCTGCCGAAGAACCTGGCGAGCGTGCTGCGCTCGTTCAAGACGGTGCTCGTGCCGGAGATGAACATGGGCCAGCTCTGCCGCATCTTGCGCGCTGAGACGCTCGTGGACTGCATCCCGGTCACCAAGGTCCAGGGGCAGGCCTTCAAGGTGAGCGACATCTACCGCACCATCCTTACCCACTCGACGCGGAGCGACGCATGACCAGCGAGCCGAAGGCCCTTCTCACGAAGAAGGACTACATGAGCGACCAGATCATCCGGTGGTGCCCGGGGTGTGGCGACTACGCCATCCTCGCCCAGGCGCAGACGGTGTTCGCGGAGCTCCAGATCCCGCGTGAGAACCTGGTGGTGGTGTCGGGGATCGGCTGCTCGTCGCGGTTCCCGTACTACGTGTCCAGCTACGGCTTCCACACGATCCACGGCCGGGCGCCGACGATCGCCACCGGGCTGAAGACCGCTCGCCCCGAGCTCTCGGTGTGGGTGGTCACGGGCGACGGCGACGCGCTCTCCATCGGCGGAAACCACACGGCGCACATGCTGCGTCGCAACGTGGACCTGCAGGTGCTGCTCATCAACAACCGCATCTACGGGCTCACGAAGGGGCAGTACAGCCCGACGTCCGAGCCCGGCAAGAAGACGAAGTCGACCCCGTTCGGGTCGATCGACCACCCGATGATGCCCCTGGCGTTCGCGCTCGGGTGCGATGCCAGCTTCGTGGCGCGCTCCGTGGACGTGTTCACTGTGCAGCAGCGCGACGTGCTCAAGGCCGCGTACCACCACAAGGGCACGTCCTTCGTCGAGATCTACCAGAACTGCAACATCTTCAACGACGGCGCCTGGGACCAGCTGTCCGAGAAGTCCGTGCGCGACGAGCGCTGCTTGTTCCTCGAGCACGGCAAGCCGATGCTGTTCGCGGGCGGCAAGAAGGGCATCAAGCTCAACGGCCTCCGCCCCGAGGTCATCGAGCTCGGCGATGGGCTGAGCGCAGACGACTGCCTGGTTCACGACGAGACGGATCCCGGCCTCGGCGCCATCCTCGCGCGGATGGACTACCCCGAGTTCCCGGTGCCGATGGGCGTGCTGCACCGCAAGGAGCGGCCGACCTTCGACGCGCAGATGAACCAGCAGGTCCAGGACGTCATCATGGACAAGGGACCGGGCGACATGCAGGCGTTGCTCACCGGGCGTGAGACCTGGGTGGTCGGGTAGAGGGACGCTCGACGCGTCAATCTCCGGCTCCCCGGAACAGCCAGGCGGCGCCGGCGCCGTCAGCCCCTACCGCCCCAGGATCGCCTTCGCGGCGTCCACCGTGTACACGCCGCTCGCGACCAGGCCGGCGACCACGCGGCCGATCGCTTCGCCTGACGCGCCGGCCTCGAGCGCGACCGTACGCGCGTGCATGCGCATGTGGCCCTGCTGGATGCCCTCGCGCGCGAGCGCCCTGAGCGCGCCGAGGTTCTGTACGAGCCCCACGGCGGCGTGCAACATCGCGAGGTCCCGCGCGCCCCGCACCTGCGCCACCGCGTGGTTCTGCTGGACGGTGGGGTGCACCTTGATCGGCCCGCCGACCGTGCCGACCTGCATCGGCAGCTCGAGCGTGCCGACGAGCGCGCCGTCGCGCACCTTCCACGTCGAGAGCGGCCGGTATTGGCCGTCCCGCGCCGCCCAAGCGTGGGCGCCGGCTTCGATCGCCCGCCAGTCGTTGCCGGTTGCGATCGCGACGGCGTCGATGCCGTTCATGATGCCCTTGTTGTGCGTGGCAGCGCGGTAGGGGTCGACCCAGGCGAATCGCCACGCCGCGGCGATCCCCGCGGCGACTTCGGCGCCCGGCACGTCCGGCTCGTCCAATTGCGCGAACGGGATGGTGACCCGCACGCGGACCACGCGCCGGTCGGCGAGGTTCGAGAGGATCCGCAGCCCGGCGCGGCCCCCGGTGATCGCGACGACCTCGGGCATCAGCCGCTCGGCGATCGTGTTCACCATGTTTGCGCCCATCGCGTCCGCGCAGTCGAGGAAGAAGTGCAGCACGACGATGTCCTCGGGCTCCTCCCCCGGCTCGTCGTAGCGCAGCTCGCGCACCTCCATGCCCCGCAGCCCCCCGCCGAACGCCACGAGCTGTGGGTGCACCGTCTCGGCGATGGCCGACAGCATCGGCAGGGCCTCCCGAAGCCGCGCGGCCGCGCCCATCGTCGGGTTCGAGACCTGGACCTGCCCGATCATCACGCTCGGGTCGCACTCGGCGTGCAGGCCGCCCGCAGCGCGCGTCAGGCGGGCCATGTTGGACACGGCCGCGACGACGCTGGGCTCCTCCACCACCATCGGCACGAGCCGGTCCTGGTCGTTCAGCAGCAGGTTTACGGCGATGCCGTTCGGCAAGCCGAACACCCCGACGACGTTCTCGATCATCGCGTCCGCGACGCCCAGGTCGAGCCCCTCCCAGGCGCCTGGCCTCTCGGCAGCGCCCACGGCGGCCAACGCCGCCGTCCTGCGCGCGGCGGGCGTGAGCTTGAAGAACCCAGGGATCCGGGACGACAACGTGGTCTACAGGCTCGCAGACGCGCCGGCGTAGAACCCGTCGAGCACGTCTTTGTACTTGGCGGTCACCTGCTTGCGCTTGACCTTGAGCGAAGGCGTCAGGTCCCCGTCGTCCTGGGTCAGGTCCTTCGGGAGGATCGCGAACTTCTTGAGCGTCGAGTAGCTTGGCAGCTCGCCGTTGATCTCGGTCACGACGCGCTGGATCTCCTCGAGCAGCTTCGGGTGCTTGGTGAGGGCGGTGTAGTCCGTCCCCTCCAGGCCGTTCTCCTTGGCCCAGCCCGGCGCGCTGTCGGGGGACAGCGCGATGAGCACCGAGCAGAAGTTCCGGTTGTCGCCGTGCACGAGCGCCTGGGAGATCAGGGTGCTGCGCGCCTTGAGCCGGTTCTCGATCTCCTGCGGGGCCACGTACTTGCCGCCGCTGGTCTTGATCAGGTCCTTCTTGCGGTCGGTGATCTTCAGGAAGCCGTCGCCGTCGAGCTCCCCGATGTCGCCGGTGTGGAACCAGCCGTCGGCCTCGAGCGCCTCGGCGGTCGCCTCGGGCAGGTTGTAGTACCCCTGGAGCACGTGCCGGCCGCGGATCAGGATCTCGCCGTCGCCAGCGATCTTAACCTCGGACCCCGGGAACGCCCGCCCGACGGTGCCGAACCGGTAGCTGTCCGGCCGGTTGAAGAACGCCCCGGCGCTTGTCTCGGTGAGGCCGTAGCCTTCGAGGATCAGCACGTCGATCGCGTGGAAGAACTCGCCGATCTCACGGGAGAGCGGGGCGCCGCCGGAGATGAAGAACCGCGCCCGGCCGCCGACCTTCGCCTTGATGTTGGAGAACACCAGCGTGTCGGCGATCGAGTACTTCAGCGACAGGAAGCCGGAGGGCTCGTCGCCCTTCTGGCGAACCTTGGACACCTGCCGGCCGACGCCCAGCGCCCACTGGAAGATGGCGTACTTGAGCCCGCCGCCCGCCTTGGCCCCGGTGATGATCTTGTTGTAGAGCTTCTCGTAGACGCGCGGGACCGCGCCCATCACCGTGGGCTGGACCGAAAGCAGGTTCGCGCCGAGCGCGTCGATGTCGCCGTCGATCGCGGTCGGCGTGCCGACGCGGATGAACGCGATCTCGAGCACCTTCGCGAAGCTGTGCGCGAGCGGCAGGAACAGGAACTGCTTGTCCGACGGGGTGAGGATGCCCATCGTGTCGATGGCTTCGCCCTCGTACACCCAGCAGTCGTGGTCGAGCATCACGCCCTTCGGGTTGCCCGTCGTGCCGGACGTGTACATCAGCGTCGCGAGGCTCTCGGAGCGGATCGCGCCGGTGATCAGGTCGTACTGCCCAGGGTTCGCCTTGTCCCACGCCTCGCCCTCGGCCTCGAGCGCCGCCAACGTGACGACGAAGCCGTCCTCCGAGCCCGCGCCGTCGATGATCACGATGTTGACCACCGCGGGGCACTTGTCGCGGATCGCGAGGATCTTGTCGGCCTGCTTCTTGTTCTCGGCGAACACGAGGCGAGTGCCCGAGTCGTTGAGGATGAACTCGCACTCGTCGGGCTTGTTCGACGGGTAGATCGTCGTAGTCGCAGCGGCCGCCGCGAGGATGCCCATGTCGCAGAGCACCCACTCCACCCGCGTCGCCGACAGGATCGCGCAGCGCTCCTCGGTCTGAATCCCGCGACCGCGCAGCCCGCAGGCGATGTTCCGGGAGCGGCGACCGGCCGTCTTCCAGTCCATCGTCTTCCAGTCGGCGCCGACCTTGTAGTACATGGCGTCGGCGTCCGGCGTGGAGCGGCACCGGTGGTGGAACATCTCGACGACCGAGGAGAAGCTTGCTGACGCCATGGTGGAACTCCAGGCCGGGGTTCTATCAAGAAAGCCGGGCGCCCGCGACGATCAGGTGACGGGGCGACGCGACGTCAGTTGGCCTTGGACGCCTTCTTGGCGCCGTTCACCATGGTGACGAAGCGGTCCCCGCCGTCGTTTGGCTCGAACGCGCAGGTGATGGAGCCCGGGGCGCCCGACTGCGGGCGGCCGTCGATCCCCGTCGCCGTCGGCGTCCAAGGCCCGTCGATCTGCACGCCGCCGGGGACCTCCTTGGCGCTGGAGTCCACGATCGGCAGCGTGTACGCCCCCTCCGGGCCGAGCCGGAGCACGGTGGTGGACGTGAGCGCGCAGACCGCCATGCCCGTCCAATCCTCGGCGTGGAACGCGTCCGGCACCTGGCCCCGCTCCAAGAGCCCCGCGGTGTGCAGCCCGTTGAGCAAGTAGGGCTCGACGTCCCCGCCGTACATGAGCCGCGTCGGTCGCGCCGCGTTGCTCGACGACACGATGGTCAGGCCCGACAAGAGCATCGCGGTGAGGCCCAGCGTCATGATGGCGAGCAACACGCCGGCGTAGACCGCGAGCCCACAGCCGGGCATCGTGCGGTGGATCGTCGCGGCGTCCTTGCGGCTCGGTTCAGCGGCGGTTGGGGAGCTCACCCCGGGCCGCTATCGTACGCTCGGCGCGCTGTCGCGCTTCGGCTGGTGGCCGCGCGGAGCGATAGGCTCGACGCGAGGTCCACGGATGAGTCGCCCGCACACCGTGATGGTCATCGGAGGATCGGATCCGTCGGGCGGGGCGGGCGTGCAGGCGGATCTCAAGGCCGTGCAGGCGATGGGCTGCTACGGGATGGCGGCGGTCGCGGCGCTGACGGTGCAGAACACGCTCGGGGTGCTCGCCGTGATGCAGGTCGAGCCGGGCTGGCTCGAGGCCCAGGTCCGCGCGGTGCTCGACGACATGCCAGTGGACGTAGTCAAGCTCGGGATGCTCGGGACGCCGGGCAACGTACGCGCCGTCGAGCGCGCGCTCCAGGGGTGGCCTGGCGCGCTCGTGGTGGACCCCGTCGGTACGGCCAAGGGCGGGCGCACGTTGCAGGACGCGGACACGCTGGAGGCGCTGCAGCGGCTCGCGCAGCGGGCGACCTTGGTGACGCCGAACCTGGACGAGGCGTGGGCGTTCCCGGGCGGGGTGCGGCTCGTGAAGGGCGGGCATGGCGAGGGCGACTGGCTGGTCGACCTGCTGGTGGACGGGACGGGGCGGGAGCTCGCGCGGTGGGAGCACGCTCGGGTGCCGTCTCTGCACACGCACGGGACCGGCTGTACGCTCGCGTCCGCGATCGCGGCGGGCCTCGCGAAGGGGGAGGGGTTGATCGCGGCGTGCGACACTGGCATCGCCTACGTCCAGGCCCAGATCCGGCGGTCTTCGGGCGGGCTGGGCCGTGGCCGGGGGCCGCTGTGGCAGGTCGGCGGTTGGACCCCAGACTAGTACGTGCGGAACACGTGGTCCCAGAACGTGGAGGACACGCCGTACTTGCGCCCCTCCTTGTTGTGGTGGTGGTTCATGTGGTGCGCGCGCAGGCGCTTCATCCAGGTGGACTTCACCTTGCCGTGGTGGGTGAAGTAGTGGATCATGTCGTAGGATAGGTACCCAGCGGTTTTTCCAGCGAAGAACGGGAAGCTGAGCGGGCCGAGGATGAGCCAGTACGTCGGCATGAACACCGCCGCGAGGCCGAGGCTGGCGGCGGGGGGCATCACGAGCCGCAGCCGGTCGTTCACGTAGTCGTGGTGCACGCCGTGCATCAGGAAGTGGAACCGCGGGCCCCACGACGTCTTGGGCGTCCAGTGGAACACCGTGCGGTGCAGCCAGTACTCGGTGAGCGTCCAGACGAAGAAGCCGGCCGCGAAGAGGGCGACCGCCGGGAGGACGCTGATGCCGAAGCCGAACACGCCGTAGCCGAAAAGCCAGCAAATGAACGGCACATAGATGATGGGGACGGCGTACCACGGGATGCGCGAGAACGCGTCGATGAAGTCGCTCTCGAACATTCTCGGACTTTCGGGCGTGGCGCGGAACATCGCTGGACCTCGTTGACGGCTCGGGAACGAGCACGTCGGGGCGTTTCTACCCCGACAAACGTCCGCTGTCTATCGTCACTCGAGGACGACCCGGAGCTCGCCTCCTCCGACCAGCTCGGCGTGGTGGAGGTAGGGGCGGTCGATCGGTACGCCGTTGAGCGTAGTCGACACCACGTGCTCGCCGTCGCCCTCCCGCACCACGGTGAACCAGGCGTCGTCGCCGGCCAACGGCAAGCGGAAGCGGGCCGTGTGCCGAGGCACCCCGATGAAGTAGAGATCCGTGCCGGCGAGGGGGTAGAACCCGAGGGTGCTGAACATGTACCAGGCGGCCAGCGTGCCTGCGTCGTCATTGCCCGCCAGGCCGTCCGGCGCGTTCGCGTAGCGCTCGTCTTCGACCCACCGCTGCCAGCGGAGCGTCGCGTCCCGGTCCCCCCAGGCCGAGAACAGGAACGGCGCGTGGATGTCGGGCTCGTTGCCATGCCAGTAGTACGCGGCTGGCCCTGTCACCAGGCCCTCCGCCTTCGCCTCCTCGAAGAACGTCGTCAGCCGCGCGCGGGCGGCCTCCTCGCCCCCCATCACCTCGGCCAGCTCGCTCGGCTGGGCCGCGAGCCACAGGTACTGCCACGCGTTGCCCTCCACGTACTCGTCCGCCCAGGCCGTCTCCCCCGGCATGGGGTCGAACCCACCGTCGGTGCGTCGGCCGTGGAAGAACCCGGCGTCCGGGTCCCACTGGTTCTTCCAGAAGCGCGCGCGCCAGGCGAAGTGGGCGGCGGTCTCCATGTCGCCCCGGCTCTGCGCCCACCGCGCGATCGCGTTGTCGGCCCACGCCACCTCCTGCGTCCACGAGACGCTGCTGCCAAACTCGTCGCTGGGCAGGTAGCCGTAGCGCTCCAGCTCGGTCGGGCTCGGCGGGTCGTTGGCCGTCCCGGTCTTCTCGCCAAGCGCGAGCTCCAGCGCGGCGTCGTAGCCTGCCTGCTCGTCCCAGCCGGTCACCCCCTTCAGCGCGGTCTCGGCGAGCACCACGTCCGCCGGGGCGCCGATCATGCAGCCCGCCTCGCCGCTCGCCGCTGCCCAGCGCGGCAGCGCGCTGCCCTGCTGCGACATGGTCACCATCGACTGCGCAAAGTCCCGCGCCTCGTCCGGGTAGAACAGGATGTACGCGGGGTTTGCCGTTCGGTAGGTGTCCCACAGTGACATGTCGCTGTAGAACGTGGTCCCGTCGTTGTGCGCCGCGTGGTCAAACCCGACGTAGCTGCCGTCTACGTCCGTCTGCCGCGTCGGCATCTGGAGCAGGTGGTAGACCGACGTGTAGAACTGCGCGCGTTCATCCTCGGTAGCGTCCAGGATCTCGAACTGGGAGAGCGCCGGCCGCCAGGACTCTGCGGCGGCGTCCGCCTGCGCGTCGAAGTCGCCCACGTCCTCGGCTTCCAGGTTGGCCCGCGCGCCGTCTACGCTCACGAGCGAGATGCCCACCCGCACGTCGGCCGTCGCGTCGTTGGGCACCAGCCAGGCCCCGACGTCCACCCCGTCGCCCCAGGTGCCGGACTCGCCGTAGCCGCCCGGCAGCTCCGCGTAGAAGTATACGTTGAACCCGCCGTATCCACCTGTGAACCCGCCGGCGCTCAGCATCGAGCCCGAGAGCGTGCCAGTCGCCGGGTCCAGCGTGACCGTCCCGCCCGCGCCGCCGCCGTTGAGCACGTGCTCCAGGTCGAAGATCAGCACCCTGGGCTGCCCCTCGCCGAACGTGTAGCGGTGAAAACCCGCGTGGGGGGAGGCCGTGAGCTCCGCGCGGATCCCGTTCGTGAGCGTGAGCTCGTAGTACCCGGCCTCGGTGACCTCTGCGTCGTGCGAGAACGGCTGCCGCCAGTCCTGGGGCTCTGTCACGCTCGGGTCGAGCGACGAGCCACCGCCGACCTCGTCGAGGTAGGCGGGCATCACCAAGATGTTGCCGTAGTCCGCGATGCCGGTCCCGTGCAGGCGCACGTGGCTGAAGCCATCGACGTAGGTGTCGTCGTAGTAGTAGCCGGAGCAGTGCAGGGCCCCGAGGCCACCCCACTCGAGCGCGGTGTCCGGGCCGAGCTTGACCAGCCCGAACGGGGTCGTCGCCGCCGGGCTCGCCGAGCCCACGCGGAAGCCTGGCCCGCCGGTGCCGATCAGCGGGTTCACGTCGGCGACGGGGTCGGCGGCCGCGGGGAACTCGACCGCGGGGTCCGAGGAGCCCGTGTCGGCCGGGCCGGCGGCGCACCCGGCTACGAGCACGATCAAGGCGGCACGGTGCTTCGCGGTGCGTAGAGTCGGGGAGGCGCGCATCGCCCGAGCATAGCGCGCACGGCTCCAAAACGACCAACGGCCGACCCCGCGAGGAGCCGGCCGTTGGCGGAGACGGGCGAAGGGTGGACCGAGGGCGCGCCTTGCGGCTCGTGCCTCGCGCCCGCTCTTGGCCTAGTGGCTGTGACCGCCGCCGGCGCCGCCGCCGCCATTGCCCGAGTCTTCCTCGTGGTACTCGGCGACCATGGCCTCGGTGGTGAGCAGCATCGACGCGACGGACGCGGCGTTCTCGAGGGCAGCGCGGGTGACCTTGGTGGGGTCGACGACGCCGGCCGCGTAGAGGTCCTCGTACACGCCGGTCGCGGCGTTGAAGCCGTAGCCGCCGGTGCCGTTGCGGACCTTGTCGAGCACGATGGAGGACTCGCCGCCGCCGTTCGCGACGATTTGGCGGAGGGGCTCCTCGATCGCGCGGCGGATGATGTTGACGCCGTGGCGCTGCTCGCCCACCGCGTCGATCGCCTCGAGCACGGCCTGCGCGCGGATGTACGCGACACCGCCGCCGGGGAGGACGCCCTCTTCGACGGCCGCGCGCGTGGCGTGCAGCGCGTCCTCGACGCGGGCCTTCTTCTCCTTCATCTCGACTTCGGTCGCCGCGCCGACGCGGATGACCGCGACGCCGCCGGACAGCTTGGCGAGGCGCTCCTGGAGCTTCTCACGGTCGTAGTCGGAGGTGGTCTCGTCGATCTGCGCCTTGATCTGGCTGATGCGGGCCTTGATGGCCTCCGCCGTGCCGCCGCCGTCGATGATGGTGGTGTTCTCCTTGCCGATGATGACCCGCTTCGCGCGGCCCAGGTCGTTCAGGCCCAGGTTCTCGAGCTTGAGCCCGAGCTCCTCGGCGATGAGGCGGCCGTTGGTGAGGATCGCGATGTCCTCGAGCATCTGCTTGCGGCGGTCCCCGAAGCCGGGGGCCTTGACGGCCACGACCTGGAGGGTCCCGCGGAGCTTGTTCACGACGAGCGCGGAGAGCGCCTCGCCCTCGACGTCCTCGGCGAGGATGACGATCGGCTTGCCGGCGGCGTGGACCTTCTCGAGGAGCTTGATCAGGTCGCGCATCGTCGAGAGCTTCTTCTCGTGGATGAGGATGTAGGGCTCCTCGACGACGCACTCCATACGCTCCGCGTCGGTCACGAAGTACGGCGAGATGTAGCCGCGGTCGAACTGCATGCCGTCGACGGTCTTGAGCTCCGTCTCCATGCCCTTGTTCTCTTCGACGGTGATGACGCCTTCCTTGCCGACCTTCGCCATCGCCTCGGCGATGATGTTGCCGATCTCGCTGTCGCCGTTCGCGGAGATGCTGCCGACCTGGGCGATCTCCTTGTTGTCGACGACGGGGCGGGACTGCGCCTTCAGGTCGGTCACGATCGCGCTGACGGCCTTGTCGATGCCGCGCTTGAGGTCCATCGGGTTGTGGCCGGCCGCGACGAGCTTGACGCCGGCGCGGAAGATGGCCTGGGCGAGCACGGTGGCGGTGGTGGTGCCGTCGCCCGCGATGTCAGAGGTCTTGGAGGCGACCTCCTTGACCATCTGCGCGCCCATGTTCTCGAAGCGGTCTTCGAGCTCGACTTCCTTGGCGACGGTGACGCCGTCCTTGGTGACGACCGGGGAGCCCCAGGACTTCTCGATGATGACGTTCCGGCCCTTGGGCCCGAGGGTGACCTTCACGGCGTTCGCGAGGGTGTCGACGCCGGTCAGGATCTTGTTGCGGGCGTTGACGTCGAAGAGGATTTCTTTGGCAGCCATTGTGGACTCCGAATGTAGGGATGAGGTGGTGTGCGGTTTTCGGTCTATACTGCCGAGCGTGGCTGTCTGCCTCACTCGCTGCATGCTTCAAGCTGATCGGAAGACGCGATCGGCTCCGGGGTTTCAGTCGATGATGCCCAGGATGTCGTCTTCGCGGAGGATGATGCGATCCTCGCCTTCCACCTTGATCTCGGTGCCGGCGTACTTGCCGAAGAAGATGCGGTCGCCGACCTTGACGGTCAGGGCGGTCACCTTGCCGTCGTCCGCGACCCGGCCGGAGCCGATCGCGAGGACAGTGCCCTCGGAGGGCTTCTCCTTGGACGTCTCGGGGAGGAAGAGGCCGCCTTTGCTGCGGGTAGGCTCCTCGTTGCGCTTGATGAGCACGCGGTCGAACAGGGGGCGAACGGTCATGAAAAACTCCAGTGTGGTTGCGGATGGGTCGAGCGGGGGTGGACGGAGGTCCGCACCCGGCCGGCCGGTGGCGCGGGCGACCCGCACCTTCCGTGGCGAGCGTAGGGGTACGCACGCACAAAACCCGCGTCAAGGTCGCAGACCGGAATTCCCCCTTCCCGGAGGTACCGCTTGGCAGCGTACATGAACGGCCCTGACGGGCTGACCCTCGAGTCCGATCTCTTCGGTTTCTTCCGCGATCGCGTGCAGGAAGCCGCGGTCCACCAGCGCGCGGGCGTCAGCGAGCGCGCTGTGCTCTACCTGTCGAGGATCCTCACCGACATCGGGCACGACCACGACCCAGCGCCCGCGGCCGGCGAGACGCTGGCCGAGCTCCACATGCGGGCGTCACTGGCAGAGCCCTCCGAGGCCGTGACGCTCTTGAAGCGCCTGGGGGACTGGTCCCTGCTGCTGACCGGGTACTTCCGAGAGCACCTCGCGCGGCGCCGGCTCTCTCCGGAGTACTGCGCGCGCATGGGCGGCGGCGCGTACCAGCGCCTCGAGCGGATGTTCCCGGGTGACGTCACCATCGCGCCCGTGTTCGGGGAGCTGGCCGAGCGGTACGACACGTGCGTCGAGGTGATCGCGGAGGTGCGTGACGAGGCTGCCAGCCGGTCCGACAGCGACGTGCTGCGGCTCTACGAGGAGTGGCTCCGCACGGGGTCGCCGCGGGTGGCCGAGCGGCTGCGCGCGCTCGGGGTGGTGCCGGGCCGCCCGGGGGCGGTGGGCTAGCCCTCCGATTGTCATCCGGTTTCGCTTGCCTGCGCCGTGGGGGGCGCCTACCTTGTTCCGGCCGACGTTTTTCGGGGGTGTCATTCTCCGGATGCGGCGTCGAAACCCGTTCCCGGTCCACCCATGTTCGAGATCATCATCGCCAACTTCGTGTTGTTCGTGCTGTTCGTCAGCACGCTCATCCTCCTCTACCAGAGCATCGCCATCGTCGGAGGGGAGCAGTTCATCACGCTCGAGCGCCGCTGGTTCGGCAAGTCGATGGTCGATGGCCGAACGATCGCGCTGTCCGACGAGGTCGGCGTCCAGGCCCGCACCCTCGGCCCGGGCGTGCACTTCTTCGTCCCGTTCATCTACAAGGTGCAGAAGCACAAGTTCTTCTCGATCGGCGAGGCCCAGATCGGCATCGTCCAGGCGGTCACCGGCCTGCCGATCCCCCCCGGCCAGTTCTTCGCGAAGACCGTGGAGTGCAACATCTTCCAGGACGGAGAGGCGTTCTTGCGCAACGGCGGTGAGAAGGGGCCGCAGCTCTCGATCCTCCCGCCCGGCGAGTACCAGATCAACCCCCACTTGTTCACGGTGAAGATCGAAGACGCCGTGCTCATCAGCGAGACCCAGGTCGGCGTGGTCGAGGCCGTGGCTGGCGGCGCGATCGCGATGGGCCGCATCTTCGCTGATCCGGTGGAGTGCGACGCGTTCCAGGACGCGGACGCGTTCCTCCGGAACGGCGGCCAGAAGGGCCCGCAGGTGCGCGTCCTGCCGCCCGGCAACTACCGCATCAACACGGCGCTGTTCAAGGTCGAGAAGCGCCCTGTGACGGTCATCCCGAACGGCCACATCGGCCTCATCACGGCGATGGACGGCGGGCGCATCCCCGAGGGCTCGCTGCTGAGCCGCAAGATCGAGGGGCACTCGAACTTCGAGGACGGGCGCGCGTTCATCGCGAATGGCGGCCAGAAGGGGCACCAGCTCGACGTGCTGATGCCCGGCACGTACCGCATCAACACCACGCTGTTCGTGATCAAGGCGGTCGTCCCGTGGACGAACATCGCGGCGGACTCCATCGGCATCGTCACGGTGCTCGAAGGGCGGCCGATCATGAAGGCCCGCGAGATCGCCGCGGAGGAGCTCGGGCTCGACGTGCACAACAACTTCCAGGACGCCGCGGCGTTCTTGAAGGCGGGCGGCCAAAAGGGCCTGCAGATCCCGGTGCTGCGGTCGGGTAACTACGCGATCAACCCGTGGTTCGCGACGATCGAGACCGTGCCGATGGTCGAGGTCAAGATCGGCGAGTGCGCGGTGGTGACCAGCTTCGTCGGGGAAGAGGGCGAGGACACCACCGACTCCAACGTGAACGCGAAGATCGTCGCGAACGGCAAGCGCGGCATCTGGGCCGAGCCGATGGGCCCTGGGCGGCACCCGCTGAACACCAAGGTCTGCAAGGTCGACAAGGTGCCCACCACGCAGATCCTGCTCAACTGGGCGGACAGCCAGAACAGCGCGCACAAGCTCGACTCGGAGCTCAAGACCATCACGCTGCGCACGGCGGACGCGTTCAACGTCAGCATGGACGTGAGCGTGATCATCCACATCGCGATGGCCGACGCGCCGAAGGTGGTCGCGAACCTGGGTTCGGTGGACAACATGATCTCGCAGGTGCTGGAGCCCGCGATCTCGTCGCACTTCCGCAACTCCGCGCAGTCGGTGAAGGCGCTTGACCTCTACACCAAGCGCGCAGAGCTGCAGGCGCACGCGAAGGAGCACCTCCAGAGCGTGCTGCGCGTCCACCACATCGAGTCCAAGGACACGATGATCGCCGACGTCGTGCTGCCGACCGAGCTCACGCGCACGGTCACGGACCGCCAGATCGCCGAGCAGGAGCGCATCACCTACGCGACGCAGAAGCAGGCGCAGGAAGAGCGCAAGATGCTCGAGAACGCCAAGGCGCAGGCCAACATGCAGCCGAAGGTCGTGGAGTCCGAGCGGGGCGTCGAGATCGCGAAGAACCTCGCGAACGCCGAGATCGAGAAGTCGATGGGCGACTCGCGGGCGATCGAGGTCCGCGCAGAGGGCACGTCGAAGGCCACGAAGGTGACCGCAGGCGCGCAAGCTGAAGCGACCCGGGTGAACGCGGTGGCCGACGCCGAGGCCATCGAGAAGAAGGGCTTGGCGGAGGCGCTCGTCATCCTGGAGCAAGGCAAGTCCACCGCCGAGTCCTACAAGCTGCAAGTGAACGCGATGGGGAACGAGATCTTCGGCCAGATCCAGGTCGTCGAGAAGATCGCCTCGAACAAGCTGAAGCTGATCCCGGACGTGTACATCGGCGGCGGGGCTGGCGCCGAAGGGGGCGACGGGACGCAGTCCTCCTTGATGTCCATCGCGCTCCTGCAGTACCTGACGGGCAAGCAGGTGTTCAAGGACCCGGCGGCGTAGGCGGCTCCCCACCGTCCAGCACGAGGAGCGCTTCCTCGCACGCGGGGAAGCGCTCTGTCGCGGGTGCGTGCTCGTAGCGGGTGACCCGGAACCCGGCGCGCTCCAACACCCGCAGTGAGCGGTGGTTCGAGCGCGCTACTTGCGCGTGGAGCGGGCGGCGCGGGACCTGCTCCAACAGCAGCTGGAGCGCGCGCGACGCGATGCCCTTCCCCCAGTGCTCCTTCGCGATCCAGTACCCAATGGTGTCCTGCCCGCCTTGGTCGAAGCAGGTGACGTGCCCGACCAGCGCACCGTCGAGCAGCACGGCAGACGCGGTGATCGCGGGGTCGGCCAGGATCCGCGCCCAGTGCGGGTAGAACGCCTCCCGGTCCCGCAGGTGGACGACCGCCATCGCGTTCGCCTCGGCGTCGAGCTGGTGTGCGAACAGCGTGTCCAGGTCCGCCGCGGTCACGGGGCGGAGGGTGACCGCGGGCTCGGTCACGGACCGCACCCGTCGGTGTCGGCGGCCTCGTTGTCCGTCTCGTCGCACTCGGCCACCACGCCGTCATCGTCGACGACGACCACCAACCCGCTCGTGCCCACGTCTCCCGGCTGGAGGTCGAACACGACGCCCTCCAGCGCCGCGCCGGGCGGGATCTCCGCTAACGTCGTGCTCGCGACGAGCCTTCGGGCGTCGCCGTCGGCGGCGTACACCGCGAGCGTCGCACCCGCAGGCGCCGCCACGAGCCCCGAGTTCCAGACGTGCGCGGAGACTTGGACGGGCCCGTACGTGCAGTCCCAGGTGCAGACCTCGTCGATCTGGACGCCCAGGTCGGCGCCGTCGGTGTACCGCGGGTTCACGGGGGCAGTTCGCACGCCGTTGCCGCTAAGCCACGACGCCGCCGGGGCTGCGGGCACGGCCCCGTCGTCCGCGATGTTCCAGGTGTCGTAGTCCATCACAGGCCAGGTTGACGTGACCGCGGGCCACCCCTCGCCCGCGTGCGTGTACGCGAGGACCGAGTGGCCGAGCGACGGGTCGCTGCTCACCACCACGACCTCGACGTCCCCGTCCCCGTCCAGGTCCCCCACTGCGGGCGAGGCGTAGGTCGCCAGCGACTCGTAGTTTGCGCCGTCCTCGAACCGCACCGCGCCGGTGCGACCGTCGAAGATCCGGAACGCGTGCTCGTCGGCATAGAGCACCTCCAGGGCGCCGTCGGCGTCGAGGTCGTACCCAACGCACCCCGCTTGCCCAGCGTAGTTCGTGACGTCGATCGGGGCGTACCACACGTTGCGAACATCCGGGTCGCGCATGTAGAACCCGTCGTACGCGGCGTACCCGAACTCGGGCCCGCCGTCGCCGTCGAAGTCCCCGACGCACGGCCCGCTCGACCAGTTGCGTGCGAATGTTGGCGAGCGGATCAGGGTCGTGCCATCGTCGTCGGAGAGGACCAGGTTCGCCCCGAGCGTGATCACCTCGGCGGCGTCGTCGGTGTCGAGCTGGATCAGGGCCGCCCAGACACCGTCCTCGACGCCCTCGCCCGAGTACCAGAGCTCGGTGCCCGCCATGTCGTACACGCGGCCCGTCTCCAAGATCTCCTGCTTGCCGTCGCCGTCGATGTCGCCGATGAACGGTGCGCGGTGTTGGTGGACCGCGCTGTCGACGGGCAACGTCGCCAGCACCGCCCCCGTGCGCCCGTCGAGGACCAGCGTGTCCGCGAGCACCTCCGCGTCGCCGTCGCCGTCCATGTCCGCTACCAGCACGTGCCATCCGTCGGGCGCCGCCGCAGTGGCCTCGGCGCTCGTCCAGAGCACCGCTCCGTCCCCGCTGAACGCCACGAGGTGCCCGTCGACGACGTACGCGAGGACCTCCAGCCGGCCGTCTCCGAACAGGTCTGCTGCGGCGAGCTGGGTGTGCGGGCTCACACCGGGTGCTGCCCACTCCTCCACGCCGGTTGCCCCGTCGATCGCGACCAACCACCCGGCGCCGTCGGCGTCGTACACGGCCGTGACGACGTCCATCGCGTCGAGATCGTCGATCGCGCCGTCCCCGTTGTCATCCGTGAGCCGCACGACGAGTGGCTGGGCCAACGACGAAACCGCTCCGGGGTCCTCGACTGGCGCGGAGAACACCCACTTCGTGGCCACCCGCCACGGGTCCGGAATGGGGTCGATGACGCTGCAGGAGCTCGCCTGCGTGCAGGTGCCCGCGGGCACCGCCTCGAGGCCGCACGTCCCGTCCAGGCAGTCGGGACGCCCATTGCCGTCGTCGTCCGCGAACCCCTCGTCCACCTCGCCGTCGCCGTCGTCATCGACGCCGTTGCACTCCTCCTCGGGCTCGCTGTCGCCCGTCTCGACCTGCGGGGAGTCCACGACCGCGTCGCCATCCTTGCCCTGTCCGAACAGGCCATTCTCGATGCAGGCGGTGAGGGCGAGGAGCAGCATGGGGGCCCGTGGCGGACCCCATCGTAACGCCGGGGTTGGCGGGGGAGCGCCCCCGCCGCGATTCGAACGCGGGACCCACAGCTTAGAAGGCTGTTGCTCTATCCAACTGAGCTACGGGGACGTGGCCGCCGGTTATCCGCGCGCGAGGTGCCCGCCCATGCTCTCGATGTCCCTCCTCTTTCTCGCCTGCGCTGAGCCCGCCATCCGTGTCGCCCACCCGCATCACGACGGCGACACCGACACCGCCGGTGACCCCAACGCCGACACGGACGCGGACACGGACGCGGACGCTGACACCGACACGGACACGGATGCCGACACGGACACGGACACCGCCGGCGGCCCGTGCCCGGCCGAGATGGCCGAGGTGGGCGCCTTCTGCGTCGACCGTTGGGAGGCATACATCGTCGACTGGTCGCCCTACGACGTGCCGGACGACGCGACGATCGCGACCGGCGTGGCGGCTAGCGCAGAGGGCCAGGTCCCGCAGGGCTACATCTCCGGCGAGATGGCCGCGGCCGTGTGCGAGAACGCCGGGAAGCGCTTGTGCACCGCCGAGGAGTGGCTCACCGCCTGCTCGGGCTCGGCCGATGGCGACGGCCGGACGTACCCGTACGGGGACACCTACGACGCCACCGCGTGCAACGACAGCTACGAGGGGACCGGCGACTACGGCCACCCGGTGTGCGACTACTTCGACAATTGCACCGACGTCTGGGACATGGACCACATGAACGACCCCGGCATCAACCAGCAGCCGGGCACCGAGGACGCCGCGGGGGCGAACCCCGGCTGCGTGACCCCGAGCGGCGTGTACGACTTGCACGGCAACCTGCACGAGTGGGTCGACGACGCCGACGGCACGTTCCGGGGCGGGTTCTACGCAGACGCGAGCTTGAACGGCGCTGGCTGCGGCTACAAGACGACCGCGCACGAGTTCAGCTACCACGACTACAGCACGGGGTTTCGCTGCTGCGCGCCCCGGCGCTGACCCGGCGGCGGTGGGTGATCCCCGGGGTGCGTCACCGCCGCCGCAGCGAGTGACCCGATCGGGCGGCGCGGACTCGGTCTCGTCATGCTAGAACCTTGATAGTCCGCCTTTTTTGGAAAGGTGCGAAAAAGAATTCGCACCACCCCGTGAAGAGTGCTAACGTTCGGCCATGAACACCATTCTGACGCTCGCGGCACTTTGGACTTCCCCCGCCTTCGCCGCGGAGCCTTCCGCTCCGACCGTAGCCGGCGAGAACGTCGTGACCACCGGCGTGATGGTGGCGGCTGACGCCGCGACGGTGCGGGCGGCGCTCGCCGACCCGGTCAGCGCCTGCCGTCTCAACGGGGACGTCCTGGACGCGAAGGTGATCGGGAAGGAGGGCAACTGCAGCCTGGTCCAGATCACCACGCGGGGGATGTCCGCCCCGCTCACCTACGTGACGCGCCGCTGCCCCACGGCAGATGGCTACGCGGAGACCATGGTCCGCTCGGACGACTTCGACAACCAGTCGTCGACTTGGCACGTCGCCTCCGTCACGGGTGGCTCGCAGGTCACGCTCGAGGTGCGGTCCGAACCTCGGCTGCCGGTGCCCCAGCGGATGATCAACGCAGCGGTTGGCAGCAGCGTGGTGCAGACCTTGAAGAACCTGGTCCAGCGCGTCACCGGGCGGTAGCTCGCGGCGAATCGACCGGGCGGCACGCCCGCTGACAGGCCCGTCATCGGTTTCTGGTTACACCGGCGGTCGCCGAGGTGCCGCTTGTCCATCGACGTCCTGTTCAACCCCACTGACGAACACCGGATGCTGCGCGACATGGTCGCGACGTTCACCTCCGAGGAGGTGGAGCCCCAAGCAGAGAAGTTCGACCGCGAGCAGGTGCTCAACCGCGACCTGTTCACTCGGCTCGGCGACCTCGGCTTGCTTGGGATCACCGTGCCGTCCGAGGACGGCGGCGCCGGCATGGACGCCGTCGCGGCGGTGATCGCCCACCACGAGATCTCCAAGTCAGACCCTGGCTTCTGCCTCGCGTACTTGGCCCACGCGATGCTGTTCGTGAACAACTTCTACCACTGCGCAGACGCCGCACAGCGCGCCCGCTACCTACCGAAGGTGCTGTCTGGCGAGTGGATCGGCGGCATGGGCATGACGGAGCCGGGCTACGGCACGGACGTCCTGGGGATGAAGACCACCGCCGACGATCAAGGCAGCCACTACGTCCTGAACGGCACGAAGACCTACATCACGAACGGGCCCGATGGCCACTGCTTCCTCGTGTACGCGAAGGTCGAGGGCCGGGTCACGAGCTTCCTGGTCGACCGCACCTGCCCGGGCTTCTCCACCTCCGGCCCGATCCACAAGATGGGGATGCGTGCGAGCACGATGAGCGAGCTGGTGTTCGACCAGTGCGAGGTCCCGAAGGAGAACGTCCTCGGCGGCATCGGCAACGGGATGACGCACATGATGCGGAACCTGGAGATCGAGCGGCTGACGCTCGCGGCGATGAGCCTCGGCATCGCGGACCGCTGCATGGACATCATGGTGCGGCACGCCGCCTCCCGCGTGGCGTTCGGCCAGCCGATCAACCGGTTTGGGCAGATGCAGCGCTACATCGGGGAGGGCTACGCGAAGACCGAGGCGGCCCGCTGCCTCATCTACCAGGTGGCGCGGATGGTCGGCCCCGACAGCCGCGCGCGCCTCGGGTCGGACGCCGCCAAGCTGTTCGCGGCGCCGGTGGGCAAGGAGGTCGCGGACGCCGCGATGCAGGTGATGGGCGGCTCAGGCTACTGCACCGAGTACCCGGTGGAGCGGCTGCTCCGGGACGCGAAGCTGCTCGAGATCGGCGGCGGGACGCTCGAATCCCACCAGAAGAACATCACGAAGGACCTGACGAAGCAGGTCTGCGGGTGAGGTTCGCTGCCCTGCTGCTGATGTTCGCCTGCGGGCGTGACCCGGTGTCGAGCTTCGGGGAGGCGCGGATCGAGGCAGTGTGCGGGTTCTACGAGCGGTGCGGGACGCTCGAGGTGGCGGGCTACCTGACCGCCGACGAGTGCCGCACCCAGCTCGCCGGGGCCCAGCGCGACGTGGGGACAGACCTCGGTTGCGACGACTTCAGCCAGGCCTCGGCGGACGAATGTGTCGCGGCGTGGGACGACGCCGACTGCGAGACCCCGCCTGACTTGTCGGTGTGCGAGCAGGTCTGCTCGAACTGAGTCGCCGTCCAGATTTTCGGACGGCTCCTGACTACGCCGCGCTGAGCACGCCGGCGGCGAGCAAGGCCGCGACGACCACGGCGAGCCCGAGGCGCCAAAAGGCGAAGACCTCCATCCCGTGGGACTGCAGCCAGCCGACGAGCCACTTCACGGAAACGAACGCGGCGACAGCCGCGGCTACGAACCCGAGCAGGATCGGCGCGACCCCGTAGGCGTGCAGCATCTCCGGGCCGTGCTTCAGCGCCTTGTACGCAGTCGCCGCCCCGAGCGTCTCGAGCCCGAGCAGGAACGAGAACTCGACCGCGGCCGGCATCGACAGGCCGAGCATCAGCCCGCCCAGGATCGTCGCGAGGCTCCTGGACGTGCCCGGCCAGAGCGCCAGGCACTGCGCCAGGCCGATCAGGAGCGCCGTCCGCGGGTCGATGTCCGTGAGCCCGCGTGAGCCGCCCCGCCCGCGCAGCACCAGGATGGCGACGCCGCCCATGGCCCAGGCCGCGACGACGGGCCACAGCCCGAACAGGACCTCGTCGATCTTCTTCTCGAACAGGAGCCCGAGCACCACCGCGGGCACGAACGCGATCACCAGGTGCACCAGCAGCTTCCTGCCCGCCACGTCCTGCCCGGCCACCCCGCGAAGGATCTGCACGATGCGCTGCCGGTACAGCGCCAAGACCGCCACGATCGCCCCGGCCTGGATGCAGATCGCGTAGGCGTCGGCTGCTTCGCTGCGCTCGATGCCCAGCGCGCGCTGGGCGAGGAGCAGGTGGCCCGTGGAGCTGACGGGCAGGAATTCGGTCACGCCCTCGACAATACCGAGGATCAAGGCCTGAAGAATGGTCAAATTGCCGCCGGGGCTCGTGGTGGCCCCGCTTATCGGGTTTGGCAGCGCCGCCAACGGGCTACGTTCCCGCCGTGGAAAGAAACCTCTGGCAGGAACTCAAGGTCGGACTCTTTGTCCTCGTCTTCCTCACCGCGATCGCCGCCGGGGTGTTCGTCCTCGGCGGATCTTCGAAGATGTTCGCCGACGAGTTCAAGCTGCACACCACCTTCTTGGACGTGAAGGGGCTGAAACCGGGCGCCGTCGTCCGCCTCGCGGGCATCGACATCGGCGAGGTGTCCAAGGTGAACTTCTCGTCCGACGCCGGGTCGAAGGACATCGAGGTGGAGCTCACCATCCGGTCCGAGTACCAGCCCCGCTTACGGTCCGACCCGCCGTGCCACGGGCCCGAGTGCGTCCCGGACCCTGAGAACTCGAGCGCGAGCATCAGCCAGATCGGCGTGCTCGGCGACATGTACATCTCCCTGTCGGTCGGCTCGCCGGGCAAGCCGATGTTGGCCGACGAGGCCGCGATCGGGTCGGTGGAGAGCATCGACTACCTGTCGTACGCGAGCAAGGCGACCGCTATCGTCGAGAACGCCTCGTCGATCTCGAAGAAGGTCGACCTGATGCTGGGCAGCGACGACTCCGCGGCGAAAGCCGGCGTGTCGGACTCGCTCGCGCACATCGAGGCGATGCTGAAGGAGGCGAAGGACGGCAAGGGCATCCTGCACGTGCTCATCTACGACCAGTCGGCCGGGAACCGCGTGAAGAGCATCCTCGCGAACGTGGACGGCGTAGTGGCCGACGTGCACGCGATCACCACCGAGATGCGCACGGGCAAGGGGCTCGCGCACGAGCTCGTTTACTCGGAGAACGGCGAGAAGCTGATGACCAAGCTCGGGGACATGGCCGACGCGCTGGACGGCGTGATGGGCGACATCAAGACGGGCGACTCGCTGGCGCACGCGCTGCTCTACGACCCCGACAAGGCGAAGCTCGTGGACGAGCTGCAGGCCACGATGACGAACGTGCGCAGCGTGACGGACGGGATCAACGAGGGCGACGGCACGCTCGGGCTGTTGGTGCGCGACCCGCAGCTGTACGAGGACATGCGGGTGCTCTTGGGCGGGGCGCAGCGCAACGCGCTGCTGAAGGCCTACATCCGCGCGACGGTCGCGAAGGGCAAGAAGGAGTCCGAGTGGGACGGCCCTTCGGACGACCCGGTCAAGGGTCGCTAGGTGCCCGAAGCAGGCGCTGGGCACCCGCTCGCGACCCCCGTCCACCAGCTCCGGCTGCTGCTCTCGCCGCGCGCGCAGGGCTTTCGGAACCTGCTCGTCCGCGGGGAGCAGCGGGGCCTGTACATCGGGCTCGGGGTGCTGGGCTTCTTGTTCTGGCTCGGCATCTTCGGCGCCGTGTACTTCCTCGTCGGCAAGTTCTTGGACATCGAGGGGTTCGGCCCGTTCCTCGCGCGAAAGCTGATGGACATGCTGCTGGCGAGCTTGTTCGTGATGCTCACGTTCTCGAACGTCATCACGTCGCTCTCGACCTACTACCTGTCGGACGATCTCGAGCTGGTGCTCTCGCTGCCCGTCAGCCGACGCACCTTCCACTACGCGCGCTTCGTGGACACGCTCACGCAGTCGAGCTGGATGATGGCGCTGTTCGGCGTCCCCGTCTTCTTGGCGTACGGGCTTCGTAGCGACGCTGGCCCCGCGTACTACGCCGCGCTCTTGTTCGCGGTGCCCGGGCTCTTGGTGCTGGCCACGAACATCGGGGTCACCACCTCCACGATCCTGGTGAACGTGTTCCCGGCCCGGCGCACGCGCGAGCTGATGGTGCTGCTCGCGATGATGATGATGGCCGCGCTGTTCGTGCTGCTGCGCTCGCTACGCCCCGAGCGGCTGGTGAACGCGCAGGAGTTCGAGAACGCCGCGGCGTACATCGCGCAGCTCTCTCTGCCGGCGCCGGCGCTGTTCCCGCCGCGGTGGGCGAGCGAGGTGATCACCGCGACGATGCTGTACGCGCCGTTCCCCTGGCGCGAGGCCGCGCTCTTGTTGACGGGCGTGCTGGCGAGCACTGCGGTCGCGCGCTGGACGACCGCGTGGGGGTTCGACAACGGCTGGTCGCGCTCGCAGGAGGCCCGGTCCGCGCGGTTCTACCGGTCCCGGGTGTTCGACGCGCTGGCGCGCTGCGTGCCGCCGACCTGGCGGCCCCACCTCTCGAAAGAGCTCCGGGTGTTCGTCCGGGACCCTGCCCAGTGGAGCCAAGTGTTCTTGCTGATGGGGGTGTGCGGCGTGTACCTGGTCAGCATCCACGCGCTGCCGTTCCAGGCATTCCAGGGGCAGCTGCTGGTGGCGATGAAGCAGGCGATGAGCTTCTTGAACCTCGGGATGGGCGGGTTCGTGATGGCCGCGATCGCCGCCCGGTTCAACTTCGCCGCGGTCTCCCGCGAGGGCCGGGCGTTCTGGCTCGTGCGCGCCGCGCCGATCGACCCCGTGACGCTCTTGCGGGCGAAGTCGGTGCTCGGCCTCGTGCCCATGGTGATCGTCGGGCAGACGGTCACCATCGGGAGCGGGCTCATGCTCGAGGCGCCGGGCTGGCTGCTCGCGATCGAGTCGGTCACGATGGTGTTCCTCGCGTACGCGATGAGCGGCCTCGCGGTCTCGCTGGGCGCGTACTGGCCCGACTTCCGCGCGGACACCGCCGCCCGGGCGGCGACCGGCCCCGCGGCGGTGTTCTTCATGGTGCTGGCGCTCACGCTCGACTTCGCGGTGTTGACGCTGGAGGTCCTGGGGTTCTACGCCGGGTACCTGGAGCACTACGGCATCGCGGCGGGGTTCGGTGCGGCGGTGGTCGGCTTGTGTGTCGCCGTCGGTACGCTCCCGGTGCGTCGGGCCGCCGCGTCCCTGTGGGCGCGCGGGATCTGACGCTACGGCGTCGTGAACGACACGAACGTCCGGGGGGCCCGGGGCGCTATACTGGCCCGCGATGCGGTCGCTCTCCCTCCCCCTCGTCCTGCTCGGCCTGCTGGTGTTCGCGCCAACGGCCGAGGCCTCGGCCGGCAACCGCCTGTCGAACCGCACCCAACTGCGCTACGAGGACGTGCTCACCACGCGCGACGGCTCGCGCTGGCGCGGAAAGTTGATCCAAAAAGGCGACCTGTACCGCATTCGGTTGGCAGACAAGTCGGAGGTGGCGGTTCCTAAGGAGCAAGTCATGTCCATCACCCGCGAGCTCCAGACGGGCTACCCGCACTCCGGGCAATGGGCGGTCACGCTCAACGCCGGCGTCGAGCTCGCCATCGTGTCGGCCGACTCGAACGCGGGCGCGCAGTTCGGCCCGATCGCCGAGCTCACGTTCACGCACAACTTCGGCGGCGCGTTCGAGCCCGAGTTCACCGTGATCGAGTGCCCGCTCGGCCCCGAGGACGGCGCGGTGAACTTCCAGCTCGCGGCGGGCGTCCGCTACTACTTGGCGCCGAAGAGCCGCGCGAAGCCGTTCACCAGCACGCAGGTGATCCTGTATGGCTCCCACGCCGACCTGGGCTTGCGCACGGGCCCAGGCATGCTCTACGACGTCACCCCCAACTTCGGCATCGGCTTCGCCCAGGGCGTCACGCTGATCAGCCAAGCCAACCCCAACGCCATCGGCGTCGGGTACCACGCGATGGCGTCCGCGCAAGGCAGGTTCTAATGGTGTTGCCGCTCTTGTCGCTCGCCTTCGCCGCTGGGCATGGCTCGGAGGGCCGCCAGGCCAAGACGCTCGGGGAGAACGCCGAGACCTACTGGGAGGGCGTTCGCTGGTCGGACCCGGGCAAGGCCGGGGCGTTCTTGCCGGACCTCGCCTCCCGCGTGGCGCTTACGACGATGCTGGAGGACGGCGGCGCGAAGCTCACCGGCACGATGATCGTCCAGGTGGAGCTCGGCGTGGCGCCCAAGGACGCCGAGCCGCGGCCCGCGGTCGTGCTCGTGCGGCTCGAGATCATCGACGTCGCGCGCAACCGCTACGAGACCGTGAACTACGTGCAGCACTGGCGCGAGGTCGGGTTTGGCTGGGTGGTCGACACCACGCTCTCGCCGCTCGGCACGGACCGTCCTTGGGTGATCGGCCCCCCGCCGGCGCCCGCCCCCCCGGCAGCGCCTGCGCCCGCTCCCGACGCCCCGGCGGTCGTCGCCCAGCCGGACCCGCTGCCCGCTCCTTGAGGGGCTGGCACCGCCGCTGCCTGGTGCCGTGGTATCCTCTGCAGATCCCCGGGTTCCCGTGCGTCCAACCTTCCCCGTCGTGCTCCTGCTCGCCGCGTGCAGCAACGACTTCAAGCTGAACGAGCAGGTCAGCACGCTCACAGTCACCCCCGCGGTCACGGACGCTGGGATCGTCGCCCTCGGGACGGCGTCGCTGCTCCCCATCTCGCTGTACGCGCAAGATGGCGACGTGGCGGTGATCTCGGTCGATGTGCTGAACGTCCAGGGAGACTGGTTCTCGCTGGTGGACACGAGCTTCCCGACCGTCGCGAACGGCGAGACCGCGACGCTGACGGTGTCGTACTTACCGGAGGAGGAGGGGCTGGACTGGGCCCGCGTGACCATCACGACCGACGAGGCGCTCACGCCAAGCCACGAGGTGGCCGTGCGCGGTGAAGGAGCGGTCCCCACCGTTCGCCTGTACCCGTCGCTGCTGGACTTCGGCCCGGTGCAGTCGGGGACGAGCGCGACCTTGGACGTCACCGTCATCAACGAGGGCCGCGTGGCCTTGGACCTCTCCGACGTCGCCTTCGACAACGACCGGTTCTCGGTCGACGACGCGCTCCCCATCCACGTGATCGTCGGGGCCGAAGCCACCGTCGGGATCACCTACACGGCGGACGACGAGTCTGAGCAGACAGGCGCGGCGACGCTGGACCTCGGCGCGGCCATCGACCCCGTGACGTTGCGCGCCAACGCGTGCTCTACCGCCTCGGGGGACCTGTACGATAGCGACGGCGACGGGTTCTCGTTCTGCGCGGGCGACTGCGACGACTGGGACGGCGGGGTGAACCCCGCGGTGGTCGAGACCTGCGACAGCGTGGACCAGGACTGTGACGGCGTGGTGGACGACGGCACGTCGTGCGTCGACGACGACGGCGACGGGTTCTCCGAGGACGGGGGGGACTGCAACGACGGCGACGACGCGGTCTCGCCGGCTGCCTCCGAGGTCGACAACAACGGCGTGGACGACGACTGCGACGGGACGACCGACTCGGGGAGCGCGGATGACGACAGCGACGGCTACAGCGCGTCCGCGGGGGACTGCGACGACGGGGACCCGGACGTGTTTCCCGGCGCCCCCGAGGCCGCCGACGGGGTCGACAACGACTGTGATGGGCTCATCGACGAGGGCACGGCCGTCTACGACGACGACGGCGACGGGTACTCCGAGGCGCGCGGCGACTGTGACGACACCGACTCCGGGGCGGCGCCGGGCCTCACCGAGATCGCCGACTACACTGACAACGACTGCGACGGCACCGTCGACGAGGGCACCGTGAACTACGACGACGACGGGGACGGCTTCACCGAGGTCGGCGGCGACTGCAACGACGCGAACGCGGCGATCAACCCCGGCGAGCCGGAGACCTCCGGGAACCACGTGGATGACGACTGCGACGGGGTGACGTCATGATGACCCTCCTGCTCGCCCTCGCCGCCCCCCGGGCGTTCGCCGCCGACACCTACATCTACTACAACTCGGCGTACATCACCGCCTCCGACGTAGCGCCGCTCCAGGGCTCGCTGCTCGCGGCCGGCGCGAGCATCACCACCACGACGTCTTCGGCCTGGCCGACGTCATGGACCGGGTACAAGCTCGTCATCCTGCTCTTGCCGGGGTCGAGCTTCTCCGCCACGCAGGTCTCGGGCCTGCGGAACATGGTGGACGGCGGCGGGCGGCTCGTGATGTCCGGGGACTGGGGCGGGGCGAGCTCGTGGGGCAGCGCCAACTCCTACGTAAACTCGCTGAACAGCTCGCTCGGCACGGGCATGTCGCTGAACTATTCGACGTTCGGCAGCGGGTGCGCGACCACGACCGCGATCACCAGCGACCAGGTCACCGACGCCGTCACCGAGCTCGAGTTCGCCGCTACGAACACGCTCTCCGGCGGCACGACCCTCGTCCGCAGCAGCTTGTACTCGCTGCTCGCGGTCTCCCAGACGTCCACGGCGCCGTCCTCGCGCACCCCGTACGACGTCGTGCTCTCCGGCGACGTGAACCTGTTCCTCAACAGCTGCGGCGCGTCCACGATCTACGGCCACAACACCACGTTGTGGGAGAACTTGTACCTCGGCCTGTGCGCAGACGGCGATGGCGACGGGTACGACGACGAGGCGTGTGGCGGCGACGACTGCGACGACTCCAACATCCGCGTGCACCCGGGGATGGCCGAGACCACCGCCGATAGCATCGACCAGGACTGCGACGGCGTCGACGCCTGCTACACCGACAACGACGGCGACAACTACGGCACCACGCCGATCATCGATGGCTCGTCGCTCGACTGCGCCTCCGGCCGGGGCGCGGCAGTGGCCACCGACTGCGACGACACCGACAGCACCGTCCACCCCGGCGCCAGCGAGGTCGTAGCCGACAGCATCGACCAGGACTGTGACAGCGTCGACTCCTGCTACACCGACGACGACGGCGACAACTACGGGACCACCGTGGTCATCGACGGCTCCTCGCTGAACTGCACGACCGGCCGAGGCGCGCCGTTCTCCACCGACTGCGACGACACGGACGCCTCCATCCACGGCGGCTCCACCGAGATCCCCTACGACGGCATCGACAACGACTGCGTGGACGGCGATCTGACCGACGTGGACGGCGACGGCTTCGACTGCGCGTGCGTCTCGGGCGGCACCGACTGCGACGACGGCGACGCGGGGGTCCACCCGGGCGCGACCGAGTCGGCAGACGGCGTGGACGAGGACTGCGACGGCACCGTGGACGAGGTCACCGACTGGTACGACGACGACGGCGACGGCTGGAGCGAAGCCGGCGGCGACTGTGACGACTCCGACAGCGGCACCCACTCCGGCGCCACCGAGGTGTGCAACGGCCAGGACGACGACTGCGACGGCACCATCGACGAGGGCACCGAGTGCTACGACGACGACGGCGACGGCTGGTCCGAGTACGAGGGCGACTGCTCGGACGGCGACGCCGACGCCAACCCCGGCGAGCGCGAGACCGACGGCAACGGCGTAGATGACGACTGCGACGGCGTGGTGGACGACGGCAGCTTCGACGAGGACGGCGACGGCTACACCAGCTGGGCCGGGGACTGCGACGACACGGACGCCGCGGTGTACCCCGGCGCCCCCGAGCTCCCCGACGGGAAGGACAACGACTGCGACGGCGACACGGACGAGGGCACCACCACCTACGACGACGACGGGGACGGCTACAGCGAGGCCGGCGGCGACTGCGACGACACCGATCCCAACGCCTCGCCCGTGACCAGCGAGGTGGAGGCCAACGGCGTCGACGACGACTGCGACGGGCTGCTCGACGAGGGTGGCTCCGGCACGGATGACGACGGCGACGGGCTCTCCGAAGACCAGGGCGACTGCGATGACGCCGACGCCAGCGTGAGCCCCGCGGCCGACGAGGTCGATGGCAACAGCGCAGACGACGACTGCGACGGCCTGGTGGACGAAGGCGGCGAGGACCTCGACCGCGACGGCTACAGCACCGACGCCGGGGACTGCGACGACGCGAACGGCTGGGTCTCCCCGGTCGCTACCGAGATGTGCGACGCCGTCGACAACGACTGCGACGGCGAGATCGACGAGGGCTGCGACATTGTCCAAGCGGACACGGGCGAGGAGACCAAGAACCAAGGCTGCGGGTGCGCCACGGGGGATGTCCAGCTTGGGTGGGTTGGGCTCTTGGCGGTGGGCGTTGGGTTGGGGCGGCGGCGGCGGTAGGGCGGGGGCGGGCGTCGATCAGCACGCAAGGATGGTGGGCCCTTCGCCGGCGCGCCGAGCGATGACACGGCCGGAGCCAGCGCCGGGCTTGTCTGGGTCTGGCGAGGGACCGGCGAGTAGGTCCGATTTTCAGTGTGACCACGGGGTAGGGGGTCGAGCGCCAATCGCCGTTATCGGCACGCCGGCTACGAGCGGAGCGGCGAACGGTCGCACCACAGGGATACCGTGGAGCCATGCCGCTGATGCCCGGAGTGCAGTCCCGCTTCTCGCCGGTGGAGGATGACATCCGCGGCTACCTGGCCGCGTGGGTTGCACCTTGACTCGGAGGCTGCCACGCAGGGTGCGCTGACTCCAGTGGCTCTCGGGATCCTCGCCGCGGTCGTCGCCGCGGTGATCCTGCTGGAGCTGCGAACCGGGGTCGCTTCGATCCGCGGGGTCGCCGACCACGCGCGCGCGGACGAGCGGGTGATGTTCTGGGGGATCATCGCCTTTCACATCGGCCTGCTCGGGATGAACGTCGCGTACGTGGTGCGGCCCTGGGGGCGGCGGTGACGCGGTAGGGACAGCGGGCCGAGCGCCCACGCAGCGTCGCACCACGCAGTGGCGCTCAGGGGGACTCGAAGCCGTTCGCGTTGCTCTTGTACAGGGCGTTGTCCTCGTCGAGAAACGCGACATCGAAGGTCCTGGACACCGTCTCGCTGAACGCCACGGTGTAGCCGTCCTCCCCCTCCACGGAGCTCTGCTCCGCGCCGGTCGGGTGGTCGCCGACGAGCACCACGAATCGGTTCCCGTCGCGCTGCTGCCAGAGCATCAGCGAAGGGTGCCCGGCGCTCCCCGCAAGGAGCGTGTAGGTCACCGTGTAGGTCCCCTCCACGATTCGGAAGTCAGAGTAGGCCGCCTGGTGGTTGTTGCCCCGGTCCTCCTCCCGGCTGTTCTCCGCGAGGGTGACGTGCACGGCGCCCTCTTCATCGTGGTACCGGAACAGGGTGCGACCGGTCGAGTCGGTGAGCGAAAACTCGCTGAACATCAGGAGGCTCCGATCGAAATTCGCGATCGACCACGTGTGCAGGTCGATCGGCATCATCCGTCGGGCGGTGTCTCGGGTGGCATCCTCGACCTTCTCGAAGACGTCGGGAATGGCCTGGTATTCGACGTAGTTGGCGCCGGACTCGTAGAGACGCACCATGGGCTCCGTGCTGACACCCTCACCACACTGGACCGAGCCGGTGCCGATGAGCGCGCCAAGGCCGGTGGCGGGGTCGAGCGCCTCGACGGAGAAGGCGTGGGAGGCCCCGTCCTCCAATTCGACCGGGATCGTCAGGTCGAAACCGTGGAGGCAGGGATCGCTGCCGCAGACGTCAGGTCGAGGCTGATCGGCCGTGACAGAGGCCACCGCGCCAGAGTCAAAAGTCGCGCGAACGCCCAGCGAACGGTCAGGAGCGTCATCGTCGAGGGCCCAACCCCACAGGCCGTCGCACCCGGCGTGATCGAGGACACCGCGCGGGGCGACCGTGTCGGGGAGGGCGGTGTCGCCGGGGA
>CALQBK020000036.1 GCA_943328795.2 Bifidobacterium breve
AGAGAGCACCCGCAGGGTGCGTCTTTTCTCTGTGCGGGGTCGGCGAAGGAAGCAGGGCGAAGCAGCACAACTTAGCCCAGGAGGGGCCGCTTGCGGCACATCCTGGGCTAGCGCCCCGACCTGGGGCCCTACGGTGAAAAGGCCGGGCGGGTACGCCCGGCCTTTTCACCCACGGTTTGCCGCGCGGGGCGCGGCAGAACCGCGCGGGCCGGGTGGGGTTGGGCGGGGGGGGGGCGGGGTTTTGAGGAGGGCGCAAAGGCGCGGCAGAACCGCGCGGGCCGGGTCGTGCGCGCACTCGCGCCCTGACAAACCCCACCGAATCCGCTACCTCTCCCCGCGTTGCCCTCCCCGTCGCCGATCGCCCGCTCGACCTTCTGCACGAGCCGCGGAGGCTCGGCAACCGGGCGGTACACGCCCTTCCCAGATGAACACCGCGACGCGCTGTCCGCTCTGAAGCTCGACGACCGGCTCGCGGGCTGGCACCACAACACGTTCCGCCTACACGGTTTCCGACCTGCGTTGTTCGTCATCCCGCCCGACCCGAGGGGCACCCCAGCGTGAAGGCCGAGCTGGCAGCCGTTCGCGACGAAGACCTACACGCGCTCGACCCGGTGGACCGTCCCGGCGTCAGCCCGTCCCTCGTCCCGTCGTGCCCGACCCGCGCAATTCCAGCCCGGCCGGGTGGCCCGTTGAATCTGGGAGCTGCACGGCACGACGTGAACGCCCACGGCGGTCACGCTCTGAGCGACGCGGGGTGACGACACGACGATCACCGGGCGCGGGTCGTTCGGGTGCCACGTCCGGGTCTCCGGGCGACCCAAAGAGATCGCCACGTCCTTCGCGCCATACACCGCGCCGGGCAGGCGCTGCGGATCAGAGCCCTCCGCCTGCGCCTTGGCGCGCAGACCCTCCACGAGGTCGCGAACACTGGGTCTGGCCATCAGTTCGCGGACAGCCAGCCGAGCTCGCGAAGCGTCGACACGCTCGTTCCGGTGCTGCCGGCGACCAAGCTGGGCGCGGCGACGAGGCCGTCAACAAAGTCCAACGACACAAGCATGGCGTCCGTCCAGCGGAACTCGTCCTGATGCTCGGTGATCCACGCGGAGGTGGGGACGCCGAGCGCGGGGTGTAGCTCGGGTTCGAGGCCCGCTGCGGACAGGTGCTTCCCCAGCCAGACCATGGCGCGGACGTGTTCCCCGATCTCGCTGTTCGCCGCTGCCAATCGCCAGAAATCACCATCGTTGGTGGGTGATGCTGCCGCTTCGGCTGCTTCGAGGACTCCGACGGCCTCCGGCCTCCGCTCCACCATCCAAAGCGCCTCCGCCAGCAGGGCAAGCAGGCCCACGCTGGCCCATGCAGCATCGCCCATGACGTCGCACGCTCGGCACAGCGGCTCCACGGCGTCTCCGGGGCGTCCCAGAATCAAGTAAGCCGCGCCCAGATTCGCGAGCGCGGTCGGGTGCTCAGGATCGAGCCGAACGCTCGCTTCCAGGTGTTCCAACGCCTGCGCTGTCCGGCGCACCTGAAGCAGAGCGATCCCCACCTGCAGATGCAGCTCGCCGGGATCGTCCACGGCCCGCCGCAGCGCTGTCTTCGCCTGCATGACCAGCCGCATCAACCCGACCTCGTCGATCCCAGCGGCCCACGGCCCACTGATCGCATCGGCGAGGCGCTCCGCGATCGTCTGTGGTTGGGCTTGCATCGTCATGACCATAGCTCCGGCGACGGTGGTCGGCAATTTGTGGCACGCCTTCGCCCGGTGGGCCGTGGGCTTCTGGCGAACAAGCGTCACCCCCGGCTTCGGGCCGTAACCCAGCTCGGCCGCATGGTCGGCGATGTCGCGCAGCTCCGTCAGTGCAGCCGCATCGGCGGTCAGCAGGGCGCAGCGGGTACTTTGGCGCCGAGACGCCGGACGTGAGCGCCAAGCCTGCGGCGATGTATCACCGATACAGTGATACACCGATGTCGCGATACACGTGATACACGCGCTCTCGATCGACGCCCTCCGGCGTGGGGCGCGAGCCCCCCAAACCTAAACGCCTGCCGAAAGCGGCCCCAGGGGGGACCCGCGATCTACCAAAACCTCCGTCGGAGGTTTTGGTAGATCTACCCCAACACCCCAACATCCAACACCCCCGTGAGCACGTCGCCGCTCCCGCTGCCGGCGGTGTCGAACACCAAGTCGCCGTTGCCGAGGTACGCGGCGGTCGTCCACTGGCCCCCGGTGTCTGGTGAGTTGTAGAGCAGCTGGCCTTGGGCCGGTCCGTCGGTGAGCGAGAAGGTGGCGCCGTCGGCCAAGTCGGCGCCGGTGTATTGCACGTAGGCGGCGAGCCAGGTGTCGGTCGCGATCTCGCTGATGGTCAGGAACAACGCTTGGTCGTCGTCCACCCAACCCGCGCTGACGCCGTCCTGGACGGAGGGGTAGGTCGCGCCGTTGATCTCCCAGCTCGTGGTCGCGGTGCCGCCGGCGTAGAGATCGCCGCTCGGGTAGCTACCGAACGTGGTGGTGAACGTGATCGTGACGTGGCCGATCTCGGAGAAGCAGATCTCGCCGCGGAGGTCCGCGGGGTTGACGCGCCCACCGATCTGGTCCTCGATCAGCGCGGCCTTGCCGTCCACGATGTCGCGCAGGTCATTCACGGCCTGGCGCTCGTCGGACGTCATGAAGTCGCGGGCGAGGTCCTTCCAACTGTCCACCTGCGCGGATCGCTCGTCGCCTCTCCAGGTGGTGTCCAAGAGCCCCTGCAGGGTGGCTTGGTAGCGGTCCTTGGCCTCGGGGACTTGGATCAGCCGGTTGGCCAGCGCGCTGGTAGTGGCGACCCAGGCGGGCTGCCCGGCGCCAAACGGCTCCTCGGAGTCGAAGGCCGCGTCCGGCCCGCTGGCGATGAACCGCAGCTTGCCGTCGTCCTCGTCGCGGTAGACGTAGAAGTTGTTGGTGTTCCCGTTGTAGCCGTCCCAGTGGCCGGCGAGGGACTCCGCGGCCCAGGACGTGAGGAACCCGTCCACGTCGACGAGCGGGTCGAGGGCAGCGAGCAGGTCGTCGTCGGACGCGGTCTCCAGCACGTCGGAGACCGCGCGGAGGTCGGCGCCGTCGCTGGCCTCGTTCTTCGGGTCGAAGGTGTTGAGCCACTCGGCGCGGAAGTCGCTCAAGGTGCCCTCGTACATCGTGACGGGCTTCTTGCCGCGGATCCGCTCCACCAGGTCCTCGTCGATGGCCTCGGTGTTGTCGTAGATGCCGAGGTCCTCGCCGTTCATCGTCACGTGGGCGAGCGAGCAGCGCGGTGCGACCAGCCCGGCGTCCGCGAACAGGCCGTGGGCGAGGCAGGTCCGCATCCGGGAGAGGTCCTGGTTGTTGTTGTTGAACACCAAGTGCTCGAGGCCGTGGAAGCGCCCGCCGTCGACGGCGTAGTCGGTGTCGACCCGCAAGCTCGGGCGCGAGGTGGAGAGCGAGCCGATCAGGCCCTTCTTGCGCAGCCCGACGGGGCCCAGCACCTCGCCGTCGAACGAGCCCTCGGCGGGGAAGTAGGTGTACGGGCTCTCGAACGGCTGCGCGAGGCAGTCGCCGCCCAAGATGGAGACGTACGAGCGGGACTGGTGGCGCAGGCTGTCCCAGTCGTCGGGATCCATGGTCAGCGCGAGCTCGTGCATCACCGCGAGGTCGTAGACGGCTGCAGCCTCGTCGGGCCCGGGGGCCGCGGAGTCCGCCGTGTCGTCCGCGGCCAGCGGGTCGGGGCCTCGGCAGGCGAGCAAGAAGAGCAACATGCGGAGAGCGTATTCCAGCAGGCGACCGGGCCGCCGATGCCGACGCTCGGCACACCTCGCGTCGGCATCGGCGGTTGTTTTACGCCGTTCCAAGGCACGGTCTGGCGAAACCGCCGAAGACGTCGGCTCCGCCAGACCCTGCGGGGAACGGCGAGAACGGGTGCCAGCGTGCGTCCCGCTTCGAGCGATTTCAGGATGTTGGAGCTGCTCTGTGTGCGCAGCGCCCGGGCTGGCTCCCCGTGGATAGGTTTCGCCCATGTCCGACCACCCCGCCGCTACCCCCGAGTTTTGGAACGAACGCTGGGCCCAGGACCAGCTCGGCTTTCACGAGGGGGCGCCGAACCGCCAGCTCGTGGCGCTCTGGCCCGGGCTGCGCGCCGGGAAGCGTGTCCTGGTGCCGCTCTGCGGCAAGTCACACGACCTGGAGTGGCTCGCGGGGCAGGGGCACGAGGTGGTGGGCGTCGAGCTGTCACCGCTGGCGTGCGCTGCGTTCTTCGCCGAGCGCGGGCTCACGCCAACCGTCACGTCGGAGGGCAGGTACACGCGCTACCGGCACGGCGCCGTCACGATCCTGCAGGGGGACATCTTCGACCTCGAAGGCGAGTTCGACGCGCTGTGGGACCGGGCGGCGCTGATCGCGCTGCCGGCGCCGGTCCGGGTCCGGTACGCGAAGCTGGTCCGGGAGCACGTGCGCGGCGCGATGCTGATCATCGCGATCGTGTACGACCAGCAGAAGCGGGATGGTCCGCCGTTCTCGGTCCCGGACGACGAGGTGCGGCGCCTGCACCCCGACGCGACGATGGTGGAGCGCGAGACGGTGGACGAGGAGCGCTGGCGGGCGATCGGGAAGGTCGAGAACGTCGCGTGGCAGCGCCTCCCGCAGGGCTAGCCCAAAGTGTGCGCGAGGCGCAGCCGCAGCGCGCAATTTGGGCGCTCGCTTCGCCCCGGCCTGGCCAGGAAGCAGGGCGAAGCAGAACAACATAGCCCAGGAGGGGCCGCTTGCGGCACATCCTGGGCTAGCCTGCGCGACTAGCAGCCCGGCTGAGTGGGTGAGCCCCGCGCGCCGAGCGCTACGAGCCCGGTGGCGCCGAGCCCGAGCGCGAACATCGCCGCCCAGTGCGCGGGCCCGCCGAGCGCCTCCAAGCTGTGCATGCCGATCCAAGGCGCCACGACGAACGAGAGGCTGAACGTGGCGGTCAGGAGCCCCATGTACGCCCCGCGCCTGTCCACCGGCGCGATCTCGGCCACGAACGCGGAGGCCGTCGGGGACAGCAACATCTCGCCGAACGTCCAGATGACCACGGTCGCGATGACGCTTGGCACGCCGGTGGCGAGCCCCAGCGCGCCGAACCCGACGGCGTAGGCCAGCGCCCCCAGGACCATCGCGCGCGCGGTCGACCCGCCTTGCGTCGCCGCGGTGAGCGGGATCTCAAGCAGCACGATCAGGACGGTGTTCACGGTGAACAGGAGCCCATAGGTCGACTCGGCGAGGTGGAGGTCGCGCACCAGGTACAACGGCATCGTCGAGTCGCCTTGAAACGACACGATGTTGATGGCGAAGAGCCCGAGGAGAAAGCCACGGAAGCGCCTGTCGGCGAGCGCGCTCCAGGCCGACACGCGGGGGGCGTCGGGCGCCCGGGCCTGGCGCGGAGGGGTCAGCCGGGCGGCGGCCAGCACCGCTGCGCCGAGCAGCGTCGTGATGCCGTCGACGACGAAGATGGCGCGGAACGACCACATCGCGAGGAACCCGCCGAGCGCGGGGCCAACGCTCATCCCAATGTTGATCGCGAGTCGCACCAGCGCAAACGCCTGGCGCGACTGCTCAGGCGGGACGAGGTCGGCGACCACCGTCATGACGGCGGGGCGGTAGGCCTCGGCGCAGGCGCCCAGCGCGATGGTCGCAAACAGCACTGCCGTGCGGCTCTCGGCGAGGGGGTACAGGAGCTGGAACACCCCCGCGAGGGTGAGGGCGCCGAGCATCACGCGGACCGGCCCGACGCGGTCACGAGCCGGCCGGCCAACGGGCCCGTGACTACGGCCGCGAGCCCGTACACCGACAGCAGCCCGCCCGCCTCGGCGGGGGAGTAGCCCCGCTCGCGGACCAGGTACAGCGCCAGGAAGGGCACCACCATGCTGCCAAGCCGGTTCACCAGCGACGCGAGCGCGACCAGCCACGCGCCGCGCGGGAGCTGCCGGAGGTCGCGCCATGCGTTCATCGCGCGCGACTATCCGGAGCCGGCCGGTTCCACCCTGCGAACGCGCCCAGCGCCAAGGGGGCGCGGACGCCAACCCTGTATAGTTGAAGGATGCACTGCTCTGCCACCGTTCGAACCTGCGCGCTCCTGGTCGCCAGCTTCGGGGTGGTCGCCGGGTGTCCTCCCCGCCGCCCGTCACGACGCCTGTGCGCATCACGATCGGCGTCGCCGTCCCGCTGTCGGGGCCCGACCAGGCGGCCGGCGAGTCGCTCGTTCGCGGGGTCCGGCTCGCGGCGGGGGAGGCGTTCGCCGTCACGGTGGCCGACGACAGCAAGCCCGGCGCTGCAGAGAGCTTGGCGCAGGCGGCCGAGGTGATGGGCGTCGTCGCGCACGTCGGACGAGCAGCGGCGGCGCACCAGGCGGGCGACTGGGTGCGCTTGCAGGTGCCAACGGTGATCGCGGCGCCGGGCGCGCCCGGCGCCCTCCCACGGGTCATCCCGGCGGCGGGGGCGCTCGCATCCTGCGCGGCCCGGCTGCTCGGCGACGGGCCCTACGTGCTCCGCACGGACGGCAGCGCGGATGCTGTGGAGGCGGCCGCCGTGCTCACGGAGGCGTTGGGCGGCCGCTCCAAGGGCCAGTCCGTCGTCGCGGCCGCGGACGCTGCCAACGAAGCCGCGAAGCTGCAGCGCGGCACGGAGGAGGTCATCTTCCTCGGCGACCCGCGGCTCGGGGGCAACCTGCTGCGTGCGCTCCGGGCGTTCTCGACGGTGCCGTTCCGGGCGCTCTCGGCCGAGGACCCCGCTTTCTTGGCCGCGGCGGGGAGCGCGGCCGAGGGCGCGCGCGTCACTGGGGTGACTCGCCCGGCGCGCAGCGACGCGTTCCGGGCCGCGTTCCACCAGAAGTACGGCGCCGATCCCGATGGCCAAGCCACCGATGGCTACGACGCCGCCCGCATCTTGATCGCCGCGTGGGGGGCCGCGAACGCGCGCGATCCCAATGTGACGCGAAGCGCGGTCGGGGCGGCCCTCCCCGGGGTCGAGACGACGGGCTCTGCGGGCCCGATGCACCTCGACGCGACAGGCCTGCTCCAGCCGGTCGTGTGCGAGCAGTACGTCGTCCAGGGCGGCGTGTTCGTGCCGGACGTGTCCGGTTCGCTGGGGGACGAGGTGGTGTTGGACGCTGCGGGCGCGTCGCTCCCGGCTGTCGTTCGCAAGAAGCGCCGGCCGGAAGGGGAGTGGCTCGGCTTGCCTCGCGGAGACGCCGCCTCGGATCCCGCCCCCGCCCCGGGCAGCAACGAGGCGGTCCGGACGCCGGGGCTCAGGCGCCCCTGAACATGAACCAGGCGGCGCCGCACATGCACGCGCCGGCGCCAAGGTAGTTCAGGGTCGGGCGCTCACCAAGGTAGAACGTGGCGAACGCAGCGAACACGACCAGGGTGATCACCTCCTGCATGATCTTGAGCTGCGCCACGGTGAGCGAGCCCGCGCCCATTCGGTTGGCCGGCACCATCAGGCAGTACTCGAAGAACGCGATGCCCCAACTCACGAGGATCGCGACCCACAGCGGCTTGTCGCGCAGGTAGTGGAGGTGGCCGTACCACGCGAAGGTCATGAACACGTTCGAGACGAGGAGCAGGGCGACGGTCTTCCACATCGCCCCGCTCTAACTCAGGATGTGCCGCAAGCGGCCCCTCCTGGGTTAGTTGTTGTGCTTCGCCCTGCTTCCTTCGCCGACCCCGCACAGAGAAAAGGCACACCCGTGGGGTGCTCCCTTTTCACACAGGGGGTCGGCGAAGGCGGGCGAAGCGAGCGCCCAAATTGCGCGCTGCGGCTGCGCCGCGCGCGCAATTTGGGTGAACCCCCCGGGCTCAGCCCCCGACAGCGGAGGTGTCGTCGCCGCCGGTGTCCGTGCCGGTGAACGTGGCGCGCATGTACGCGATGCAATCCGCGGTCTCGGTGTCGTCGAGCGCCTGGGCGGGCATGGTGCCCTCCCCTTCGAGGATGACACGGGCGAGCTCGTCGTCGCCCAGGTCGCCGGTCTCGAAGGTCAGGTCGGCCGCGGGCGTACCGCCCACCTCGACGCCGAGCTTCCCGTCTGCGCCGTGGCAGCTCTCGCAGGTGCTCGCGTAGACGTCGGCGCCGGCGACGGCGTCGCCGTTGGAGTAGTCGGGGGTGCCGCAAGCGAGCAGGGAGAGGATCAGCAACATGACGGGATCTCGGGGTAGGGGGTTCGCGGCGCAGTCTAACTTCTGGCGCGTGCCCGCGGCGTCCCTGACCCAAATTGTGCGCGAGGCGCAGCCGCAGCGCGCAATTTGGGCGCTTGCTTCGCCCGCCTTCGCCGACCCCCTGTGTGAAAAGGGAGCACCCGAAGGGTGCGCCTTTTCTCTGTGCGGGGTCGGCGAAGGAAGCAGGGCGAAGCAGAACAACTTAGCCCCGGAGGGGCCGCTTGCGGCACATCCTGGGCTAAGGAAAAGTCTCACGAAGGTAGACGATCACGTCTGCGATCTGCGCGCTTTCCGCTTACCTGCCAGCGTGCTCGCCACCGAACGCTTGCTCTTGCGCCCGCTCGGTGCCGACGACGCGCCCGTGGTCGCCGACGCCGTGTTGTCGTCGCTGGCGGACCTGTTGCCGTTCATGGGCTGGGCGCACCCGGCGTACGCGCTGGACGACGCCGAGCTGTGGCTCGACCACGCGCGGGAGACGTGGGCGCAAGGCAAGGAGTTCGCGTTCGGCGTGTTCCGCGAGGGCGAGCTCGTCGGGATCTGTGGGCTCGACCGGGTCGACTGGACCGGGCGCTCAGCGAACCTGGGGTACTGGCTGCGGACGAGCGCGGTGGGCCAGGGCTACGCGGTGGAGGCCGCCCGGGCGCTGGCGCGGTGGGGGTTCAACGTGCACGGGCTACAGCGGATCGAGGTGGTCGTGCTGCTCGGCAACGAGCGCAGCGAGCGCACGGCTGGGCGCATCGGGGCGACCCGGGAGTGCGTCGCCCGAAACCGGCTGACGTTGCGGGGTGTCCCGAAGGACGCGACGGTGTTCAGCTTGATTCCACGGGATCTCGACACGTAGCCACCCCCGTGCGCCCCGCCCTTGACTTTCCGGGGCGATTTGCGAGGATGGGGGAGCTCGGAGAGCCAATGCGTCGATTCATCCTCTCGGCAGTCGTCTTTTTGGCGGCCACCTCCTCTCCCGCGTGGGCCCGGGCGTCGTTGCCGCCGGGCGGGGACTTCGACCGGGACGGGCTCGTGAACGGCCTCGAGAGCAGCATCGGGTCGAACCCGCGCCGCGCGGACACGGACGGGGACGGGTGGGACGACTACCTGGAGTACGTGTACGGCTCGCCGTTGGACGACGCGACGCGCACGCCGGATGACGACGGGGACGGGCTGTACTTGCCGTACGAGGCGGAGTCGGGCGGGGACCCGGAGGTCGCAGACACGGACGGGGACGGGTGGGACGACTACCTGGAGTACGTGTACGGGTCGCCGTTGGACGACGCGACGCGCACGCCGGACGACGACGGGGACGGGCTGTACTTGCCGTACGAACGGCAAGTGCACACCGACCCCCGGTTGGCGGACACCGATGGGGACGGGTGGGATGACTACTTGGAGTACGTCTACGGGTCGCGCGGGACGAACCCCCGACGCACGCCGGACGACGACGGCGACGGGCTGTACCTGCCGTACGAGCGCGAGCAGGGCAGCGACCCCCGGGTCGCCGATACGGACGGCGACGGGTGGGACGACTACCTTGAGTACGTGTATGGAACGGACGCCGTCGACTCGGGCGAGACCCCCGACGACGACGGGGACGGCCTGTACCTGCCCTACGAGCTCGATCAGGGGTCGGACCCCGCGGTCACCGACACGGACGGGGACGGCTGGGACGACTACCTGGAGTACGTCTACGGCACCGACGCGCTGGACCCAGCCTCGCACTCATAGCCCCCGGGGGCGGCGTGAGCTACTTCAGCTCCTTCCACAAGAACGCGTAGGACAAGCCCCACATCGTGGCCTTCTGCTCGCTCGTGGACGCACCGCCATGGCCGCCTTCGGTGTCCTCCCAGAGCATCACGGGCTTGCCTTCGGACAGCATCTTCGCGGCCATCTTCCGCGCGTGGCCCGGGTGTACCCGGTCGTCCCGCGTCGACGTGGTGAACAGCACGGGCGGTGACGCGCGCTTCGGGTCATCGAGCTGGTAGGGCGAGAACGTCTGGATGAACTTCCACTGCTCGGCGTCGTCCGGGTCGCCGTACTCGTCCATCCACGACGCGCCCGCCAAGAGGTGGGAGTAGCGCTTCATGTCGAGCAGCGGCACCTGGCAGACGATCGCGCCGAAGAGCTCGGGGTACTGCGTCATCATGTTGCCCATCAGGAGGCCGCCGTTGCTGCCCCCCATGGTGCCGAGGTGCTCGGGGCTGGTGACCTTCCGCGCGGCGAGGTCCTTCGCGACGGCGGCGAAGTCCTCGTAGACCAGGTGCCGGTTCTCCTTCACCACCGACGAGTGCCAAGCGGGGCCGAATTCCCCGCCGCCCCGAATGTTCGCGAGCACGTAGACGCCGCCCTTCTCGAGCCACCCCGACCCCGTGATCCCGTTGTAGTTCGGGAGCATGGACACCTCGAACCCGCCGTAGCCGTACAGCAGCGTGGGGTTGGTCCCGTCGAGCTTGAGCCCGGCCTTCGCGACCTCGAAGTACGGGATCTTGGTGCCGTCCTTGGACGTCGCCTCGTGCTGCGTGATCACCAGCCCCTTGGCGTTGTACAGCGCAGGCAGCGCCTTGAGCAGGCTCGTCTCGCCGCCGTTCGCCGACCCGAGCAACAGCTGCGTCGGGGTGACGAAGTCGGTGCTCGTGATGAACAGGTCCTCGCTGTGCTCGGCATCGACGCTGCTCACGCCGATGTTGCCGAACGCGGGCAGCCCGGCGAGCGGGGCGACCTTCCAGGAGCCGGACTGGTGGTCCGCGACGAACACGCGGCTCTTCACGTTGTCGAGGGTGTTGATGACCACGTGGGTCGGCGTGACGGTGAAGGTGTTCAGCGCGGTCGTCGACGTGGGCGTGAACAGGGCCTCGAAGTCACGCTTCCCGGACATGAAGTCGTCGAACTTGGTGACGAGCAACGAGCCCGCGGGCCAGGTCTTCCCGCCCGTCGTCCACGCGGTGCGGAGCTCGACGAGCAGCCAGTCACGGAACACCGTGGGGCCGGCGTCGTCCGGCACGTCGATGTGGGTGAACAGCCCGCCCATGGAGACGTAGGTGCGGCTGGTGAAGAAGGTCGGCGAGCGGGCGACGAAGTGGCGGACGTAGCCTGCGTCGTGGCTGGTCCAGGCGCTCACCGACACGTCGGTGACCGGCGCTGAGAACACGACGGGGGCGTCCGCCAGCGGCGTGCCGCGGTCCCAGAGCCGGGCCTCGCGCGGGTAGCCGGAGGTCGTCAGCGAGCCCGCTCCGGTGTCGGTCGCGACCCACAGCTTGTCGGCCGTGACCCAGCCGACCTCGCTCTTGGCCTCGGGCAGGGAGAAGCCGTCCTTCACCCAGGCCTTCTCCTGCAGGTTGTACTCACGCTTCACGTCGGCGTCCGAGCCGCCCCGGGACAAGGACACGAGGCAGTGCACGTAGTCGGGCTCGAGGCAGTCGGCGCCGTGCCACACCCACGTCACCCCCTCGGCCTGGTCGAGGGCGTCCACGTCGATCAGCACCTCCCACGCGGGGCTGGGCTTCTTGTACTCGGCCAGCGTCGTGCGGCGCCAGACGCCGCGCTCGTGGCTCTTGTCCTGCCAAAAGTTGTAGTAGTAATCGCCCATCTTCGCGACGTAGGGGATCCGCGCGTCGGAGTCGAGCACGGCCTTGAACTTGTCGTGCAGCTTCTTGAACGTGGCGTCTTCGAGCGAGCTCGTGCTCTCCTTGTTCCGGGCGGCCACCCAGGCCAGCGACTTCTCGCTGGTCACGTCCTCGAGCCAGGCGTAGGGGTCGTCCGTAGCGGTGGCGGGAGCGGCGGGGGCCGGAGCCTCCGCGTGGGCGAGCGTGAACAAGCTGAGGAGGGCGAGCATCGGGTTCCGGGGAGAGCCGCACTTCTATCCGGCTCAACTCCCATCCGGCTGAACTCTCAGTGCGCGCCGCCCCACGTGCGCGACACGCCGGTCTCGGCCAGCAGCGGCACGGCCAGCTCCTCGCCTTCGAACGTGCGAACGCCCTCCATCGCGGCCTTGACCACCGAGCGCAGCGCCTCGACCTCCGCCTCGGGAACCTCGAGCACGAGCTCGTCGTGCACCTGGAGCAAGAGGCGCGCGTTCGTGCCCGCGATCGCGTTGTCCACCGCGATCATCGCGAGCTTGATCAGGTCCGCGGCTGATCCCTGGATCGGCGTGTTGATCGCGACGCGCTCGGCAGCCGAGCGGTCCATCGGGTTGCCCGCGTCGAGCCCCTCCACCGCGCGCCGCCGGCCGTAGAGCGTCGTCGCGTAGCCGGTCTCCCGGGCGCGGGCGCAAGCGGCGTCCATCGTCAACCGGACCTGCGGATAACGGGCGAAGTACCCGTCGATGTACCGCTGGGCCTCGGTGCGCTTGATGCGCAGGTCGTTGGCCAAGCGGGCGGGGCCCATGCCGTACACGATCCCGAAGTTGATCGCCTTCGCGGCCCGACGTTGCTCGGAGCTGACGAACGCGGGGGCGACGTTGAAGATCTCGGACGCGGTGCGCCGGTGGATGTCCTCGCCGTTGCGGAAGCTCTCTACGAGCGGCCCGGCTTGGCAGTAGTGCGCCAAGAGGCGCAGCTCGATCTGCGAGTAGTCGGCGGACAAGAACACGTGCCCCGGTGCCGCTACGAAGCAGTGCCGGATGCGCCGGCCGTCCTCCGACCGCACCGGGATGTTCTGCAAGTTCGGGTCGTTGGACGAGAGCCGCCCGGTCGCCGCTACGGTCGGGTCGTAGGTCGTGTGGATGCGGCCATCCGCCGCGACGAACTTCGGGAGCGTGTCCAGGTAGGTGTGGCCGAGCTTGAACAGCTCGCGGTACCCGAGGATCGCGCCGGGCAGCGGGTGCTCCTCGCGCAGCTTGTCGAGCGTGTCGGCGTCCGTCGACCAGCCGGTCGTGGTCTTCTTCCCGCCCTTCAGCCCGAGCTTCTCGAACAGGATCTGCGCGAGCTGGTGCGTAGAGTTGAGGTTGAACGGCCCGCCGGCGAGCTCGTGGATCTCCTTGATCTGCACCTCGAGCCGCGCGTTCAGCTCGTCGCGCAGCGCGTTCAAGCCCGGGAGGTCGAGCAAGATGCCGGCGGACTCCATCCGGCAGAGGATAGGCAAGACCGGCAGGTCGATCTCGCGGTACACCCGCCCGGCGTTCCACTTCGCGATCTCGCCCTCGAGCACGCGGTCGACGCGCAAGGTGGCGATCGCGGCGGCGCCCGGGTCCGCGAGGGTGGTCGGTGGGAGGTCGGCGTCAAACCACCGCTTGTACACGTCCCCGAGCCCCCGCTTCACCTCGGGCACCCGCAGGTAGTCGGCGAGCCGCACGTCTCCCGCGACCCCGTCCAAGGAGGCTCCGACGGAGTGCGCCAGCCCTTTCAAGTCGCAGCCTGTCTTCGGGACGGTGGGGTCGGCCAAGATCGCGCGCAGCCACGCCAAGCCCGCTGCGTCCAGCGGCACCGCTGCGAGCTGCTCTCCCGGGCCATCCCACGCGATCATCGCGCGCTGCCCGTTCACGCTCACCACGGCCCGCCCCGCGGCGCGCATCGCGTCGGTCAGCCGGCCGAGCGGCCCCGGGCCCCACGTGATGGTGGGCGGCACAGGCCCCGTGGACGCCGTCATCCGCGACGCGACGGGCGTGACCGCGACGCTGCCCGGGTCGAGCTTGAGCTCGGTCATCATCGAGCGGAAGTTGTACCGCGTCAGCCGGGCGGTCAGGTCCGCGTCGTCCCGCGGCTGCAGCTTCAGCTCTTCCAGCGACTCGGGGACGGGCTGGTTCGTGTCGATGGTGACGAGCACCTTCGCGAGCCGCACAGCGTCTGCGTTGTCACGCACCGCCTCGCCGGTCTTGCCCCCGATCTTCGCCCAGCTCTCGAGCACGGCCTCGACCGAGCCGAACTGGTTGATGAACTGCGCGGCCTTCTTCTCGCCTACGCCCGGCACCCCGGCGACGTTGTCCACGGTGTCGCCCATCAGCGCGAGCAGGTCGATGATCCGCTCGGGGCCTACCCCCCAGCGTGCTCGGACCTCCTCTGGCCCCGACTCTTGCTTCTTGATCGGGTCGTACACGTGGATGTGCTCGCTCACGAGCTGCCCGAAGTCCTTGTCGCCGGAGACGATGAGCACGTCGAGGTCGGGGCTCGCGAACTTGACCGCGAGGGTGCCGATCACGTCGTCGGCCTCGGTGCCGGGGATCGCGATCACGACGAAGCCGAACGCCCGGGCGAGCGGCGCGAGCTCGCTCCACTGCTCGCGAAGGTCGGCCGGCATGTCGGGCCGCTGGCCCTTGTACCCGGGGTGGAGCGCGTTGCGGAACGAGTGCCCGACGTCGAAGACGAGCGCGATGTAGTCGGGCTGCGCATCCCGGAGCATCGCGAGCAACACCCGCGAGAAGCCGAACAGCGCGCGCGTGGGGAAGCCGTCCGGCGCCCGCATGTCGCTCTGGATGCCGTGGTAGGCGCGGAAGGCGTGGTAGGGCGCGTCGACGAGGAGGAGCTTTTTCGGCATCCGGGCTCTTAGCCGGGCGAGCTTCCCTGAACCCGGCCGACCGCCTACCCGGGCCGATCGGACAGGTTTTGGCCCTTTCGTGTCCGAATTTGCCCTCTCCAAAATCGGACACGAAAGGGCCAAAAAATGGCTCCGGGCTCGGAGGCGCCCGGGGTAGGCCCGCGGGGGCGGATAGTCCGCCGAATGGCGAGTCCGTGGCCCCGTTCCGAGACCCCGGGGAGCGAGACCACGCCCGCCGGGCGCGTCGTGGCCGCGGTCGCCTGGGTCGGCCTGTGCGTCCAGGCCCTCTGGATCGCGGCCCGGTGCCTGCGCCCGCTCCACAACAGCGACGTGTTTTGGCAGGTCCGCGCCGGCGAGATCGCGGTCGAGCAGGGCGCGGTGCCCGCCTTCGACGTGTTCTCCTACACGATCGCGGGGGCGCGCTGGAACAACCACGAGTGGGTGTTCGAGATCGCGGCTGCGCTGCTCCACGCGGCAGGCGGCTGGACCGCCATTCGTGTGCTCGTGCTGACGTGCTGGGGTGGGGCCGCCCTCGGGTTCGCCGCGTGGATCGGCCGGCGCGCGGGCCCGGCTCCCGCGCTGCTCGCCCTCACGGTCTTCCACGTGTTCGCGGGCTACAAGCTCCACCCTGTCCCACAGACCGTGTCGATGCCGCTGATGCTCACCGCGCTCGCGGCGTTCCGGTCGCCGGACCTGCTGGCCTCTCCGTCCCGGGCCGGCGCGCTGGCGGCGTTCATGCTGGTGTGGGGCAACCTGACGGCCGAGTCCCTCACCTTTTTGCCGATCCTGTTCGTCGACCAGCTCGCGCGGCGGGTAAGCGGGTCGGCCGCCAAGGCGGACCGCCTCGCAGTGCTGCTCGTGGCGCTCGCGTTTGTCGCGCCGCTGGTGAACCCCCCTTGGTCGTCGGTGCTCGACTACGTGTTGCGCGGCACGGCCATCAACCGGGTGGTCAACAGCGAGTTCACGCCCATCTGGATGCCCGCCGCCGTCGTGCAGCCGCTCGCGAAGGGGCTCGCGCGCGGTGTCGTGCTGGCCTGGACCTGCTGGGCGGGCTTGACCCTGTGGCGCGGGCGCCGTGCGGCCCTACCCCGCGTCGCGTCGGGCTTCCTGCTCGTCGGCAGCGCGTGCCTGGTCGAGCGCAACCTGTGGCTCCTGTGCGTCCCCGCTGCGCAGTTGGCGTTGTGTGCGTGGCGGTGCGCGGGGGCTCTCCGGGTTGAAACGGCCTGCGTAGCGATCTCCGTCGGCCTCAGTGGCCTGTACGCGCGGGACTCCGGTTGGCGGTCGCCCGCGGCCTGGGCCTCCGGCGTCGCGGCCGCCGCGTCGGGGGAGGGCGTCGACGCGCACTTCGTGCCCACGCGCTGCATCGACGCGATCTCCGGCGCGCCCGAGGGCACCCGGGTGTTCACGACGCGGCAGTGGGCCAGCTACCTCGTCTGGCGCGTGCCGCAGGCCCGGGTGTTCTACGACGGGCGCAACCTGGAGTACGGCGTCGAGGGGTGGGCGGCGGGGACCGAGGTGATCACCGGAGGCCCAGGCGCGCAGCGGATCCTCGACGCCTCGCGCACGGATGTCGTGATCGCCGGACCGGGGTGGATCGCGCTGCCCGGCCTCGCGGGGAGCGAGTGGACGCCGGTGCTGGAGGACCCGATGTGTGTCGTGTACCGGCGACGGTCCGCGTTGGGCGGGTAGCGGTCAGCCGGCGAGCCGGTCGAGGATCGCGATGCGGGCGACGAGCTCGTCGCAGAGCGGGGTGAACATCCAGCGCGTGCGCAGCGCCATGCCGTGCTCCATCTCGAAGCGCTGCAACGGTGCCGGGAGCGCGCGGATCAGCTCCCGCAGCGGACGCATCGCGTGGAGCTGGTAGGGGGTCCCGCGGGCTTCCAAGGCGACGGCTGCGCCTTCGACCCCCTCGCCCGCTGCGAGGGCCGCGCGGCTGGTCGCTGCGAGTCGGGGGCCGGCGTCGCGCCGGGCCTCGAGGTCCGCCAGCGCGGCGCTCAAGCGCTCTCGCTCCGCGCGCAGCACCGCCCGGGGGTCGAGCCGTGAGCGGACCCGCCGCTGCTCCGCCGGCGTAGCCACGCGGGCGGCGATGGTCTCCGCGTACGACGCCGACACGGTTGCCACCAGGACGACCTCCTCGAAGCGCCGGGCGCCGCGCGGGTCGACCAGCTGCTCGACCAGGTGAAGCACGCCGCCCGGCTCCAGCGTCCAACGCCGCCCGGGGAGCGGGCGCGCCATCGCGGTGTCGGCGAGCCGCTGCAACGCCCGCCGCACCTGGGTCAGGTCCACGTCTGCGCCGGGGCGCAGCTGGTCGTCGCCCATCCAGTTCGTGAAGAGCAAGAAGAAGAACCGCACGTCCTGGGCGGCGAACCCGGTCGGCGCCGCGGCGTCGGCGGCGAGCAACGCGGCGACGAGCGGCACTCGGTTGACGGTGAGGCTGTTGGCCCGGAGCTCGATGACAGTGTCAGTCATGTTCGGCTTGAACTCGCAGATTTCTATGGGCGTATATCACTTGAACGCTGACAGTGTCATTGGACGCCGCCTTGGCGGGCGGCAAACAGCACATACAGTTCAACGTGTCGCGGGGATCTCCCACGCGACCGAACCCACCAGGAGCCCAATGTCCCGCGTTTCCGAACCCCACAGCCCCGCATGGATCGCCCAAGTCTGGATCAGCTTCTTGCTGTCCTTCGTCGCGATGCTCGGAGGCATCTGGTTCTTGCCCGGTGACGGCTGGACGCAGGGCTACCTGTTCATGGGCCTGATCTTCACCGTTGGATCCACGATGAACCTCGCGAAGACGGTGCGCGACAACCACGAGGCCGGCAAGGTCCACTCGGTGATCCACGACGCGCGGCTGGAGAAGCTGCTCGCCGAGCACGACCCGCTGAAGTAGCTACGGGGCGTAAGTCCCGCTCGGCCCGGGGAACGCGGTCCCGTCTGCGTGCGTCCCCGGGCTCTGGTCGCCGATCGAAGACGTGACGTAGGCGTGGTGCGAGTAGGTGGACCCGTAGACCTCGGGGACCAGCACCAGCGAGGCGTCGTCTACGGTAGCCGGGCCGCCTTCGTCCCCGTACGGGACGGAGAGCAGCGTCGAGCCGTCCATCGCGAGGAGCGTCGGCACGTCGCCGCCGTTGCTCAGCGCGATGCCGTACTGCAGGCCGATGTCCTCGTTTTCGGCGACCACGAAGGTCGCGTTCGCCGCTGAGAGGGTGCTCACGTCGCCCCCACCGAACACCACGACGGCCTCCCCGGCCCGGAGGTACGTGGGCGTTGGGAACGTGTGGCGCGCCGTGCCGATGTCGGCGTCCCACAAGGAGACGCCGGAGATGTCGATCGTCGCGTCGGAGGCGTTGGCGACCTCGAGGAATTCGTCTTCGACGGGGTCCGAGGTGCCGTCGCCGTTCGGATCCGCGGTCGTGGCAGGGTCGATCAGCAGCTCGTTGAACACGAGGTCGCCGGCGCGGACGTTCGACATCGTCACGGTGAGCGGGAACGTGAACGTGTCGCTGCTGCCGTCCGGCATGACCGAGACCTCCGCAGATCCCGAGAACACCGGCTGACCGACGTCGTGGGTGAAGAACTCGAGCACGCTCGTGTCCGAAGACGTGATCGTCGCGTCCCCCGTCACGTCCGACGTCGTGCCGTCCGTCCACGTAGCAGTCACCACCACGGTGACCGAGTCGCGGGTCGTGAGGGTCGTGACGTCCGGGTCGATCCGCGCCTCCCACGCGGAGATCTCCGGGGCCGGCTCGGTGTCTGTGTCCGTATCGGTGTCGGTGTCCGTATCGGTGTCCGTGTCGGTGTCCGTGTCGGTGTCCGAGTCGGTGTCGGTGTCGGTGTCCGTGTCGGTGTCCGCGTCGCTGTCCGGCGAGAGCTTCTGGTCCGTGGTGCAAGCGAGCAAGGAGAGCAAGAGGAGGGTCATGGGATGGTCCGGTTCAAAGGGATCTTACACCGTCGGATCTTGGTTCGCCTCCTTCCTTGGCCGCGCTTCGCGCCGGGGGCGCCCTAGGCCGGGAGCAACGCGATGCGCAAGACCTCGTCGACGTGCTCGACGAAGTGGAATTCGAGGGACGCGCGGAGCGCAGCGGGGATGTCGTGCAGGTCGCGCTCGTTGAGCTTCGGCAGGATGAGCACCTTCACGCCCGCCCGACGTGCTGCGAGGACCTTCTCCTTCACGCCGCCGATGGGCATCACGCGCCCGCGCAGCGAGACCTCGCCGGTCATCGCGACGTCCGAGCGGGCGATCCGCCCGGTCAGCAGGCTGAACAGCGCGGTCACCACGGTCACGCCGGCGCTCGGGCCGTCCTTCTTGATCCCGCCCGCGGGCAAGTGCACGTGGAAGTCGTACTCCGTAAACGTGTTCGCCGGCAACTTCAGCAGCCCGTCGGGGTACGCGCCCCCGTCGAGCGGGAACACTGTCATGCCCCGCACGATGCTCATCGCGGTCTCCGCGCTCTCCTTGAGCGTCTCGCCCAGGTTTCCGGTCAGCTTGACCACGCCCTTGCCAGGCACGCGCGTGACCTCGACGAACTGGATTTCGCCCCCGACCGGCGTCCACACGAGCCCGATGACGATGCCGCTGCGGTCGATGGTGCCCGCCAGCTCGTGGTGCACCTTTGGCGGGCCCTGCCACTCGCCGAGCGTCGTCGCGTCCACGTCCAGCACGGGCAGCTCGCTCGACGTGACCTTCGCCTCGACCAGCTTGCGCGCTGCCTTGCGGTGCAGCGCCGCCAGCTCGCGCTCGAGCCCGCGAACGCCGGCCTCGCGCGTGTAGCCTCGGATCACCTCGAGGATCGTGGCGTCCGGGATCGTCAGGCTCCCCTCCGGCAGGCCGTTGGCCTCGGCCAGCTTCGGGAGCAGGTGGGTGCGCGCGATGGCGAGCTTCTCCTCCTCCAGGTAGCCGGTGAGCTCAATCACCTCGAGGCGGTCATGGAGCGCCGCCGGGATCGGGTCTTCGGCGTTCGCGGTGGCCAAGAACAGCACGCGCGACAAGTCGAAAGGGACGTCCAGGTAGTGGTCCCGGAACGTGTGGTTCTGCTCAGGGTCGAGGACCTCGAGCAGGGCGCTCGCAGGGTCCCCGCGGAAGTCGGAGCCGATCTTGTCGAGCTCGTCGAGCAAGATGACCGGGTTGCGGGTGCCGGCGCGCTTGAGCGCCTGGATCACGCGGCCCGGGAGCGCCCCGACGTACGTGCGCCGGTGCCCGCGGATCTCCGCCTCGTCCTTCATGCCACCGAGGGAGATCCGCTCGAACTTCCTGCCGAGCGCGGTGGCGACCGACCGCCCGAGGGAGGTCTTGCCCACGCCCGGGGGGCCCACCAGGCAGAGGATCGGGCCCTTGGCGTCCTGCCGCAGCTGGCGCACCGCGAGGAACTCCAGGATGCGCTCCTTGACCTTGTCGAGGCCGTAGTGGTCGGCGTCCAGCACCGCGCGCGCGTCGAGCAGGTCCGTCTTGTCCTCGGTCTCGGCCTTCCAAGGCATCGCGACCAGCCAGTCCAGGTACGTGCGTGCGACCATGTACTCGGCGGCGTCCACGTGAATCTTCTTCAGGCGCTCGAGCTCGCGGCGGGCCTCCTTCTCGACCTCCTCGGGCATGCCGCAGTCCTTCAGCTTGCGCTCGTACTCGGCGACCTCGTCGAGCATCGCCTCGCCGAGCTCCTTCTGCACCGCCTTGAGCTGCTCGCGCAGGAAGTACTCGCGCTGGTTCTGGTCCATCGCGGCCTGCACGTCCTTGTGGATGCGCATGGACAGCTCGCCGAACGCGATCTGGCGCTCTACGAACCACACTGCGCGCTCGAGGCGCGCGCCGAGATCGGCCTGGCCGACCACCTCCTGCACCTCCTCGGGCTTAAGGCCGAGCTGGGAGATCACGTGGTCGCACAGGCGCTCGGGCGTGGTTTGCAGCTCGAGCGCGCTGTCGAGCTCGGGCGGGCGGTCGGGGCCCGGCGCAGACAACGCCTGGCCCGCGAGATCACGCAGGCGCTGGGCCAACGCTTCGACGACCTGGCGAGCGCCGGGCAGCGTGAGGAACCGCGCCGGCTGGCAGGCGTATCCGAACGTGTCGTGGCTCCCGAAGTCCCGGATCGACGTGCGGTGCAAGCTCTCCACCAGCATCTTTACGCCGCCGTCCGGCAGGCCGAGCGTGCGCAGGACCTTGATGGAGACGCCCACGGGGTGCACGTCGTCGGGGCCTGGGTTCTCGAGCCCGGGGTCACGCTGGAGCACGAGAACGAGCTCGACCTTGTTGTCGAGGTGCTGGTCCATCGCGTGGATCGCGGGGCCCGGCCCGAGGGTGAGCGACGTGATCACGCCGGGGAGGGGGACAGCGACGCGTAGCGCGATCGCGGGGACAAGTCTGGACATGGAGGCGGGCGCTATCCCGGCGCGGGGGGGCGGGGAAGGACGAAGGCTGGGCGAGCCAGGGCGCTGCCCAAACAAACGGGCTGCAACGCCGATGCCGAGGCGGGGTGTGCCGAGCGTCGGCAGCGGCGCTTCGCCGGCGAAGGAATTTCTCGCCCGGGGGCTTGCCGACGAACGTCTGACGGTGGTCGGACAGGGGTGGCGGTGAGCTGACAGGGGCCAGGCGCCCCGCTGGCCGTAAGTGCCCGAAATGATGTTGGCACGTGGCGTGCTCTGGGCCCCGCCGCCGGGCATGCCGCCTGGCGAAACCAGAACCAGTAAGCGAGAACATCATCATGAATGGAATGAACCGTGTCATCCTCATCGGCCACGTTGGCCAGGACCCCGAAGTGCGCTCGACCGCGAGCGGGAAGCGCGTCGTGCGCGTGTCGATCGCAACCAACAACGCACGCAAGGTGGACGGCGCGTGGGTCGAGAGCACCGACTGGCACCGCGTCACCGCGTTCGACCGCACGGCGGACTTCCTCGGGCGCTTCGCGCGTAAGGGCGACCTCCTCGCGGTGGACTGCGCGCTGCGGCCGCGGAAGTGGGAGGACGCGAGCGGCAAGACCCAGCACGACGTGAGCATCGTCGTGGAGCGCGTGGCCGCGCTGCACTCCCGCACGCGGCGCGACGTGGGGGACAGCCCCGGCGCGGGCCTGCTGCCGCTGCCGCTCGAGGTGGACGCCGCGCCGGAGGACCGACACGAGGGCGCGGACGAGGTCGAGGCGCCGTTCTAGCGGGCGCCGGTCGGGCCGCCAGGGCGGCCCCTCGGCGAACCCGGCGGGCGTGTCCTGCCGGGTTCGCTCACGGTTCGGTCCCGCCGGGTACGGCGGGGCCCAGCCCCGGGCTGCGACGCTCAGAACTCGTAGGCGATGCGCGTCTGGAACGTGAAGTAGTTCCCGTAGATGCTGCCCTTGTCGTCCGTCTCGTACTTGAGGCCGGTCGTCTCGAGCGGCAAGCGGTCGGTCACGTGCGCGTACCCGCCCTCCAGGGACAGGTTCACGTGGTCGTGGAACTTGTGCTTCACCGCGAGGTCGGCCTCCCAGCCGAGGGTGTCCTTGGTCGCCTTGTACTGCGCGCACTCCAGGGGGTTGCCCTGGCCGTCCTTGTCGTCCTCGGAGCAGAAGATGCGGGAGCCGTCCGGCTTGTCGGGCCACGCGACCAGGAAGGCGCCGACGATCTCCCAGTTGGGGAGGGGGCGGTACTTCACGGTCGGGTAGATGTAGCGGCTGTTGTACACCCCGCCGTTCGACCACAGGCCCTTCGCCTCTTCGGACCAGGTCTCAGACGTCACCCGCGCGAGGATCTCCTCGTACAGGATGAGGCCGACGTTGTAGTCGGGGTTCAGCGCGCGGCCGGTGAAGTCGGCGTCCGCCGCCTTGTCGTCGCCGGACGCGTAGCCCGTCTCCAAGTAGGCGGTGAGCGCCTCGTCTTGGTAGCCAGCTCGCGCGATGTAGCCCCAGATGTTCACGTTCTTGAGCAGCGGGTCTTCGACGCCCGTGGGGTCGTACACGCCGGCTAGCGTGATCGCCCGGGAGGTGCCGCCGATGTGGTAGATCTCGCCCTCGAAGTAGGTGTTGGCGATCTCCTCCTTCGCGTACCCGTCGAGGATGAGCACGTTGGAGTCCGTCTCCTTCTGCACCCGGTTCACCGCGTACAGGCCGGCGTTCACGTCGCCTCGCAGCTCCTTTCCGAGCTTGATGCCTTCGCCCTTGTACAAGAGCACGTAGACCATCTCCCACACGTCGTCGTTCGTGTCGACCCACCAGGTGTTCGCGCGGTTGTCCGCGGAGTGCTCCTCCGAGAACCCGTGGTCCTCTTCGGGGTCGGCGCAGCCGTCGTCCGGGTCGTCGGCGTCGCACTCGTAGCCGTAGTACTGGATCAGCGGGTCCTCGACCAGACGATCGACGCCGATAGCGGCGATCAAAGGCACTTCCTTCGCGCCCTTCTTGCCCATGATGGTCTGGGCGATGGTGATGGGCTTGGTGGCGAAGATCGCGCGGTCGTACGTCGAGCCGTAGCGGTTCTCGCCGAACGCGTCGTCAAACCCGTTGCCCTCGTTGGCGAGCGCGCCCATGCCCCAGTTCGAGCCCTGGCGACCCACGCGCAAGAGGCCCACGGGCACCTTGAACTCCATCCACACGCGCTTGAGCTGGATCGGGGTGACCTCCCCGCCCTCGTAGCCGGTGGCGGACGGGTCCCCGGCGAACAGCGCGGTGCTGGCCAGCGACGCGTTGTCGCCCCACACCGCGCCGTCGAGCCCGTCGATCATCATGAAGAACTTCGCCCGGTCCTCGAAATTCAGCTGAGGCTGCAGGCGCAGCTTGTGCGTAAGGAACGTCCCAGGCTTGGTTTGCCCCTCGTACAGCCCCGCGAAGACGTAGCCGCGCGTCCGGTAGTACCCGTCGAGCGAGAACTTCCAGTTGTCGGGGGCATCCGCGCGTGCGGTGCCCGACAGGAGGCCGATGCCGAGGAGCAGGCCGACCATTACTCGCACGCCGCGAGGCAGGAGGCGGGCAGGTACACGCCGTCGTCGATGCCCGTGTAGATGTTGGAGATGACCACGGAGTCGGGCTCCATCGTCAACAGGGTCGAGCCGAGCAGCACAGGGGCCGCGCCGTCGTACGCCCACATCTCCACGATCCACTCGCCGGGGGGCACGTTGATCGCGGACCAGAGCCCATCGTCATTGGTGTCGGGCTGGTCCGAGTTGGGCAAGCCGTTCGCGAAGTAGCGCACCGCCAAGTCCGCCGGGATGGCCCCGCTGGCGTCGTGAATGAACACCTGCGCGTGCTGGATGGGCTCCTCGTTGCAGTCGTAGGCGGTGCCCGCGATGATGGCGGTGCCGGGCGACCACTCGAGGCCGAGCAAGGAGGGGATCAGGCGGGAGGTCGCGACGGAGACGGAGTTCCACGTGTCCGTGTCGGTGCCCGCAGACGACCAGGCGTAGACCTGGTGCACCTCGTAGGTGTCAACGGTCTCCTGCCACTCGTCGGGGGTGTAGGTCTCGTAGCCCATCGGCGTACACGCGGGCACGGTGATGGAGCCGGCGCCGCTGCTGTCGACGTCGAACGACTGGTCCGCGGCCCCGTTGATGTCGTCCGAGAGCCAGACGTTCATCGAGGCGCCCGGGACGGGCTCGTCCTGCTGGAAGTCGCTGACCGTGCCGCTCACCGTGACGTCGGTAGTGCAGCCCGCGCCGGGGGTCTGGTCGATCCAGTTCGTGCCGTCGAAGCACGCGGAGTCGCCGATGTAGGTGTCGGTGGTGTTGACGAAGTCCTCGAACGCGAGGGCGCCGGCGTTGTCCCCGCCGTTGTCGCCGGCGTTGTCCCCGCCGTTGTCGCCGCCGGCGCCGGTGTCGTCACCCGCGCCCGTACAAGCGATGAAGAGGCCGGGAGCGAGCAGGGCGAGGGAGAAGATGACGTTGCGCATGAGAGCCTCGATTCGGGGGGGACTGGCCAACGCGGTGGCCAGCGGACGCTGAAAGACCGGGCGCTTATAGGGGAAGTGGCAGCGGAAGTCAAGGGTTTGTCGGGCCGTGGACGGGGCCGTCAGATCGCGTCGATGTCCTCGATGCCGCCCTCCGTCTTCTTGCCGAACAGCCGGATCTGCAGGCCGGCGGTCACGCCGACGCCGATGACCTTCGGCCCGTTCGGCACGGTCTCGGTGACGACGTCCTGCGACCCCGAACGAAACGTGTTCGGCTTTGTGCCCGTCAGCGTCATCGTCACCGGCGCCTGGAGCACGAAGTCCACGTTCTTCGAGATCCGCGCCTCGCCGCCGACGTACACCTGGGCGACCAGCAAGCTCGGCGCCGGGAACACCGTCAGCCAATCCGGCATCTGCTCGAACTGCGTGACCGAGTACCCGTGCATCCAGTCGAGCCCCCCGCCGATGCGGGGCCGGATCGACCGCGCAGGGAACAGGCCGACCCCGACGCGGGCACCGAGCGTCACCCGCGACGCGCTGAACGTCTGCGGGTCGGTGGGCTCCTCGGGCTGGCCGACGACGACGTCATCGACATCCCGGGTGAAGCTGCCCGTCTGCACCCCGACCGACACGCCGACATCGAGCGCCGGCGTGATCCCGTACCCGACCACGGCGTTGAGCCAGGCCCCGCTCCCGGACTGTTGGGTCTCGGCGGACCACGCGTCCACGACTTCCGTCGAGTCGTCCGTCGCGTACGCCCCGTAGTAGCTCCCGGCCATCGCGCCGTTCGCGTACCCGAACATCGGCGCGATCATCAACTGGCCTTGCCTGCCCGCGGATCGCGCGCGCCACTCCAACAGGCTGAACCCCGAGTTCCGGTAGCGCAGGTACTCGCCCGGCGACATGTCGAGCCGCTCCCAGGGCTTCACGGCGTCGGTGTTGGACTGCTCCGCCAGGTCGTCCACCGTGTAGCTGGTCTTCGGGATCGCCCGGTTCGGCCGGGACAGCGCGACGGTCACCTCGCCAAGGTCTTTCGAGAGCTGGGCGATCTGCCGCGCGATCGCGTCGTTGTCGGGCTTCACGGGGCCGTCGTCGTCCGACGTGCGGATGTCGGTCTCGGCCCCGACCTCGCCGTGGATGGCCGCGGCGAGCACCCGGGCGACGCCCTGGGCGAACACCTTGTCGTCACCGTTCGCGAGCTCACTCTTGAAGCTCACGACCACCCGGCTGTCGTTCACGTCGAGGATGTCCACCTCGACTTCGGTGCCTGACGCGGAGGAGCGTACGGTCCCGGTGACGGCGTACTCCGCGCCCCCGCGCTCCGCGATGATCGTGGAGCACCCGAGGATGTCGCCCGGCGGACACCCCTGGACGTAGACGCGCGCGCTGTAGTCCTCGAACGGCCGCGTGTCCTCGATGCGCATCACGGCGAGGCTCTTGTCGAGCGCGATCTCTTGCGCGAGGTAGTTCTCGAGCAACGTCGCGAGGGCGATGGCCTCGGGGCTCCCGGGTTGCAACGCGGAGACGAGGACAGACGTAGGCTGGTCGGCCGCGTAGGCGACGGGCGAGCCGAGGAGGGCGAGCAGGAGGACGTGCACGGGCGCAGCGTACCACGCCTTCACCCGGCCTCCGCGGCGCGGGCCGGCCTACTTGCGGGAGTAGACCTCGGACAACGACCGCATCATCCCGCACTTGTCCCACGGCAAGTCCCGCATGCGCCAGGACCAGCTGCCCGTGGCCTCGCCCGGCACGTTCATCCGTGCGTCACTGCCGAGGCCGAGGACGTCCTGCATTGGCGTGACCGCGGTGGTCGCGACGGAGGCCCAAGCCTCCCGCAAGAGCCCCCACACGGCGTCCGTGCCGGCGCGCCCCGTGTACACCCGGAAGCGGTGCTGCACGACGTCGCCCGCGGAGTCGTACCAGCCGAGCGCGGTGTCGTTGTCGTGCGTGCCGGTGTACGCGACCCAGTTGGTCCCGACGTAGTTGTGAGGCAGGAACGCGTGCGTCCAGTCGCCGCCGAACGCGAATTGGAGCACCTTCATCCCCGGCAGCCCGAGCCCCTCGCGGAGCGCGACCACGTCGGGGGTGATGTCGCCGAGGTCCTCGGCTACGATGCGCGACAACACGCCGGGGATGGCGGCGGCCAGGGCGTCGAAGAGCGTCCGACCCGGCCCCGGCGCCCACTCGCCTCGCCGCGCGTCTTGCTGGCCCGCGGCGATCGCCCAGTTGGCCACCAGGCCGCGGAAGTGGTCGATCCGCAGCTCGTCCACCAGCTCGAGCTCGCGCCGAACGCGGGCGATCCACCACGCGAAGTGCTCGTCCGCGTGGCGCTTCCACGCGTACGTGGGGTTCCCCCAGCGCTGGCCGTGGGGAGAGAAGTAGTCGGGCGGCACGCCGGCGACAGGGTCCGCTACGCCCTCCCGAAACTGGAACAGGTCGCGGTGGCACCACGTGTCTGCGCCGTCCCCGCTCACGAAGAGCGGCATGTCGCCGAGCAGCTGGATGCCGCGCTCGCGGGCCTCTTGGCGCAGCGCCTGCCACTGTTGCTCGAACAGGAACTGCACGCCTTCTTCCTCGGCGATTGCGTCGGAGTACGCCTCGCGCAGGGCATCGCTCGGGCCGTCGTGCCCGAACCCCTCCCAGCCGGCGCCAGTCTGCTGCCGGAGCGCGTTGTAGAGCGCCCAGTCTGCCAGCCAACCCTGCCGCGCAACCCACGCGCGACACGCGTCGGAGCCTGACACCCGCCGGCCGGCCTCGCGCACCAGCGGCTCTTTCCAGCGCTCAATCGCAGCAGTGTCGATTCGGTCGGTGCCCCAGGGCAACGCGACCGGGCCGATGACTCCGGTGCGGACGAGCTCCTCGACAGAGATCAGCCGCCAGTCGCCCGCGAACGCCGAGGGGCTCGCGTACGGCGAGTGCCCCGGCCCGACCGGGTGGAGCGGCAGCACTTGCCAAACGCGCAGCCCCGACTGTTCCATCCAGTCGAGAAAGGCGTAGGCATACGGCCCGAGCTCCCCGATGGGACCCGGTCCAGGCAAGCTCGAAGGATGGAGCAGCACGCCCCCGCGACGAGCAGGTGGCAATGCGGGCCCTTGGCCGGTCGAGCCGGGCATAGCCGCGGTTAGCGGGTGAGCCGGCCGTTCGGCTTGCGCTTGCGGAGCATGCCAGTCTTGCGCATGCGCTGCTTAGTGTGCTTGGCCTTGAGGCCTGCGCGGCGGTGTGCGGACTTGCGGCGGTTGCGGGCGACGGGCTTCTTGGGCATGGGGTCTCCTGTTCGGTGAGCGGCCGCGGCTATCGAGGCGGGGCGCGCTCGTCCAGTGTTAAGGCCGGCCGATGCAAACTACTCCGTTGGAGGGGGAAGCCCTCGCCCGTGTGCTGCCGCTCCTTGGCCAGTCGCCGATGTTCCGTGGGCTCACGCCCGAGCAGCTCTCCCAGGTCGCCGCCCACGCGACGCTCTGCACCTTCGTGGAGGGCGAGGTGATCATGGAGCAAGGCGAGCCGTCCGACTCGTTCTTCGTGCTGCTCAGCGGCGACGTCTCCATCCGGGTGACGCACCCTGGGGTCCAGCCGCTCGAGGTCGCCGCGTTCTCGCCGGTCACCGCGATCGGCGAGATCGGCCTCTTGCTGGCCCAGCCCCGGTCGGCGACGGCGGTCGCGACGCGGCCGGCCGAAGTCGCCCGGTTCGACGCGAACATCTTCTCCGCCATGGTCCAGCGCATCCCGGCGTTCGGCCTGGGGCTCTGCCGGGTGCTCGCCGAGCGCGTCGGCACGGGGAACCTGCCGCCGCGGGGGAACGACGTGGCGGCCGACGAGCTCGCGATGGACCTGCTCCCGCTGGAGCTGATGCAGCGCTTTCGCCTCTTGGCCCTGGCCGTGAACGGGAACGTGCTGACCATCGGCTTCGTAGACGAGCCCACCCCGTCCGCGCTCGCGGCCGTGCGGCTGAATGTCCCCGGGATGGACCTCCGCACCGTGCGAATCGGCGCCGACCAGCTGGAGTCGGCGCTGGGCGGCCGGGCAGGGGCCGAGGGATGGTCGAAGGAGGCGCCGGGAACCACGCCGGGCGTAGGCTCCACGTTGAGCCGGACCGACGCGAAGCGCCCGGCGGTCAAGGTCGAGGAGCCCTCGCGTTCGCCACGCCTCGACGCGCTCTTGCGCCGGATGGTCGCCGAGGGCGCGTCCGACTTGCACTTGTGCGGTGGCCAGCGTCCGCGCTGGCGCCTGGACGGCGAGATCTACGAGCTCTCGGACGCGTCCCCGTTGACGGCGACCGAGGTGAAAGAGCTGCTCGACCCGCTGATGCTCGACCGCAACCGGGACGAGTTCGAGCAAGACAACGACACCGACTTTGCGTACCCGCTGCCCGGGGTCGCCCGGTTCCGCACCAACGTGTTCCGCGATCACCGCGGCGTCGGCGCGGTCTTGCGCCAGATCCCGGACAAGATCCTCACGTTCGAGCAGCTCGGCCTGCCCCCGGCCGCCAAGGCCCTGTGCGAGCACCCGAAGGGCCTGGTCCTGGTGACGGGCCCGACCGGCAGCGGGAAGTCCACCACGCTCGCGGCGATGATCGACTCGATCAACCGCACGCGGAAGGCCCACATCATCACGCTCGAGGACCCGATCGAGTTCGTGCACGAGAGCCGGGAGTCGCTGGTCAACCAGCGCGAGGTCGGGCCGCACACGACCAGCTTCGCCCGGGCGCTCAAGGCGGCGCTGCGCGAGGACCCCGACATCGTGCTCGTCGGCGAGATGCGCGACTTGGAGACGGTGAACCTCGCGCTCGAGACGGCGAACACCGGTCACTTGGTGTTCGGCACGCTGCACACCGCCACGGCGATCAGCACCGTGGACCGGATCGTGAACCTGTTCCGCGCCGAGCAGCAGGCGCAGATCCGGGCCACGCTGGCGGACGTGCTGCGCGGGGTGATCGCGCAGACGTTGTGCCGCAAGATCGGCGGAGGGCGCGTGGCAGCGCTGGAGATCCTGGTCTCCAGCGTCGCCGTGTCCAACCTCATCCGGGAGGGCAAGACGCAGCAGATCATGACGTCGATGAGCACCGCGAAGGCGGCCGGGAACCAGCTGCTGAACGAGGAGCTCGCGCGCCTGGTGCTGGCGAAGAAGGTGGACGCCGCGGAGGCGCTGCAAAAGGCGGTCGACAAGGGCGACCTGGCGCGGCGCCTCGGGATGTAGCCCGCGCAGCGCCGGGGCTGGCCCCTGGTGCCGGGGCGTCGGGCCGAACTGCGGTTGCCCGCCCGGGAGGGGCGCGTTATGCGGCCCGCCCCGGCTCTCCCAAGCGCCCCTCGTGGCGCTTTTTCTGTCTCTACGGCTCGCATATGCCCACGCCTCTCCCAGTCACCGATCTCCGCAGCTTGGTCGCCGCGCTTTTTGCGCTCGCGGAGCCCGTCGCCGAGCGCGTTGGCGTCACGATTGTCGCGATCGAGGTCACCGGGTCCTCCGGCGTGTCGGGGCGGATCCTCCGGGTGTCGCTGGACAAGGTCGGCGGCTCGACGATCACGGACTGCGCTCGGTTCTCGCGCATTTTCTCGCCGGCGCTCGACGCCGCGGACCTCATCGCGAGCACGTACACCCTGGAGGTCTCGACGCCCGGGATCGACCGCCCGGTGCAGCGCATCGAGGACTTCGCGCGCTTCGTCGGCTGCACCGTCCGGCTGAAGACCTGGGACATGGACGGCCGCCGGCGCCTCAAGTGCGTCATCAAGGGCGTCGACGGGGACGAGATCCTGTTCGAGGTAGACGGCGTGCCGCGTCGCTACCACAGGGACGACATCGAACGCGCGGCGCTCGTGCTCGACCTCGAGCAGTACGAGCGCCTTGGGCAAGGCCTGCCCCCGGGCCTCCCCGCCGGTGCCCCCGAGCCCGTAGCGAAGCCCGGTCGCGCCCTCCCCGC
>CALQBK020000037.1 GCA_943328795.2 Bifidobacterium breve
GAAGGGATGCTGCACCTTCGCGCTCACGCGAAGAGCGGGAGGTGGGATGAGTTGGAGCGTACAGTGTTGGCGACCTGCCGGTGGCAACCAACAAGTCGAATTACTCGAGCCAACCCTGCTTCATGACGGCTTTGGATCATCACGCCCCCCTCGCAGTCGCCAAGTAGCCATCGTTGCCGCTGCGTCGGGCTACTTCGAGCTGTGCGGCGCCCTCGAAGCCCGCCTCACCACCGCTCGCGACCTCCACGCCCAGTTCGCCGCCGCCGCCGTGCACCACCTCGAGGTCTGATTCCTTCACCCGCCCGTGCAAGCCCTTCTCCCCGCCTCCGCGCCTCCTCCCCCCTCCGTGCACGTCCTCTCCGCTTGCTTCGTGGCCCTTGTCCCTGTTCTCCTCCCCGGCCTCCCCCCGCGGTACACTCCGCCGATGCGCGCCCCCTTCGCCCTCGCCCTGCTCACGATCTCCGTCGGCTGCCACGAGAAGCTCTTGCCCGTCGAGGATCTGGACGTCGAGGGCTGGTCGAACCAGTGCGTCACGCTGCACTCCGACTCCGACTGGCTCGTAGCGGACGGCGACACCTACACCTGGTCCAAGGACGCCGAGTCCGACGCCGCGCGCTTCCGCTTGCAAGCGTCCGACCTGGGCACCTACCTGCTCTACGACTCCGACCAGCGCTACCTCTCCGCTGAGTCCGACGTCGTCACCCGCGAGACGTCGCTGCAGTCGGACATGACGCGGATCGAAGACGGCCACGTGGACGACGCCTACATCTCCGGCGGCGAGTGGCTGCTCGAGCCCTCTTGGAAGGGCGGCACGCGCTACCAGCTCCGCAACCGCCGAAACGACGCCTTGCTCGGCGAGGACGGCCTGAGAGAGCCCGGCGCGGAGGAGGACTACCACGCCCTCGCCATCACGCTGGAGCCCGCCGAAGGCTGCGTGACGTTCCCAGAGCTCACGCTGGACGCCACCGGCACGATCGAGAAGACCACGTTCGACGACGGCACGCTCTACGGCATCGCGGACGCCCACTCCCACCTGCTCTCCAACTTCGGCTTCGGCGGCGGCGGCGTGTTCCACGGCGGCACCTTCCACCGGCTCGGCGTCGAGCACGCGCTGCCGGACTGCGCGCCGTTCCACGGCGAAGGCGGCCGGCACGACTTCTTCGGGTACGCGTTCGACTCGTCGGGCAACAACACGGCGGACCTCACCGACATGATCGGGGACCTGATCGCCGGCGAGCTGCACGAGGACAACCACGCGACCGCCGGCTACCCCGACTTCACCGAGTGGCCCGACGCTGTGCACCGGGCGACCCACCAAACCCAGTACTACACCTGGCTGGAGCGCGCGTGGATGGCCGGGCTGCGGCTCGAGGTGCAGCACGCGACCACCAACTCGATCATCTGCACGTTCATGGTCGGCGACGGCATCGAGCCGAGCCGCTACGACTGCGAGGACATGACCGCGGTGGACCGGATCATCGACGAGACCTGGAACATGCAGGACTACATCGACGCGCAGAGCGGGGGAGCGGGCAAGGGGTGGTTCCGCGTGGTCACGACCCCGGCCGAGGCCCGGGAGGTGATCGAGGCCGGCAAGCTCGCGGTCGTGATCGGGATCGAGACGTCGGACCTGTTCCGCTGCAACCTCACGCCCCGGCCGGACGGCCCGACGTGCGACGACGCCTACGTAAACGCCCAGCTCGACGACTACTACGCGCGCGGCGTACGCGCGGTGTTCCCCGTCCACAAGTACGACAACCAGTTCGCGCCGGGCGACGGGTCGGGCGACTTCATCGAGCTCGGCAACTTCTTCAACAGCGGCCACTGGACCAACAAGGTGGAGGAGTGCCCGGACGACGACATCAACGAGGGCTTCGACGGCGGCAGCGTGACGTTCGGCGGCCTCAACTTCCCGCGCGACGAGTACCTCTCGGACGCCCCGGTCGACTTCAGCGCGTTCCCGGACGCCCCGCTGGACACCGCGCTGGACTACGTCGCCGAGATCCTGCAGGGCCCGCTGGAGGGGCACTACTGCCAGAACGGGACGTTGACGGACGTTGGCGAGACCCTCGTGGACGGCCTGATGCAGCGCGGCATGATCGTGGAGCTCGACCACCTGCCGATCCACGCGTACGAGCGCACGCTCGAGATCCTGGAGCAGAACGACTACCCAGCGGCGGGCACGCACGGCCGCGACGCGAAAGGCCGCGTCTTTGCGACCGGGGGCATCTCCACGACAGGGTTGGGCCGCTGCCAGGACACGTCCGACCCCGGGTCCACGGTCCGCGGGGTGACCGCGAAGGCTGAGCTCGCTGAGCAGAACGGGGGCTACCCGGGCACGCCGTTCTGCTTCGACCTGAACGGCTTCGCCGGCGCCGCCGGGCCGCGCTTCGCCGATGGCGCGTGCTCGACGACGCAGGAGAGCCCCGTCGAGTACCCGTTCACCTCGTACGCCGGCGACGTCACGTTCACCGAGCCGTGGATCGGCAACCGAGAGATCGACTTCAACCAGGAGGGCATGGTCACGATCGGGATGCTCCCCGAGCTCCTGGAGGACGCGCGCCACGACGGCGACTCCGACGCCGCCCTGGAGCCGCTCTTCCGGTCCGCCGAGGCGTGGATCCGGATGTGGGAGAAGGCGGAGACGCGCGCGGCCGAGATGAAGGCGCGCTAGCTCAGTTAGGCGTGGTAGGCTCCGCGCCATGCCGAACCGGAGCCGCCGTGACGTCCTGAAGCTGCTCGGGGCCGGCGCGATCGCGCTGCCAAGCTGCATCTCGCGGGCTTCGGGGGAGACGCGCACCGCGCGCGTGGGCGTGCTCCACTCGCTGAGCGGCGGGATGCGCCACAGCGAGGCCTGCGTCGCCATCGCAACGCAGGTCGCCATCAGCGACCTCAACGCCGCGCTCGGGGGCGAGGGCGACGCGCCCGCGCAGCGCATCGACGTGTTGGTGGCGGACGGCGCTTCCGAGCCCGAGACGTTCGCCCGCGAGGCGCGCCGGCTGATCGTCGACGAGGGCGTGGTCGCGATCTTCGGCTGCTGGACGTCGTCGAGCCGCAAGGCCGTGATCCCCGTCGTGGAGGAGCTCGGTAGCTTCCTCGTCTACCCGCTGCAGTCCGAGGGGCTCGAGTCGTTCCCGAACGCGCTGTACACCGGGGCGACCCCGAACCAGCAGATCCTCCCGGCGATCCGCTGGGCGATGGCAAAGCACGGCGCGCGCGTGTTCCTCGTCGGCTCGGACTACGTGTTCCCGCGGGTCGTGAACGCGCTCGTGCGTGACCAGCTCGCGGCGGGCGGGCTTGAGCCCGTCGGCGAGCGCTACCTGCCTGCCGACGGCACGATCGACGATCTCGCGGGCCCGGCCAAGGACATCGTCGCCGAGATCCAGCGGGTGAAGCCCGACTTGGTGATCAGCACGCTGAACGGCCCGCCGGGGAACGTGGCGTTCTTCGGCGAGCTGCGCCGCGCGGTGCCGCAAGGCGCGCTCCCGGCGATGTCCTTCAGCATCGCGGAGCCCGAGGCGCGGGTGATGGCCAGGGCCAAGATCCCGGTGGGCGGCGACTACGCCGCCTGGACCTGGCTCTCGGACACCCCGGACCCCGAGATCGCCGCCTTCAGCGCGCACGTCGCCGCCTGGGTGAAGGAGCACCCCGGGCAGGAGGTGCCCACCGCGCTCACCGATCCGATGATGAGCGCCGTCGCCGGGGTGCGGCTGTGGGCCGATGCGTGGGACGCCGCCGGGAGCACCGCGCCTGACGCGATCCGGGCGGCGCTCGGAGGCCGATCCGTGCAGGTGCCCGGTGGCCAGCTCTTCGTCGACGCGGAGACGTTGCACGCGTGGAAGCCCACCGTGATCGGGCAGTTCCAGCCGGACGCGTCGCTCCGCACCGTGTACCGCTCCCCGCTGCCCGAGCGCCCGCGGCCCTACCCGGCCTTCCGCACGCGCCCCGGCTGGGACGCGCTGCTGGCGCGGGTCTCCGCCTAGTTCGCGGGGGGTTCCACGGTGGCCTCGGCCGCCACGGGGGGATCCGCCGGGATGAAGTAGCTGGCGGTCGCCAGGCACAGCGCGGTCGTGATCCACGGGAAGAACAGGAGCCGGCACAGCAGGTTGTCCGCCCACGCGATCGCCCGCGGGGGCGCCTCCGAGATCACGAGCCACGCGTCCAGGCAAGCGAGGATCAACGAGATGTAGATGACGAAGTAGTACCACTCCAGGTACGTGATCTGCTGGCCCGCGAGCGCGTTGCGCAGCTGGATGTGCCCCAAGAGCACGACGAAGACGAGGCCCGAGCAGGCACCGAGCACGTTCGTGAACGAGAAGCCGGTCCGGTCGTACCGCGCGGGGTCGGGGCTGATCGTCCGGACGACGCCGAACAGCAGGAAGGTGACCACCGCGAGCGGGATGAGGTCGGAGATGAAGGTGTTCAGGAAGTCGCGCTGGACGTCCAGCGTGAAGCTGAGCTCCGGAAAATCGGTGGCCCCGACGTAGTCGCGGTTGCCGAAGTTCGTGGAGTACGTGCCCTCGCGGTACTGGAAGTAGGTCCTCAGCGGCTCCCAGCCGGCCAGGATGAAGCCCTTGTCGAGGCCCGGGAGCAGGTCGGGCGCGATCTCGGGGTACGCGTCGAGGTCCGGTACGAGCACGACGTTGGCGTCGAACTCGTGCGCCCACATCCGGAGCCACGGGCCAGCCCACGGCGGAGCGTACCGAGCGTCTCCAGCGCGCCCGCCAACGACGGCAGGCGCTTGCCGGCCTCGGCGAACCGCTCCTTGGGCAAGAGCCAGCCGACCGCGCCGCTCGTCGCCCAGATCCGCTGCTGGGGCGTGCGGACCTTGGGCCAGCCGGCCTCGCCGAGCGTGACCCCGGCGCCCGCCGCGATGGGCTCGGCGTAGAGCCCGTTCGGGAGCCTTGCCGCGACGGAGACCCGCCCCCCGCGCAAGAAGAACAAGCCCGGCGGTGGCTTGCCCGGGCCCTGGAAGAGGTCGCCGTCCGGGACCGCGTACGGAACGAGCAGGGGCAGCAGCTCGTCCCGCTCCTCCTCGGGGATCCCACGGAGGGCAGGCCAAGGGAAGTCGGTGAAGTTCGAGCCGTCGCCCTTCACCGAGCTCGCGTCTTCGAAAAAGAAAACGTTGTTGCTGTTCACGTGGCTCCTCTCGTGGGCACTGGGTACCCCACCAGCCAGGTGATCGGTAGCCCCAGCCACCGATCGCGCCCGATCTCGAAACGGTAGTCCGGCGGGATGTCCGCCGTCATCGCCGCGAGCTCCGACGGCTCGTAGGAGCGCAGGCAACTGCAGAACGCGTCCCACCCGACAGCCAGCGGCACGACGGGGACCACGGTGTGCCAGAACAGGCGTCGCATCGAGCGCGGGCGCGAGAGCGGCGACAAGGCCGCGACGACGGGCGGGAGGAACGCCATGGACAGCGCCAACGGCACGGACCGAGCGGTGCCCTCGAACACCACGATCGGCTGGCGGGCGCGCGCCGCGTCGACCAACACGGCCTGGGCGTCGACGGGGCGGAGGTGGTGGAGCCCGAGGCAGATCGTCCGCACGCCGTCGAGCTCCGGGGGCACGCGGCGGGCGTCGACCGGCAGCGGGCAGTAGGTGATCCCCTCGGACGGCGGTAGGTGCGCGAGCACGCCGGGGTTCGGGAAGAGGTCCGTCAACACCAGCTCCACCGGCTCGCCAAGCGCGCGTGCGACCCCGTCACGCAGCGGGAGCACGAGGCCGCCGCCGCCCGAGCAAAGGTCCACCAGCCGCCGCTTCCCGGTCGCCCGCAACAGCGCGGCGACCCGATCCCGCAGCGGCACCCACGTGCGCGCGAGGCCGTTGAGCGTCCGCAGGAAGTCCGTCTCCATGCGCCGCCACTCCTCGGGCCACCAAGGCTCGTCCATCAGCTCGGGCGCGTGGAGTCGGCGAATGGTCCCCGGGGGGGCTATCCCAACGCACGCTCGACCACCCCGGCAGGAATACACTCGTCGGCACCGTGACCCCCGACACCTTCGCGAAGCTCGGCTACTGGCGCATTGGCGGACCGATGGAGCGCCTCGAGCGGCCATCGACCCTGGACGAGCTGCGCCGCGCGCTGCTGGACGCCCAGGAGCGCGGCCGCGGGTTCTTCGTCCTCGGCAAGGGCTCCAACCTGCTCGTCCCCGACGAGGGCCTGGCCGGCACCACCGTGGTGCTCGGGGGCGAGCTCGCCCGCGCCGATGTGACCGAGGACGGGGGCCACGTGGAGCTGCGCGTGGGCGCCGGTGTCGCGAACGCCGTGCTGCTGAATCGCCACCTCGGCGCGCTCGTGGGCCTCGGGCCGCTGGCGGGGGTGCCGGGGACCATGGGCGGCGCGATCGCGATGAACGCCGGCACGTCCCTCGGCGAAATTGGCGCGGTCGTGGCGCGCGTGGAGGGGCTGGACAGGGAGGGGCGACACGTCGTGCTCGAGCGGGCGGACTTGCCGATGCGGTACCGCCACGGGGGGCTGCCCGACGGCTTTGTCGTGACCGCCGCGGTCCTGCGCCTCGCGAAGGAGGGCGCTCGCGAAGAGAAGGCCCGCGTGCTCGATCACCTGGCGCGGCGGGCAGCGACCCAGCCGCTGGACCTCCCGAGCTGCGGCTCGGTGTTTCGGAACCCCCCGGGCGACTCGGCCGGCCGCCTGATCGAGGCCGCGGGGCTGAAGGGCTGGCGCTCTGGGGGCGCCCAAGTGAGCGAGAAGCACGCGAACTTCATCGTGAACCGGGGCGGAGCCACGGCTGTCGACGTGCTCGCGTGCATCCGCGCCGCCCTGCAAGAGGTGTGGGCGCAGCACAAGGTCCTGCTCTCGCCGGAGGTACACCTCGCCGGGCGCTGGGACCAAAAGTTGTGGCCATGGGCGCCCGGCCCGGTGTAAAGGGGGCTCCCCAAATGGAGTCTACATGCGAAAGCTTGACCTGATCCTCGCCTCCCTGCTGATCCCCACAATGATCCTCGCGGCCTCTTGCACCGGCAAGGACAAGGCCGACGACACCGGCAAGAAGCAACACGCAGACGCCGACACGGACGCCGACGCCGACACGGACGCCGACGCCGACACGGACGCCGACACCGACACCGACCCCAACGACCTGTCATCCTACACCGAGTACGTGCCGGCACAGGCCGAGGCGCTCTGCGCGCTCTGGGAGGCCTGCGGCTACCTCGACGACTACGGGTACGCGGACCTGGCCGCGTGCAAGGCCGACGTCGCGAGCCACCTCGGTGAGGACCCCTGCGTGGACTACGACGCGCAGGCCGCTCGCACCTGCTTGCAGACCGAGACCACCGCGGCGACGGACTGCACGACGTACGATGGCAGCATCCCCGCCTCCTGCGGCCAGGTGTGCCCGCGGCCGCCCCAGGACGACACCGGCACGCCCCCGCCGAGCACCTGGGCGCCCCGCATCGCCCCCGTCGGCACCCCGGTGACGACGAAGGCCGTCAGCCCGGCCGGCGCGAAGTAGTCCACGTACCCGGCGGCACGCTACGTAGGGACGGTGCCCATGGCGCCGTCCCTCTTGCTTTTTGGCCTCGCGGGCTGCGCCTTTCCAAGTTTTACGACGCCGAGCTGCGACCCGCGGGTCCTCGCCGCCGGCGAAGTCCGAGCCCGCGAGATCCTCTGCACCGAGGAGCTCGTGCCGGACGGCGACAACCACGTGGGCGACTGGCTGATCGAGAACAGCCTCGCGCGCTTCGTGGTGCGCGGCACGTACAGCTCGCTGTACACGCTCGACGAGCAAGGCGGCACGCTGGTCGACGCGGTCGCAGTGCTGGACGAGGAGGGGACGACGTCAACGGACGTGCTGGGCGAGCTCCGCGTTGCAGGTGACCGGAGCAGCGTCGAAGCGGTGAACCCCGCGGCACCGGGCGAGGGCGCCGCGCTGGTGCTCCCCGGGATGACGTGGTCGCTGGCCGCAGACGAGAGCGTGCTCCGGCTGACGACGGCGGGGGAGGCAGTCGTCCAGCCGCTCGCAGGCGCCGAGCGGACGGGCGCCACGTGGACGAGCGGGGACGGGTTCTTCGGCACGGACGGCGTCGTGACCGGGGACGACCTCCCCGTGGCGACCCTCCATCTCTCGCTGGTGTCCCCGGACCTGGCCGCGTGGACCGGCGCGGTGTACGGCGGCTCCGAGCCGGTAGACGAGGAGGTGGACGCCGACGCCGTGCGGGTCGAGGTCGACGGCGCGGTCGTCACGCGCCTCGGGGTGGAGTCCGGGCGGGTGACGGGCGCGGCGCCGCCGGGCGCGGCGCTGGTCGGCGAGCGAGCCGGCTGCAGCTACGCAGGCCTGTCGCCGGCGGAGTGCGGCAGCATGAACCTGCGGGTGCGGGACGCGGACGGGGCGGACGTCGCCGCGGTCTACACGGTGGACGGCGTCGGCTGGGTGCTGCCCCCCGGCGGGGGGGAGGTGCCGGCCGGGGTCGGGACGGGCCCAGGGGTGCTCACCGCCGGCCCGAAGTACCCGCCGCTCGCCGTCGACTACGCGCCGGACAGCCGCCCGGGGGCGGCGGTGGACGTGGACCTGCGGTCCGAGATGGTGACCGACGGCGCGACCTGGGCGGACCTCGGGCGGGTCGTTTCGCCGGACACGGACGCCACCTGGGCGAGCCCCGAGGCGACGCACGCGGCGACCGGCGAGGGCCTCGGCTACGTCGTGGTGATCGCGGACGACGAGGTCCCCACCGCCGCGCCGGACCCGCTCGACGAGCTCGGCGGCAACGCGGTGCTCACCGTCGCCGGGACCCGCAGCACCTCCGCCGAGGGCGGCGTCGTGATCTCCTGGCCGTGGACCGCCAACAGCAAGCGCCCCGCTCACGGTGCCCCGCCCCACGGCCTCGACGCGCTCGACCTCTTGAGCGTCGTGCGCAACAACAGCGCCGACCGCCGCACCATCGTGAACCGCGCGTGGGTGGACGCCGCGCTGGCTGCCGCGCCCGCGTGGTCCTGGCCGGACGCGCCGCTCGCCGTCTGGCTCGACTCGCTCGACGACCTCGACGTGTACCTCGCGCTGCTCGACAGCTACGTGCCGGTCGCGCCCCTCTCCGCGCGCACGTGGATCGAGCTCCCCACGGGCGATCACAACGTCCCGGGGGTCGAGGCGGGGATCTTCGCGGGGGAGACCACCGCCGGCAGCGGGCCGCGCATCGAGGTGCTCGGCGGATTGCACGTCGGCGACGAGCGGGCCTGGGAGATCGTGGTGGACGCCGCGCGCTGGATGGACGTGCAGACCGTCACGGTGATCACGCCCGACGGCAGCGAGAGCTACGACCTGGAGCCTTTCGAGCCGCCCCTCGGCGGCGGCTCCGTCCGCGTGCGGTTGCCCGAGAGCCTCGACTGGGTCGTGATCACCGCAGAGGGCGCAAGCGGGACCTGGGCCGTACGCGGGTTTTGACCCGGGGCTAGCTAGCCCACGCGCCGCAGGCCAAGCCGCTCGATCAGCGCGGCCTCCTCGCGGTCTGCGTCCGCCAGGAACTCGACCCGGACGTAGTCCCGGCCGTCGAGCCCGAGCGTAGCCCCGAGGGGCAGCCCGAACGGCTCGAGCGCGGCCCGGAACGCGACGTCATCTGGGTAGGTGTAGAGCACGCCCAGCTCGTCCAGCACGACCTGGTCGCCCTTCTCGCCGCGCACCCACAGCTGGTGGCGCGCGTCCTCCCACGTCAGCCGGGGGCTGGCCCCGAGCGCGGCGACCACGTCGGCGGCGGGCACGTCCATGCACACCCAGCTCACCGGCTTCTCGAGCTGCCCGACCGAGCGATCGGTGAGCTGCAGGTAGCGGACCGAGATCCGCGCGCCGAGCACCGCCAGGAGCGCCACGTGCACGGCCCTGAGCTGCTCCGGGGGCACGGAGATGACCAGGCGGGTCCCGCCGTCCGGCGCCACCTGCGCCCGGAAGCCGGGCGCAGGGGTCCAGCCATCGGGTCGGCCGTCCTCGAACACGGAGATCGCCTTGGGAGTCGTCATGGCGCGCCCGTTAGCCCATCGCCCGGGCGTGCGCGACGTCACCTCGCGGGGTCGATCCGGTAGACCACGCCGCCGTAGTCAGCGACGTACACGTGCCCGGCAGCGTCGTCGGCGAAGGTCGACGGGTGGAGCTGGGAAGGCCCGAGCGGGGCCCCGCCCCCGCCCGTTGGCAGGCCGAAGAACACGCCAGTGCCGAAGTCCGCGTACAGGTACGCGCCGGCGAGCGTGGGCAGCCGCGGGTCCCGGCAGACCACCCCGCCCGTGACGGACACGCCGACCTCGTGCGTGTACTCGGCCAGCGGGTCGACAAAGCCCCGCGCTGTCACGCTCGTGCGGCCGTACGGGTGCAGCCCCTCGCGCGTGTTCCACCCGTAGTTGGCCCCCGCGACCCCGCGGTTCACCTCCTCGTAGGTGCCTTGACCCACGTCCGCGAACCAGAGCGCGTGGTCGCCCCCGCGGTCTACGTGCATCCCCCACGGGTTCCGAACGCCGTACGCCCAGATCTCGGGCAAGACCCCGGCGCGGCCAACGAACGGGTTGTCCGCTGGCACGCGGTACGGCGAAGCGCCGACCACGTCGATCCGCAGGATGCTCCCGAGCCAGTCCCCCATGTCCTGCCCGTGGCCCTCCGGGTCCCCACCAGAGCCGCCGTCGCCGACGCCGATGTACAGCATGCCGTCCGGCCCGAACACCATCGCGCCCGAGTTGTGGTTCGAGTACGGCTGCTCGAAGCGCAGCACCTCGTGGATCTCAGCGCGCACGGCGCCGTCGGCGACGCTGCCAAGCTCGGGCAGCGGGACGCTGGCTACGACGGTCGAGAGCCCGGTGTCCCCCTCCGCTACGGTGTAGTTCACGAACGCGCGGGGATCGGCGGGCCAGCCAGGCGCCAGCGCGATCCCCAGCAGGCCGGTCTCGCCGCCGGACGCCACGCCCGGGACCGTCAGCACCGTCTGCGGGGCTGCTGCCACGCCCGCGGCGTCCACGTCGAACGCGACGATCGCGCCCGCTTGCTCGGCGACCACGATGCGCTGGCCGCCGCCCGCCCGCGGGGCCGCGACCATCGCCGTCGGGCTGCGCACCCGCGCCAGCTGCGTGAACGTGAAGGGCAGGCTGACGGTAGCCGCGAGCGCCTGGGGCGGCCCGGACGCGGGATCCGGGCGCAAGTACAGGCAAACGCCCGCGAACCCGACCGCGCTCAACGCGGCGATCCGCAGCGCGGCTGCCAGGTCCCACCGGGCGGGCGTCAAGCGCACGCTGTCACACCGTCGGGTGGCGGCTGATCGGCTCGAGGCGCGGGTGCCCGGGCAGGTCGAGCACGTAGGTGACCATGTCCTTGCCGTAGAACCGGAACCGGCCGGCGTCGCGGAACCCCCAGCTCAAGAGCTGGCGGTTCGCACCCTCGTTGTCGACCTCGGTCGTGATCTTGACCGCCCGGTGCCCCCGGGCCAGGAGCTCGTCGAACAGCACCTTGTTGATGTGCCCGCTGACGCGCTTTCCGCGCAGGTCGGGCACGAACGAGCAGAACAAGCTCTCGCCCGGGACTTCGGCCGCGCCCGACGCGTCCGCGTACCGGGCGGTCTGCAGCAGCTTCACCGCGAGCCACGGCCGCTTGACCACGCCCAGGAGCGCAGGGGGCAGCACGAACTGCCCGCGCCGACGCAGCACGTCCCGCATCATCGCGCGGGTGTCCAGCGACCCCGCGATGAAGCCCTTGACCTCGCCGTCCTCGACGTACACGAACCCGATGAACGCAGGGCAATCGACGAGGCCGCGGTACAACGAGGCCAAGAACGCGTGGCCGAGCTCGGCCCAGAGGCTGCGCCCCATCGCCGCCGCGTGCAGGTCGGCGATGCGGTCAGCGTCCCGGTATTGCATCGGCCGGATGCGCCCGAGGACCTCGGCATCGACGGGAAACGGGGACAACGCGACCACGCGGGCGCTTAGCCCGTTTCGTTCCCAGCGGGCGCCAACGTTTCTTGATAGCCGGCGCGCATGACAGCCAAACCCGAACCAGCAAAGCCCGGAAACAGCACCTTCATCATCGGGTGCGTCCTTGGCCTCGTGTTCATCGGCGGCGGGCTCCTCGTGGTCACCATCGGCGGTGGCTTCGCCGCTGCGTACTGGCTCACGCCCGGGGCGACGGCCCCCGAGGCAGAGCTCAAGGGCACGCTGTCGATGCACAACCCCGGCACCGCGACGATCTCGGTGCACTGCTCCGGCGCCGCGAGCGTCGACACCATCGACGTCGCGCCGGGCGCGACCGCAGAGCTCCCGATCGCGTCGTTCCCCGCGGTGTGTACCGGCACCCAGGACGGAGCCGAGGTGTGGACCTGGACGGGCGACGAGAGCGCCAGCTGGTCCCAAGAGCTGCCCACGCCGGCTCCGACGGAGGTCGCCGCGGCTCCCGTGGACGGCGCCCCCGTGGACCCCAACGCGCCGGTCGACCCGAACGCAGCCGACCCGAACGCGCCGGTCGACCCGAGCGCGGCGCCTGCAGCCAACCCGACGGACACCACGGCGGCGCCCGCGGCAGCGACCGCCACGAAGCCGACGACCACCACGAAGCCCACCACCACGACGAAGCCGTCCACCACCACGACGAAGCCGTCCACGACCACGACCACCACCGCGCCCGCGACCACGACGGCCCCGACGACCACCCCCGCGGCGTCGGCAATGACGCACGTCTCGGTCGAGTTCTCAAAGAAGGCCAAGAAGGTGAAGGGCATCGCGGTGGCGGTGGACGGCAAGAGCATTGGCGTGGTCCCCGCGTCGACGGACGTCAGCACCGGCATACACACCCTGACGGTCAAGAAGGACGCGTTGAACCTCTCCTGCAGCATCGCCGCCTCCGGCAAGCCCTGGACCCTGATGCTCGACCCGGACGCGCCGCTATGCCCCTGAATCGCCGATGACTCCCGCCTCCCACCTCGCGACCAGCGACGAGCTGCACAACGGCCTGGCGGCCCTCCCCGGCTGGGAGCCGCACGAGGGCGTGCTGCGTCGTGTTTTCCACTTCCCGAGCTACAGCGCCACCCTCGCGTTCGTGAACGCCGTGGCGGCGCTGGCCGAGGAGCAGGACCACCACCCCGAGATGCTGTTTGGGTACGACCGCTGCGAGGTGCGGTGGTCGTCTCACAACGTCGGCGGTATCTCGCAGAACGACTTCGTCTGCGCACAACTCGTGGAGAAGGTCCCGCGGTGAAGTCCGTTCACTCCGCGCCCCGGGGGCGCGGGGTTCCACCTGGGGTCTGGTAGGGGCGGCGGAGCGCGTTAGCCGGCGATCGCTTCACGGAGTGCTCGTGGCCTACCTTGACATCCCCGTCTACGCCGACATGCCCATCCCCACCGACGATGAGCGGCGTCTCGCCTACGAGATCGCGGCGCGGTCGCGGGCCACCGAGGAGCACATCGTGCGGCTGGTCTCGCGTGGCGAGGTCAAGTTCGCGATCTGGGGCCCCGGGGAAGAGGTGCACGGCACGTCGACCGCGCTGGCGTTCTACAAGGTCGTGCGCGACGGCCACTTCGGCATCGTCCCGCACTACCGCTCCGGCGCGCTGTGCTCGATGTGGGTGCGCCTGCACGGGTACACCCAGTTCACCCTCGACCTGCTGCGCCAGCAGTTCTCGAAGGAGACCGACCAGATGAGCCGGGGCCGGCAGATGGTCTACCACTTGGACATGCGCGAGTTCGGCATCCTCCCTGTGCAGTCCCCCGTCGGCATGCAGCTCGGGAAGGCGGCCGGGTACGCGATGGGCTTCAAGATGAAGGGCATCACCGACGCGTTCACGGTCGGCATCGTCGGCGACGGCACCACGGCCGAGGGCGACAGCCACGACGCGATGAGCGCCGCGTCCGTCTGGTCGCTGCCGTTCATGTTCATGGTCACGGACAACCGCGTCGCGATCTCGACCACCCCCGAGGAGGGCCGCGGGATCCGGGACTTCCGCGACTACGCCGGCAGCTTCGGCATCGCGTCGATCGCGTGCGACGGCCGCGACTTCGACGACACCTACCAGGCGATGTACCGGGCCGCCCGCTACATGCGCGACGAGCAGAAGCCTTGCCTCGTGCACGTGCACTCGCTGCCGCGGTTCAACGGCCACAGCTCCGCGGCGGACGTGACGTACGACATGTCGCAGGACGACCCGCTGATCCGGTTCGGCGACCAGCTCGTCAGCGCCGGGCTGCTCGGGCCGCGGGACGTGCTCAAGCGCATCAAGGCCGAGGGCCGCGACTTCTTCGCGCACCACGACCTCGGGAACATCATGGGGCGCCAAGACGAGGAGCTGAAGGCGATCCTCGACCAAGTGCGCGCGGAGCCGGATCCCCCGCCCGAGAGCGTGCTGGAGAACGTTCGCAAGCCGTACCCGGTCGCGGCCGAGCCCGTGGAGGACGCCGCGTCGGCCCCGCAGACGAACATCACGTACGCGGGCGCGATCCGCGCGGCGCTGTCCAACATCATCACCAACCACGGCGGCGCCCTGTGGGGCCAGGACGTCGGCCGGCTCGGTGGCGTGATGACAGCCACGGCGGGGCTGAAGAAGCGGTTCCCGAACAACATCATCGACGCGCCGCTCAACGAGCCGCTGATCCTCGGCACCGGCTGCGGGGCGGGGCTGCACGACGGGCTCGTCGCGCTGCCGGAGATCCAGTTCGGCGACTACTCGCTGAACGCGTTCCACTGGCTCGTGCACATGGGCAACCTGTACTGGTGCACGAACGGTCGCTCGAACTTCGCGACCATCGTGCGTATGCCCACCGACCCGTTCGGCGGCGGCGCCGTTTACCACTCGATGAGCCTGGACGGGTACTTCAGCTCGATCCCGGGCCTCACCATCATCATGCCGAGCACGTCGTTGGACGTGTACGGCCTGCTGATGTCCGCGGCCGAGTACCGCGGCCCGGTGGTGTGCCTCGAGCCGAAGTGGATGTACCGCCAGTCGCTCGGCCCCGCGTTCCCGGGTGAGCCCACCGCGCCCGACGAGGTGCTCGCGCTGAAGAAGTCGATCATGCGCGGCGAGATCCCCGAGCTGCCTGAGCACCTGCGCGTCCCGCTTGGAAAGGGCGTGATTCGCCGACACGGGTCCGACGTCACGTGCGTGGCCTGGGGCCGCGCGGTGTGGACGGCGATGAAGACGGCGGACGTGCTCTCGAAGGAGGGCATCGAGATGGAGGTCATCGACCTGCGGACCATCGTGCCCCCGGACATGGAGCTCGTGCTCGAGAGCGCCGGGCGCACCGGGCGGCTGCTCGTCGCCGCCGAGGACCGCTCGTTCGGCGGCCTGGTCCGCACGATCCAAGGCCAAGTGGTCGACGCGATGCCGAACATCCCGACCCGCGGCCTGGGCCAAAAGTACGTGCCGGGCATCGCCCAGTCGCTCGTGCTGGAGGAGGCCACCGTGCTCACGTGGGAGGACATCCACCACGCCGCGCACAGCGTGATCGCGCAGAAGCCTGCGGCCCCGGCAGGGCGTCCGACGACTGTCGAGGTTGCCCCGCGCTATTTCTTGATGTAGGCGGCCACCAAAGGGGATCCCGCGATGAACCACCCCGGCCCACGGATCTACGCCCCCGAGGCGTTCGCCGAGCAGCGGCGGATGCTCGCCGGGAGCTGGCAGCTCGCCCGCGCGACCACCGCAGCCGCCGAGCCGGGCTGGATCCCCGCGACTGCAGGCATGGAACCTGTGCTGTTGACCACGCTTGCGGGCGAGACCCGCGCGTTCCCGAACGTCTGCACCCACCGCGGCGCGATCCTGCTGGAACAGCCCGCCTCCACCCTGCGTTGTCCCTACCACGGCCGCCAGTTTGGCCCGGACGGCCACCTGCGCGTCGCCCCGGGGTGCCCCGCGCTGCCCTTCGGCGAGGATCTCGAGCCGCTCGGCGTCGACCGGCTCGGGCCGTGGACCTTCGTCCGGTGCGCCGGCGACGCCCCCTTCCCCGACCTCTCCCGCTGGCTCGACCCCGCTTCGCTGGCTGGCCTCGAGCGCGACCCGGCGGGCGACGTGACCTACACCGTGCGGGCTCACTGGGCGCTGTGGGTCGAGAACTACCTCGAGGGCTTGCACGTCCCGTACGTGCACCCCGGGCTGCGGGCCACGCTCGATTTGGGGGCCTACCGCACCCACGTGGAGGAGCGGGAGCGCGTGGTCGTACAAGTCGGGGTCGCGAAGCAGGGCCCCTACTTGCCGCTGCCCGCGGGCCACCCCGCGGGTCCGAACGTCGGTGGGCTCTACATCTTCTTGTTTCCGGGGACGTGCATCAACGTGTACGCGTGGGGCGTCTCGCTCAACATGGTCGAGCCCGTGTCGCCGACGGAGACGCGGATCCACTACCAGCGGTGGGTGGCGCCAGCCGACGGGAGGGACGTAGGGGGCCCCGGCGGGGCGCTCGACGACGTGGAGCGAGAGGACGACACCGTCGTCGAGCGCGTTGCGCGCGGCGTGGCGGCCGTCGCAGCGCGCGGCGGCAAGCTCGGGAGCTACGTGCCCACCTGGGAGGATGGCGCCCGCGCTTTTCACGGTTGGCTCAGCGGGGCGTAGTGCGATAGCGCGGCCGCCCCGGTGAACCCGGAAAGAGAGCGTCGTGAGCATCTTGAACGAAGGCGTCCCGGTCCCGGTCACGCAGCTGAACCCCGTCTCTGGGCTCCCTGTGCTGTTCGGGACGTTGCCCGCCGTCGTGGTCTTCATCCGCGACCTGCACGGAACGACCGCCCGCATGGCCCTCGCGGCCTTGACCGCCGCGTGGTCCGAGCTGGACGCGAAGGCGGTTCAGCTCGCGGTGGTCACCCGCACCGAGCTCACCTACGCGCGGGACTACGTCCCCCGGCACCACGTGCTGTTCCCGCTCGTCGTCGACGAAACGGGCCTCCTCCGAGAGCAGTTCGGCATGGAGAGCGATCCCACCTTCACGCGCTCGGTGCTCCGGCTCCGGCCCTCCAACGTAAAGGCGTGGCTCGACGGGCTCTCGCTCAGCCGGGACCTGGCGATGCCGAACGGGGACCTCGGCGGTGAGCTCGCGATCGACCGGAACGGCCGCGTGGCCTACTCGCGCGCGTTCACGAGCGTGCTGGACCAGCCGGACGTCCGTCGGCTCAAGGAAGCCGTGCTGTAATCCCGTCGGTCGCTCACTCGGATCCGTCGATCGATAGGCCCGGGTCCTGGTGCGCCATCAGCTTGCCGCCCCAGCACTCGATCGCGCGCGCGACCTCCTGGAACCCCTCGCCGAGCTCGGTGAGCCGGTACGCGACGCGCAGCGGCGCCTCGGACAACACCAGCCGCTGCACGATGCCCCGGGACTCCAGCTCCTTGAGGCGCAGCGACAGCATCCGGTCGCCGATCACCTCCAGCCGCTCGGCCAGCTCGCAAAACCCGAGCTGCTGCCCCGCCAACGTCGACAGGATGAGCCCCGTCCACGGGCGCGCCAGCACGTCCATGGCGGCCTGGAAGCGGGGGCAAAGGTGATCGACTCTGCGCGGCATACTCTCAAAGGGTATTCACCCAGGGGGCCTTGCGCTGGCGATTCGACGGAGTCGCTACACGCAGTCGGTGCCGTCGGTGACCTGGCGCTGCATCGCCTCTTGCGCGCCGAGCCACCGGGCGACGATGTCCGCGGGCAGCTGCTCGCGCTCGATCTCTTGCTTCAGGATCGCGAGGCGCCGGCGAAACTGCCCGGCGTTGATCCGGAGCGCGCGGTGGAGCGGGACGATCGGCCGACCGGTGTAGGCCACCGCGGCGCCGAGGACGCCGGCGGCATGCTCGTACTCGTGCAGCTTCACGCGGGCGCTGTCCTTGCCCGCGAACAAGAAGCCGACGATCACGTCGTCAAACACGCGGTCGACGAAGCGATCGATGATCGCACGGACGACGGGCTCACCGCCTGCGCGCTCAAAATCCGTCACCGCTGCGACCGGTTGTTGCCGCTGGCGTTGGTCGGGTGCCCGAGCGCGACGACGCGCGCGAGGAGGCGGAGCACCAGCTCACGCGCCCCGATCGCCCGCCCGGTGGCAGGATCGCGGGGCAGGACGCGCGGGAGGATCGCCATGCCCATGCCTATCGCGAAGCAGCGCGCTCAAACGCCTCGCCCGTCCTGAACTTGCCCGAGCCGGGAACGGCAGGCCGCGGCCCCCGGGCCGCGGCGCTGCCGCCAAGCGGTTCCGGAGCGCAGCGGAGGAACCGCGCAGCCGGCTCGCGGGGGTAGCAGCCGGCCCAAGCCGGCTGCGGAGGGGGGCGCCCCGCGCCCCCCTCACAGGCACGCTAGATGGCCGCATGACCGAACCTTCCGCCGAACCCGCCTCCGGGCCTTTGCGCCGCCTCGGCCGCGCCGCCTGGCTCTGGCTCCTCGGCGACGTCCCCGAACTGCCGCGCGAGCCCGGCAGCGCTGTCCTCGTGGGGGTCGTTTGCACGGCCGCGGCAATGGGGATGTGGCTCTCCGAGCGACATGGGCTGCACGGCGGGCCAATGGCGGTCGGCGCCTGGCGGATGCTCGTGCACGGCTGCGTCCCGCTCGCCGCGCTCGCTGCCTGGGAGCTCCACGTCGCCCGTGCCGCGGGCCGCCTGGCCGCCGCCCCCGCAGCCATCGTCGCCCTCGGGATCACGCTCCTGCTGCTGCCGGTGGCCGTGGGGCTCACCAAGGCCGGCGCCCACGACCTCGCGGGGTCCCCAGCGCAGCGGATCCTGTTGCCTGCAGTAGTTGGCGCGACCCTCGTGCTCGTCGCCCTGCGCGCGATGGGAGCGCGCCTCGGCGACTGGGGCATCGGCCTCGGTGACTGGCGCTGGTGGCTGCCCCACCACGGAGTGCTGCTGCTGGCGCTGCTGCCGGTGATCGCCGCGGTCACCTGCATGGTGCCTGCGCTGGCGCACTACTACCCGCTGTACAAGCCCGCCCGGACCTCGCTCGACGCGCTGCAGCTCTCGCTCTCCGCGGTCGCCCTGGACTTCGTCGGCTGGGAGTTCCTGTTCCGGGGGTTCCTGCTGTTCGGGATCGCCCGGCGGGGCGACGCCGTGCTCGCGATGCTGCTGCAGGCGCTGCCCTTCTTCCTGATGCACGAGCCCAAGCCCGAGGTCGAGATGATCTCGTCGTACTTCGGGGGCGTGCTCGCCGGCTGGTTCTGCCTCCGCGCGCGCAGCTTCCTACCGCTCTACGTGATCCACGTCGCGATCATCACGACGGTGAGCGTGACCGCGTTCTGGCTGCGCCGCGGGTAGGCTTCCCTATCCCAGGATGTGCCGCAAGCGGCCCCTCCTGGGCTACGTTGTTCTGCTTCGCCCTGCTTCCTTCGCCGACCCCGCACAGAGAAAAGGCGCACCCTGCGGGTGCTCCCTTTTCACACAGGGGGTCGACGAAGGCGGGCGAAGCGAGCGCCCAAATTGCGCGCTGCGGCTGCGCCTCGCGCACACTTTGGGCTAAATCCCAGACCGGATGTTCCCCTGGAGCACCGTGGCGAGCGACTCCGTCATCACCCCGTCGCCCGCGTCCGCGAGCCAGCGGAACACCATGTGGCCGAAGTACTTGAAGCCGCGCTTGTTGTAGAGCACGACTGCCAGGTGCAACGAGCCGTTGTACATCGCCTTGAAGATGGTGCTGCGCTCGCCCGGCCGGTCCCGGAGCATCGCGGTGGCGAGCACGCGAAGGGGCTCCCAGGCCAAGAAGGCGTCGTGCGAGTAGAGCACCCGGTCGGGGCTCTCGGCGAGCTCGAACGCAGCGCGCGTGCGGTCGGTGAGCTCGGGCCAGGCGCGGTCCCACGCGGCGTCGGACGCCTGGCCGAACGTGCCCTTCCCAGGCAAGAACCAGCGCTCGCGCCACATCAGCTCCGAGAGCTCCCGGACCGAGCGGTCGACGAGGCCCCTCACCGGGTCGGCGCCAGGGCGGAGCCCCTCGATCCGCGCCCGCGTCCAGCTCTGGAGCTCTCCGTCCTCCACCACGGCGTCCCACGCGGCGCAGACGGCCTGCACGTCTTCGACGCGTCGGCCCTGCAGCGCGCGCTCCTGCAACGCCAGCGCGCGACCGAGCCGATCCTGCCAGTGGCCCGACGGCGTCGCTGGCTCGTCCGGCGCGGTGTAGTACCGCACCCTGCGCGCGAGGCGGAACCGGCCGTGGGAGTAGAGCCCTGCGGCGGCGCGCGCGCCGTCGAGGCCCGTGGCGAACACCTCGACCGCCTTCGCCAGGCCCCGCACGAACGTCGTGGACGGCGGGGCCGTGGCCCAGTCGCGAGCCTCCGACCAGGCGCCGCGCTCCACCGCCTCGGCGATCAGCCACTCGCGGGCCATCCGCCGCGCCGGCTCGGCGCCTGCCATCGGGGGCATGCGACCCGCGATCGCGATCAGCGTCCGCGCTGTCCGGGCGTCCCCACGGTTCGCGCGCACGAAACCGGCGGCGACCCACGTCAGCCCGTAGCAGTGCGGGGACCGACGCAGCCGATCCATCAGCCAGTCTGCTTCCACCTCCGACACGCGGCGGGCGCGCGCGACGACGATCACGGCGCCAGCGACGTTGTGGCTGCGAGCCCAGTTGAACCCGGCGGACTGTGCCAGGTGGAACCCAAGCGACACGGGGAGCCGCCTACACGCGGGCTCGACCCACTGCGGCAAGCACAACACCGAGAGCCCGAGAGCCATCGGCAGGAGCGTCCACAGGTCCAGGTCCGGGTCCCCCCCGACCGCGGCGAAGACCATCGCCCAGAGGATCGGCATCAAGAGCCAGCCGAGCGCCCGGAGCAGCGCCTGGCCGCTGAGCCCAGCCGCGGCGGGGTGGTGCGTCGCCCCGCCGCCTCGGGTCCCGCGGAGCCCCCGGCTCAACAGCCAGATCAACGGGAAGATCGGGAAGATCGCCTGTTTCACGGCGCCTGTCGCGGCCTCGTGGTGCCGAGCCCGAGGTCGTCCCAGGCGTTCACGCCGGCGGGGGGCGGCAAGATGACCACGGTAGCGAGGGCCAGGAGCTCGGCCTCGAGCCGCTGGTCCGGGTCCCGCAGCGCTGTGAGCGCAGCGCGCACGAGGTCCGGCGTACGTTCGACCTGCTGGCCGCCGGCGTCGAAGTGCTTCGCCGACTCGGCCCCGATCTCCAGCTGCGCCAGCAGCTTCTGGCCCGCGCGCTCCACGTCCATCCGGCTGGCGGACACCGGGACGCCGAGCACGGCGAACGGGTGGGCGAAGCGAAGCGGAGCTCCGCTCACCGCACGCCCGAGCCGAACGCCTGGCGTCGCTCCTTCGCGCTCACCGGCATCAGGTCCGCGAGCTCCCGGCACGCGCGCTCCAGCCCGGGGTCGTCGCCCTTCACGCGGGCCTCCTCCCCTCGCTTTACGCACGCTTCGGCCGCGCGCAGGTCGCTGGCCTCGGAGACGCGGGAGCGCCAGTACCCGAACGCGCGGGTCCAGGCCCCGGGCGAGCGCGACCACGCGCTGTCGGCGAGCTGCTCCATCACGCCCTTCAGGCGAGCCAACTCTGCCTCCTTGCGCGCCTCCAGCGCCAGCCGGGCGCGGCGGATCGCGTCGTCCAGGGCCTGCCGCTCGGTCGGCGAACCGTAGCGGGCGACCCAGCCGCGCGCCCGGTCCTCCACCTCCTGGAGCTCCTCGGCCATCTCGGGCCACGCCGCGGACGCCTCGACGTTCGCGACACACCCGTCGGCCTCGATGATGCACCGCCGGGCCTTCTCGGCGGCGTCCGCGTCGCCCCCACGCGCGAGGCGCACGAGCCCGGCTGCCTCCTCCAACAAGCGCTGGGCCTCGTTCCCCGACGCGATCGCCCGCGCGTCGAGCAGCCGCACCGCGTGGTGCTGTGCGCGCGCGAGCCGCACCCGGATCGCGTTCGACAAGTCGAGCATCGCGTCCGGCGGGAGCTGCGGCGCCACGAGCTGGGCGACCTCGTCGAACACCTGCCCGCCCGGCAGCTTGGCCTGCGCGGACAGCCGGCCGCCCCGGTCCATCTCCAGCGCCACCTCGACCTCTTGCCCTACGCCCAGGTTCTGCTTCAGCGCCGCCGCCGGGATCTCCAGCGTACCGACCAGCCGGCACAGGTGCGCCTTCTGGAACTCGCCCTGCACGATCGGCACGTTCAGCTTCTGCGTCTCGTGGCCGGCGAGCAGGGTCTCCACGACCGTGAGCGTAAACGACCGCCGGATCGGGAGCGGCGCCCCGCGCGGAAAGTACACGTGCACGTTGTCATCGGCGCGTGCGATCCCGACGGTCCGCGAGAGCGGCGGGTCCTGGAGGGTGACCCCGTGGACGATGGTGAACTCCGCCGGCGACACGGCCACCACGGCGTCCCGCTTCTTCCCCTGCACCCGGAACGAGCTGCTCCCGCGGGGGCGCAGGTCTAGCCCGACGAGGAAGGTGCCGTCTGCCTCCACGGGCTCCCACTCCGAGCGCCAGGACGCGCCCGTCGCCTCGGCCCGCTCGACCCGGACCGCGTCCAGCCGGCCGACCTCGAGCACGCGGCCCGCCAGGAACGGCGAGAGGTCCGACGTCATCGTCGGGTACTGCAGCCAGAGCCGCACGCCCTCCGCAGCGGCGGCCTGGGCGGAGTCGGCGGAGAGCCCGGCGGAGGCGGCGAACAGCGCGGCGCCTTGCGCCACGAGCGTCATCGGGTCCAGCCCCTGCGCGAACGGGGCCTCGAGCGCTTGCCCAACGCGCTCACGCAGCGAGGGGATCACCGTCGGACCGCCGACCATCACGATCTTCCCGAGCTCCCCGGGCTTCACGCCGTGGTTCGCCAAGAGGCGCATGCACACCGCCACGGAGCGGTCGACGAGCGGAGCGATGCGCGCGACGAGCTGGTCCCGGGTCACCTCGACGTCCACGTCCACCGGGCCGTCCGGGAGCTGGAACGCCTCGGGCAGGGTGATCAGCGCGCTCGTCGTGCGCGAGAGCTCGATCTTCGCGTCCTCGGCCAGGTGGCGCAGCCGGCGCAGCCCGGTCGCGTGGACCGGGTCGCTCGCGTCGATCTCGATCCCCTGGGTGCGCAGCTCGTCGAGCACGTGGCTCACGATCGCGCCGTCGAAGTCCCGGCCGCCGAGGAAGTTGTCCCCGTCGTGGCCGACGACCCGCAAGAGGCCCTCGTGCGTCTCGAGCAGCGACACGTCGAACGTGCCGCCGCCGAGGTCGTAGACGAGCCACGGGCGAGCGTCTGCCGTCTCGACGTTCCAGCCAGCCGCGATGGCGGAGGCCACGGGCTCCTGCAGCAGCTCCACCTTCTCGAAGCCCGCGAGCCGGGCGGCCTCGGACGTGGCCGCGGACTGCGGCAGCTCGAACAGGGCGGGGACCGTGATGACCGCGCGCAGCGGCGCGAAGCCGAACTGGTCCTCGACGTCTTGCCGGATGCTCTTGAGCACCAGGGCGGCGAGCTCGGACGGGGTCTTCTCAACCTTCGCTGCCGGGAACTGGAGCTTGTGCTCGGTGCCCATCAGGCGCTTGAACTCCCCGCGGGTGTTCTTCGGGTCGCTCTCCAGGAAGCGGCGCGCGCGCACCCCCACCGTCACGCCCCCCCGCGCGTCGAGCCGGACGATGGAGGGCGTGAGCGTGCCGCCCCCGGAGGTGCGTACGAGCTGGACCTGGTCCCCGTCAAACAGCGCGGCGGCTGAATTGGTCGTGCCGAGGTCGATGCCAAGGAAGCGAATGGTCGACATGGCGGCCAATGTAGCCCCGATCCGCGTCTGTGCGCGGGGCGATAAGCCGGCCCGATGCCGCCCTGGTCGCCGTACGTCGCGCACTTCTTGTTCTGGCTCCCGTTCATCGTCCGGGGCCAGGTGGACCGCATGCGCGGCCGCGCGGACGGCCCCCCGGTCCACGCAGCGCCAGGGGCGCGTTGGCTCATCTTCCGGCACTCGGTCGCGACCTTCGGGATGTACCTGGGCCTCGGCGCAGCAGTCGCGCGGAAGGAGGTGCTGGACGGCGTCCCCGCGGCGGTCGGCATCGCGCTGATCGGCCTCGGACTCGGGCTGGCGCTCTGGACGCTCTGGGTGTTCCGTTCCTGGCGCCTGCGCGCGGAGCTCGGCCCAGGGCACGAGCTCTGCACGGGTGGGCCCTTTCGGCTCGTCCGTCACCCGATCTACACGGCGATGGACCTCTTGGCGCTCGGCACCGCAGTGTGGGCCCCGAACGCGTTCACGCTCGGCGGCGTGCTCGGGATCGCGCTGGTCGGCGACCAACGCGCGCGGGCCGAGGAGCACATCCTGCTCGACGCGTTCGGCGAGCGCTACGCGCTGTTCATGGCGAGCACGCGGCGCTTCGTGCCCGGCATCTACTGACCGCTGGGCGACCCGCGGGCGACCGGCGGTATAAGCGGCGAGGATGCTCCTCGCGCTCCTGGGTCACGCCCTGGCTACTTCCCCGACCGACCGGGCCACCCTCGAAGCTGCGCTGACGGCCGAGCTCGCGCGGTCCAAAGAGCTGCGGCTGCCCGACACGCCGGGGCCCTACGCGGTGCTGTACGACGTGCTCGACGGCGAGGTGGCGACCACGTTCGCCGAGTTTGGCGCGACGGTCAGCGACGACAGGCAGCCGTACCGGAACTTGCGCGTCGAGGTGCGGGTCGGCGACTACCAGCTCGATTCCTCGAATTTCACTGGGTTCGGGATCCCGGACGCCGTCGTGTCGCGCGGGCTGCCGATCGGTGACGGCGGGCCCGCCGATGCGATGGCCGTCCGTAGAGAAGCGTGGCTGGCGACCGACACCGCGTACAAGAACGCCGTCGAGCTGCTCGCCCGCAAGCAAGCGGCGCTCCGCGGAGACACCACGCCGCGGCCGGACGATTGGACGAAGATCAGCCCGCTCGACTTCCCGCTCGACAAGCTGCCGGCCACGACCCACGCAGACGGCGACCGAATCCGGGCCGTGACAGCGCTGCTCTCGGGCGAACTGTCGGCGTTCCCCCAGTTGGAGCTCTCGCAAGCCGTCGCCCGCGACTGGCAAGGCGCGCGCCTCCAGCTCTCGACCGAGGGCTCCCGGGCGTGGCGGCCGACCGGGTACACCGTCGTGCGCGCGGAGGGCACCATCCGGCTGCCGGACGGCACCGAGGTGACGGACAGCCGCAGCTGGATCGTCCGCCGGCCCTCGGACCTGCCGCCGGACGCAGAGATGGTCGCGAGCGTCCGCGAGATGGGCAGCTGGCTCGCCGCGCTGCCCACCGCGGCCACCGAGGAGGACTACCTGGGCCCGGTCCTGTTCGAGGCGCCCGCCGCGGTCGAGATGATGAGCCAGCTGTTGGCGTCGGAGCTCGTGGGCACGCCGCCCGAGATCCAGGACGGCGACAGCGTGCTCTCGCAGGGCCACGCGCCAACCGCGCGGATCGGGCGTCGGCTCCTGCCGCTTGGGTGGAGCGTGGTCGACGACGTCGCGGCAGCGCCGGAGCCGGTGCGCTACGACATCGACCAGGACGGCGTCGCGCCGTCGCGCGTCGACCTGGTGGAGGACGGCGTGCTGCGCGACACGCTGATGTCCCGCGTGCCGAACAAGGACCGCACCGCGTCGAACGGGCACGGGCGCTCGCTCGGTGAAGGCCGCCGCGGCGCGATGCCGGCGAACGTCAGCATCACCGCGAAGAAGACGCTGTCGCGGAAGGCGCTGGAGCGCCAAGCCCTGCGCCTGGCGGCACAGACGGGCCGGGACTACGTGCTCGTGATCGGGACGCTGCAGCCCCCCGGGCTCGACGGGAAGATCGACGTGGCGATCACGGGCGAAGGCCAGCTCGCTGGACTCACCGCCCCCTACGAGGCGTGGCGGCTGTACGCGGACGGCCACCGCGAGCCCGTCCAGGCGCTGCGCTTCACGGGCGTCGACCGCCGCGTGCTGCGCGACATCGCGGGCGCGGGCGCCCCCGCCTCGATGACGATGCTCGACGGCCCGCCAGGCGCGCAGCGCTACACGATCGGCTCGACGGGCGGCATCCCGGTGCGCTGGGAGGCCCCGGCCGTGCTGATCACCGAGATGGAGATCAACGGCGGCGCAGGCGGCGAGCCCCGCGCCCTCGACGTCCGCGTGAAGTAGCGCGCCCCGCCCACCGCGCGGATAGCGGGGGGTGATGCGCACCGCTCCTCCCGCCCTGGTCGTGCTCCTCGGGCTCCTGTCTGGCTGCGACCTCGCGTCGGCGCCCAACCCCGCGTCGACCACCGAGGTGATCTTCGAGGTCGCGGCGGGCACCACCGCGCGGGGCCTCGGGCCCGACCTGGAGAAGGCCGGCCTAGTCGTGGACAGTTGGCGCTGGGAGTGGTTCTTGAGGACGGGCACGTCCGGGGCCCAGGAGGGCGGCAAGTGCCTGAAGGCCGGGCGCCACCGGGTCAACGCCGGGATGGACGCCACCGCGCTGCTGACCGCGCTGTGCGGCGCGCCCGTGCCGGTAGACGAGCCGTTCACCGTGGTCGAAGGCTGGCGCATCCGCGAGATCGACGCCGCGCTCGCGGCGAAGGGCTGGGCCCCGGCGGGGGCGTTCACCACGGCGGTGACCACCGATCTCGGGTCGTACACCGTCAACTACCCGCTGCCCGCCGACACCCTGGAGGGCTTCCTGTACCCCGAGACCTACAAGGTCGAGCCCGCGGCGTTCAAGGAGCCCGACGGCCTGCACCGCTTCGTCCAGCGGCTCTTGACGATGTTCGGCGAGAAGTTCGGGGACGAGGCCGCCGCTGCCGAGAAGGCGGGCACGCTGTCCCGCCCCTTCCACGACTTGGTCGTGATGGCCAGCATGATCGAGCGCGAGGAGCCGAGCGCGGCGAACCGGCCGATCATCGCGGGGATCCTTTGGAAGCGCATCGACGCTGGCTGGAACCTCGGGGTCGACGCGACGAGCCGGTACACGATCACCGACTGGAACGACCGGGACGCGTTCATGGTGAAGCTGCGGGACCCGAAGGACCCGTGGAACACCCGGCTCAAGCCCGGCCTCCCGCCGACGCCGATCGGGTCACCCGGCGAGGTCGCGCTCCACGCGGCGATGAACCCAGAGGCGAGCGAGTATTGGTACTACTTGCACGACTCGAGCCACGTGCTGCACGGGGGGCGGTCGGTCGCCGAGCACGAGGCGAACCGTCGGAAGTACAACGTGTATTGAAGGGGGGGCCGGCCGGCGAGACCTGGGCAGCAACGGAGGGGGCGGCGGGGTAGTTCTGCTCCTCGCCGGCGTTGTTCCGCGCGACGCCCCACTCGCCGTGCTACCCTCATCGAGAGGCGTAAGGTCATGTCGAACGCGGTGCTGAAGGCAGACGGGAACATCCACATCCCGGCGGCGCTCCGGAAGTCGGTCGGGGCGAAGCCCGGCCAGAAGTTCGACGTGATCGCGAAGGGCAGCATGATCGTGCTGGTCCCCGCGGTTGACGTTCGGACGCTGCGGGGCTCGGCGCGAGGCGCGGACACCTCGGACTACCGCGAGAAGTGAGCAAGGTCGTCCTCGATACCTGCGGCTGGCTGGCCTACTTCGCCGACGAGCCGCACGCGGACAAGTTCGCGGCCTACATCGAGGAAGACGGGCGCATCCTCGGCGTCCGAGGCCGCAGCGCGGGCACGGCACCCGCTCGCTCACGGCCCCTCCCCCAACCCAACGTCCAACCCATCCAACCGCTGCCGCAGCCGCGCGTGGCCCGCGGCGGTCAACCAAGGCGGGCCGGCCTCCAGGTCGCGGTAGCGGCCGAGCAGGCGCCAATGCAGCCGGTAATCGTCCCGGGGGAGCGTTGGGCCCTCGAGCGTTGCGTCAATCGCGCGTGCGAGCGGGTAGGCGCGCCGGACCAATGCCCAGCGCCGAGATCGCCAACTCTCCACGCAGGCGCGCTTGGCGTTGGGATTGTCGCAGGCGAGCAGCGCTTCGATCGTCGCCGGCGCGTGCACCAACGGCAAGATGCGCGTCCGAAACGTGGCCATCGCCCGCTCGTACTCCCCGCTGGCGAGCAACCCGGCGCGGATCGTAGCCTCGCGCCCGTCCCAGAACGCCCGGGTCCGCTCGGCCAACGCCGGCCGGAGCTCGTGGTAGAACCACACACGGCGCCCAAAGTGCCCGAGGCCGAAGAACGAGCGCACCGACTGTACGGGCAGCACGCGGATCGCCGCGACCTTGAGCTCCACCAACGCGACCTGCTCGGCGTCCCCGCGAAAGACCACGGGCTCGTCCCCCGTGATCAGCCGCTCGAGCGCGTTGTCACCGGCACCGGACACGACGCCGGGCGGCGCGGGGGCCCAATCTTGCGCGGCCGCGACGCTATGCAAGGCACCGCGCCCCAACCACGGCCTCCACCACGTCCACCGCGCGGTGCAGCTCGGCGACCGGCACGTACTCGTCGGCCTTGTGCGCGACGTCGATGCTCCCGGGGCCAAACACCAGCGTCTTCACGCCCAGCTTCTCCAGGTTCCCCCCGTCGGTCGCGAAGGCCGCCGCGCCTGTCACTGGGGACGCGGCGAACCCGCGAAGGATGCCCTCCAGCGCGGTGCCCTCCGGGGTGAGCATCGCCGGGGTCGAGCGGACGAGCGTGACGTCGATGTCGCCTGGCGCCCCGAGGTCGACGACCCGCGCGCGGATCTCGTCCACGAGCGCGTCCACGTCCATGCCCGGGAGCGGCCGGAACCCAAGCTCCAGCGCGCAGTGGTCCGGGACGATGTTGATGGCGCTCCCGCCTTGGATCGTGCCGACGTTGAGGACCACGAACGGGCGCTCGAGCATGTCGGCGAACTGCACCCGGCGCGCCCAGTCGGCCTGGAGCCGCTCCAACTCTGCGAGGACGCGGCCGGCGAGCAAGATCGCCGAGCGGCCCAAGTCCGGCTTGGACGAGTGGGCCGCGCGCCCCCGACACGTGATCCGGGCAGCGCTGTGGCCCGGGTGCATCCGGAAGATGTGCATCGACGTCGGCTCGCCGATCAGGCACGCGGTGGGCACGGGGCGGCCCTCCGCCGCCAGGCGGTCGACCAGCACACGCGAGCCGTGGCAGCCAACCTCCTCGTCGTGCGTGAACGCGAGCACCAGCTCGCGCTTCAGCCGAGCGAGCGGCAGCCTCGGCAGCGCGTGCACGATCGCCGCGAGGAACGCCTTCATGTCGCACGACCCGCGCCCGTGCAGGTTGTCGCCGCGGCGGGTGAGCTGAAACGGGTCGCTCGTCCAGGGCTGCCCGGCGACGGGCACGACGTCCATGTGGCCAGAGAGCACGACGCCATCGCTGCCGACAGGCCCGGCAGAGCACACGAGGTTGAGCTTGCCGGGAGACGTCTCGTAGCGCTCGACGCGCATCCCCGCGGACTCGCAGTGGTTCGCGAGGTAGTCCGCCAACGCGGTGACCGGCTCGCTGGAGACGGTGGGGAACGCGACGAGATCGGCGAGCAGCGCTTCGAGGGACATAGGCGCCACCTATCAGAACTCGACGCCGATCTGCGTGAAGCCGCCCGCCTCGACTCCGAGCTCGCCGCCCCCGATCACGCCGGCGCCGAGGGAGACCAGCGCGTAGGGCGTGATGTGCCAGCCGAGCTGGGCGTCCGCCTCGTAGCCGTACGTCGTCGCGTCCAGGGGCGCGGCCAGGCGGTGCCCGGAGAGCTTGACCGCGACGCGGACGCTGGCCTGTACGTCCGCGGAGACGACGAGGTCCGACAGGCCCCGCGGGTCGTCCCCCGGCTGGAGCACGTCGAGGAGGCCGTAGGTGTCGTGCTGGTCGCCGAGCACCGGCTGGAACGCGGCTTGCCCGCCGAGCGCGGTGCTGTCCCCGCTCGCCGCCGTGTACCCGCCCCCGACCACCCACGCGCGACGCGCCCCGAGCACCCAGCCCACGCGGCCCGACAGCAGCGACCCCACCCCGGTCGCGTTCTGCTGCACGTAGCCCTCGGCTTGCCCGAGGCCGCGGCCCATCGCGAGCGTGCCGAAAAAGCCCGTCGTGCTCGTCACCCCGCTCGTGTTCCGCGCGTCGACGACCGAGAGCAGGTCGAGCTTCCCGTCTACATTGACGCCCTCGCGGCCGACCCCGAGCCGCAGTACGGTCACGCCGAGGCTGAACGGGTCGCCCTGCTCGTCCGCCGGGTCGCGCTCGAACCGGCGCGCGTTGACCACCTCGAACGACAGCGGGGCAGCGAGCAGCTCGAACCGGAGCGCGTCCAGGAACTGGCCCTCGAGGCTCCAGCCGCGGCGGCCGACCAAGCGGCCGTCGTCGATCTGGATGGGCTGCCGCCCGAGCGTGAGCCGGCCCCCGACGTTCGGGGAGAGCTCGCCGTCGAGTCGGACCCAGCCCTCGGCGAGGTCCGGCGTGAACGAGCCCGAGAGCGAGAGCCCGTCGCGGTCGCCGGTCCAGGCC
>CALQBK020000038.1 GCA_943328795.2 Bifidobacterium breve
GAGCAGCCCCCCAGCGGCGATCGACGAGACGCCAAAGCCGTCGTCGACGGAGAGGCTGGTGTCCCCCGCGTTGGCCCACGCCACCGCCCCGGGGAGCGCGGCGTAGAGCCCTGCGACGAGCCCTAGGTCCGTGTCGGCGCCGTCCCAGCTGTGCAGCGTGCCGGCGTTGAACAGCACGCTGTCCGCGCTGGTCGTGAGCCCCGTACACCCCTGCGGCGCGAGCAGCACAGCGGGCCCGCCCGCCCAGGCCCACAGCCCCTGGTCGTTGCACAGGTACAGCGCGCCGGCCCCGGTCGCGACAGCGGTGGCCAGCACGTCCGGCGCCTCGTCAGCGCTCGCGGCGGCGACCACCACGGTGCCGTCCGACCACTCCCAGCCCGCTTGCTCCGCGACGTACACGACCCCGCCGGACACGGTGACGTCCACCGGGACCCCGCCGAGCGCGAGCTCGGTGACGTCGAACGTCGCCGCGTCGGCCCGACCAGCCAAGCCCCCTGCTGCCAACAGCAGGAGCGCGATCACGCCCGCTTCCTCAGCAGACCCGCGAGCACCGAGAGCGACGTGAGCGCGGAGAGCGACGACAAGCTGCAGCACAGGCTGTCGCTGCCCTCGTCGTCGGGGTCTGCCGTGTGGATGCCTTGGTCGCCGATCTCGAGGCTGAACGCGTGGTCGGAGATGCCGCCGTCGTCGTCCGTGAGGGTCAAGGTGAACGTCGAGTCAATCGGCGATCCCCCGCCGCTGATGGTCAACAGGCCGCCGCTGGTGAGCGAGATCGGCAGTCCATCGGCCGAGACGCTGAACACCACCTCGTCCGCGCCGGGGTCCCCCGCGACCAACTGCACCGAGTAGAGCTCGTTGAGGTCGAGCTGGAGCGTGTTCCGGACGCCCTCGGTGTGCGAGCCCCAGTCGATCGCGTCGTCCAACAGGTAGGGCTCGCCGTTCCGCACGACGGCCGCGCTCTCGGCCGAGAGCACAGCGCCCGACGGGGTCTGGAGGTCCAGCGTGACGGTGACCTCCGCGTCGTCCAACGCCAAGCAGTTGGCGGCGGGCCCGTCGGCGGAGCACTCGGCCTCCCCGTAGAACGTCCAGTCCCAGATAGCGCCGTCCTCGTCCGTGCTCGGGCATCCGTCGGTGGTCGCCGTGAACGAGAACACCGAGCCCTCGAGCGGGTCGGGCACGTCCAGCGTCACGGCGTTGATCTCGTCGAGCTCCCCGTCGCAGTCCTGGTCGATGCCATCGCAGACCTCCGCGGCGCCCGGGTGGATCGTCGGATCGTCCGGCGCGCAGTCGATCTCGCCCTCTCCGGAGGGGTAGTACCCATCGCCGTCCGCGTCGACGTGGCCCGGGCAATCGACGACGTCGGCCGTCAGCACGGCGTCGGCTCGGACCCCCACGACGCTCGCGCAGCCATCGCTGTCGAGGTCTGCGATCGCGACCTGGTTCGCCGTCATCGCGAGGGTCACGCGGCCGGAGCCACCGACGATGGTCAGCGTGTCGCCGTCGAACGCCCAGCGCTCGGCGACCCCGTCCGCGTCGAAGTCCGCGACGCCGACCTGCACCGGGGGGGCGTCCAGCGGCTCCTCGGCGGAGCCGACCTCGCGAAACCCCGTGGACGTGCCGAAAAGCCAGCCGTCGCGGCCCCACGCGAGCGCGGTGAGCGACCCGCCGACGGCGTAGGTGCTCGTGCCGAAGTCGTCGAGCTGCGTGATGGAGGTGTCCCCCGCGTCGGCCCAGGCCAACGGCGCGCCGGACTCGGACACCGGGGCGAGGGCGAAGAGGCCGGGCGAGACGCCGAGGTCAACGGTCGTGCCGTCGCCTTCAACCAGCGAGAGCGTAGCGCCGAGCACCAACAGGCGGTCGTCCCGCCCGGCGAGATCGACGCAGTCCGCTCCCGGGCCCTGGCTGGGGCCGCCCGCCCACGTCCACAGCGCACCGCCAGAGCAGAACGCGACGCCGACGGCGTTGCCCGCGACGCGGGTGCCGAGCACGTCCGGGACCAGCCCGTCGGTGCTCCCGACGACTTGCCAACCGGACTCCTGGGCGACGTAGGCTGCGGCATCGCCGGTGCCCGCCTCGGTGGCGGCGACGGCGACGGCGGGGCTGTCAACGGACGCGGTGGAGACGTCGCCGAAGGTGAACGCCTGGGCGGCTCCGGACAAGGAGAGGAGGGCGCAGGCGGGGACGAACATCGGCGAATCCTACCCGACCCAGGCGCCGCAAGCTGGAATTCCTCGCGCCTTCCTTATCTCCCAAGACCTCCGTCGGCAGTTTTGGTAGATCTGGGGGCTTTGAAGATCTGTCGAGTGGATCTCTTGCCTTGTCAAGACTGTTGCGGTACGCTCGTACTCCCTCCGGTCCGAGCAATTGTCCCTTCCCGGGACAGATCTCGGGCCTCACGCGATGGCCCCGAGCCCCGAGCCCCCCATGGAATCCGCGGTCGACCCCTTTCACCCGCTGCTCCGAATCCTCGACCGCTACCGCGCGGACGTGCACCACTTGCGCGCCGGCGCGCCAGAGCGCACCGTCGATGACCCGCACGGGCCGCCGATCCCCGCGTCGCTGCGCGCGTTCCTCGTGCGCTGGAACGGCGCGGTGCTGTTCCGCGGCGTGCTGCGCGTGCGGTCGGCCGTCGACATCGCCCAGGCCAGCCACGATGCGCCAGCTGTCTGGCTCTTCGCGGATGGCCCTAAGGACGAGTCCTGGGGCTACGCCGCCGTCAATGGGGGCTGGCACTTCGGGCGCTGGGACGGGAAGCGCCTCACCGCGCTGCACGAGCACTTCGGCCGCTGGCTGACCGCCACCGCGCGCATCCTCGACGAGGACCGGCGCGAGGGGCTCTCCCAGGTGGACCTGCGGCTCGACACCGATCCCGAGTGCGGCCTGCTGCACTTCCAGCGCGGCGAGCACCTGCTCGCAGATGGCGACGCCGCCGCTGCGCTCACCGCGTACCGCCGCGCCACCGCGTTCTCCCCTGACCACGCGGCGGCTTGGCAACGCATGGGCGAGGCCCTGCTGGCTACCGACCACGCCGCGGCGCGCCATGCGCTGATCATGGCGCTGCGCTCCACCACCCTGCCGCTCCCCTACCCGGGCGCCCCGGCGATGGACGCCAGCAGCTTGCGTGTGCTCGAGAGCCTGTTCCCGCCGGACGACGTCGGCTGGGAGCGCGAGCTCCACCACCTGGTGCACGAGCGCAGCCAGGGCCTCTCCGACCCCGACGCCGCGCGCCTCTTCGAGACGGCCGCGCTCGCGCTCGCCCGCGTGCACATCGCCCGAAACGAGCGCCCGCAAGCCCGGCAAGCGTTGGTCGACGCGCGGGACCGCGCCCAGTGTATGCCCGGCGGCGCAGCACCCCTCTCGCGCTTGTCGGGCCTGTTGCTCGCGATCGTGAACTTGGACACCGACCTCGGCGACCACGAGGAGGCCGAGGACACCTTGCGCCGCCTCAAGGCGCACGCCGACCCCGAGGTGCGGGCGCGCGCCGATCTCGCGCTGGCCCGCGTCGCGCTCTTGCGCCAGGAGCCGTTCGTCGACGACATCCTTCACGAGGCGATGCAGGGGCTCACCCGCGACGAGGACCTGTGCGACGCGTGGTTGCTGATGGCCGAGCGCGGCGCCGCGGGCAGCTACGCCGGCGCGCCGGGCCTGCCGCCGGACCGCACCGCCCTGGGCGAGGCCATCCGCCTCGCGAGCGAGATGGGCGACCCCGCCCGGCTCGCGCGGGCAGAACTGCTGCTGGGTGACCTCGCCGCGCTGCGTGGCGACACCCCCGCGGCCTGCCAGCACTACCTGGCGTGCGACGCCGACCCCGAGTCCGCGTTCCGTGCCCAGGTGCGCCTCGGTGACCTGCGTGACGACGCTGCGGACGCCGTCACCCACTACGTCGCAGCGGTAGAGGGCTACCGCGCGCTCCACCTGCCAATCCGCGAGGCCTGGGCCCGCTTGCGGCTCGTGCGTTGCGGCGACGCGTCGCAGGCCGAGGACGCGCTGATCACGTTCAAGCACGCCGGGATCGCGTCGGGCGTAGCCGCCGCGGACCTGTTGATGCAGCGCCCGGGCTTCAGCTTGCCCTGGCACCTGAACGCCGCCGCCGAACACGCGCGCGGACGCCACGATGCCCAGCGCATGCGCGCGCCGCTCACCCGCGCGGACGCCGATCGCCCCGAGCGCCGGCTGCTCGCGCACCGCCAGGCGATCGCCGCGAGCGACGCCGCTACCGCGAACGTCCTCATCGACGAGATGCGCGCCGAGCTCCAGGGCATCCTCCGCAGCGAAGGCCGCGCGCGGGACCCGTCGGTGATGCGCTTCGTCGCGGGCGTGGACCTGCTCGCGGGGCACCCGAGCTTTGACGCCGCGAAGGCGCTGCTCGAGTTCCTGCACGCGCCGCTCGGCCAGGACGCCGCGCGCCGGGCGCTCGTCGGGGCGATGGCGCGCTCGCCGAACATGACGCTGGTGCAGTCGCTGCTCGACATCGTCGAGGCGAACGGCGAGCCCGTGGCGCTCTCCCACGCGATCGAGATCCTCGGCTTGCGCAGCGAGCAGGCCGCGCTCCCGGCGCTGCGGGCGCTCGCAGAGGAGGGCTCGACGCCTGTCCGCCGCGCGGCGATCACGGCGCTTGGCCGCATCGGGGATCCAGAGGCCATCGACATCATCCTGCCGGCGCTGGACGTGCCGCAGCTGGCCGAGGTCGCTTCGGTAGCCCTCTTGTTGCTCGGCGAGTGGCAAGGCGTCGACTTCCACGGGCAGGCGATGCACGCGGGGACGCCGAACCTGGCGTACGCGCCGGGGGAGATGGTCGGGCGCTTCGGCGGGCCGAGCTACTACCTGCTGCTGCTGAACGCCTCCGAGAAGGAAGGCGCCATCGGCGCTGGCGCGATCCACGGGCTCGGGCTCTTGGGGTCGACCCGGGCCGTGCCGCGGCTGATCGAGTACCTGGTGGCGCGCGACCCCCAGCGGTCGAACCTCGCGGTCACGGCGCTGGAGCTCTTGACGGGGCACATCGAGTCGCTCGAGGACGGGCACCCCCGCCAGCGCTGGGAGGCCTGGTGGGAGGCGAACAAGCACAACTTCGACGAGCACCGGCGCTTCCGGTACGGCAAGCCGTTCGGCGTGCGCGACATGCTCGACCGGCTCGGCCACGACGACGCAGGCGTGCGCACGGTCGGGTACGACGAGCTCGTGATCTCGACCGGTGTGCGCTTGCCATTTGACGTGGACGGGCCCTGGCGCGTCCAGGTCCACCACCGCGAGGCGTGGAACCGCTGGTACGCCGACCACGCCCACGAGCTCCCCCGCACGGGCTGGATGTTCCACGGCGAGTCGATCGGGTAGCGTCGGCGCCCCGGCTCACCCCTTCCCCGGGCACTTGGGCACCCCCACCCCGCCGAGCGCGGCCAGCCGCTCGGACAACGCGCCCGCCTCGTCCGCCGTGACGTCCACGCCCGGCGCACGGGAGAAGTGGATCCACCCGCGCGGGAGCCCCGTCGCGGGGTCCGGCACCGTCATCGCGCGCCACAGCTGGCTCACGGGCGCCCAGTGCGGCGGGTACTTGAACCGGGCGACGTCGAGGATCAGCACCAGGTCACGCTCGGCGTGCCAGGCGGCCAGCGGCGAGTAGTGCCCCGCGCCGGTCTGCCCCATCGTCGCCCGGTCGTAGCCCGCGACCAGGAACGGCCCCGCGGGCGCGCGCACGCAGTCGGTCAACGCAGCCCGGAAGGCCCCCTCGCCGCCCGCATGGGCGTGCACCGGCTCGGCCAGCGCGCCGTTGCAGCGCGCGAGGCACGCGACCTCGACGAGCGTGAGCCCCTCGGCGGTCGCCAACTCGAGCGACTTGCAGCAGTCGAGCAGCTCCTCGCCGAACCAGCGCCACGGGCCCTTCCAGGCCCGGCCGGGGTCCACGTCGAGCGCGTTGAGCACCGTCACCAGCGTGCCGAGCCCACACCACGCCGGCTCGGCCTGCGTGTGCAGCTGCGCCACGAGCGGGAAGAACGCCTCGGCGTCGCCGGCAGCCATCGCCTGGCTCAACAACGTGCGCCCTTCCTGCGACGAGAAGTCGACCAGGCCGTCCGGCAGCGGACGGCGGTGAAACGCGCCCGCGGGGGGAGAGGCCTTCGGGCTGCCGGGCACAGGCGCGTTCATCCCTCGCTCGTATCAAGGCCCAGCCCCGGATACTTGCTGGCCGACCCCGAGGCCGAGCCGTGAACGAGACCGAGATCAACCTCCTCGCAGAGAGCGCGCTCCAAGCCCTCGGCCGGGATGACCCGCGAAAGGCCCGTGAGCTCCTGATGGAGGCCATCGGCGCAGCGCCAAGCCGGCCCGATCTCGTCCACGCGCTCGGCGTCGTCCAGCTCCAGCTCGGCGAGGCCCACCTGGGGCTCCCGCTCGTCGAGCAGGCGATCGCGATGACCCACGAGCTGGCCGCGAAGGGCGACACGCAGAAGGCCGCCGAGATGCTGGACGGCTTCACCCTCTCGCTCGCCGCGGCACACGAGGACCTGGACCACCCCGTCGAGGCGGCAGACGCCTACCGGCAGATCCTGGCGCGCACTCCGGGCCAGCCCCGGGCCCAGCAGCAGCTCGGGCTCCTTCTTCTCGGCTGGGGCCGCGTGGACGACGGCCTCGCGGAGCTCGACAGCTACGTGGCGCGCGACGCCGACGACCCCGACGCTGTGCGCGGGATCAAGGCGCTGCTCGGCGAGATCCGGCTCTACCTGGCCCGGAAGCTGCACCCGAAGAACTTCCTCGAGGCGCACCGCGAGAGCTACGTCGAGATGTTCAACGGCTACCTCAAGGGGCCGGCCAAGGGCTGGATCGCGGAGCCCGCCAAGATGCGACGCGGCCCGGACGGCCGCCCCGTGCCGATCATCCCGGCCGGCGCGCGGCCCTACGCCGGCGTGCGGGTGGACCTGGTGAACGAGATGACCAACCAGGTCGGCCAGGTCGGCGACCAGCCGATGGTGGTGCAGCTCGCCGAGTTCCCGGCGCTCGCCCAGGCCCCTGTCCAGTTCAAGTGGGAGCACGAGGAGTTCGACGTGCGGGTCTCGACCCAGTGCCCGTGGGACCAGCTGCCGATCCACCTGATGTTCAAGGACGGCCCCGGGTCCGAGGGCGCGCTCGACGCAGCGGACCAGGTCATCGGGGCCTGGTACAGCGCGGGTTTTGACGGCGCGTTCGGCACCCCTGACGCCGGCCGGCTGCACGACATCAGCTACCCCGAGGCCGTGCGCGGGTTCCGCGGGGTCACCTACGACGTCGACATGGGCCGGGCCGAGCTGCGCGCGATTGACGACCTGGTGCAGCGGCTCGCCCACCTCCACGCGATGCACCCCATCGAGCGCGTGCTGTTCGGCCGCGGGTACCTGCCGGTTTGACCCTCGACGACCTGTACCTCGGGATGCAGGTGACCGCCGGCGTGCTTGGCGCGCTGTTCGGCAGCTTCCTCAACGTGTGCATCGTGCGCATGCCGGAGGACCGCTCGGTCGCGTGGCCAGGCTCCGCCTGCCCCCACTGCGGCAACTCCGTGCGGCCCTACGACAACGTGCCGATCTTCGCGTGGTTCTGGCTCGGCGGGAAGTGCCGCGACTGCAAGACCCCCTTCTCGGCGCTCTACCCGACCATCGAGGCGTTGTTCTGCGTCCTGACCGTCCTGCTGTTCCGGCGGGTGATGCCCGACGTCGCGGACTTCGACCAGGCGCACGTTGTCGCGTTCCTGTGGTACGGCTGGCTCCTGTTTGCGATGGTCGGGCTCACGTTCATCGACCTCCGGCACAAGATCATCCCCGACGCGTTCAGCATCTACAGCGTGCCCATCGGCGTCGGGGGCGCCGCGCTGCTCACGTTCCTCGGGTACACCGGAGCCCCGGACTGGCAGCAGTCGGTGATCGGCGCGACCTTCGGCGGGCTGTTCCTGGTCAGCCTGATGGCCATCTACCGGCTGGTTCGCAAGCGCGAGGGGATGGGGCTCGGGGACGCGAAGCTGTTGGCGTTGTTCGGGAGCTACTTCGGCACCTACCCGGCGCTCGTCTTCATCCTGACCGTCTCGGGGCTGCTCGGCGCCGTGTTCGGGCTGGTCGCGAGCGTCGGCAAGCGCAGCGGGATGCTCACCGCGCTGCCGTTCGGGCCCTTCCTGGCGATTGGCGCGGTCTGTTGGTTGTTCTTCGGCGACACCGTGGTCATCCGGTGGGCCGCCTGGACCCTCGACTTCGTCCCGTCCTGACCGCCTGCCCGTTACTCTAGGCGAACACTCGGGTTCACCCGGCAGGAGCAGCGCCCATGTGGGGAAGAGACGACATCTCGGTCATCGCCGCCGACCCCAGCGCCAGCGGGGGATCGGAGAAGGTGGTCGAGCGCCTGAAGGCCCGCAAGCTGCCGGTGAACCGGAGCCCGAACGGCCGGTACTTGGTCGTGTGCTGCAGGCTCGTAGACGGCGGCTTGCTCAACCGCTTGCACAGCTGGTCGAAGAGCGGCGTCGAGCGGATCATCCTCGTCACCGAGACCGCCCCGAGCGAGAAAGCGGCGTGGGATGCGATGCGCCAGGGCGCGAACGACGTGGTCCACCTGTCGGACCTGGACGGCATCGCGGACCGGCTCGAGCGCTGGCTCCAGATCGACGAGCTGATGACCGCCCCCGAGGTCACCACCACGCTGATCGGCGAGACGCCCGCGTGGACGCGGGTGCTGCGTGAGCTGATCGACCTCGCGCGGTTCAGCGACATCAACCTCTTGCTCGGGGGCGAGAGCGGGACCGGCAAGGAGCTCGCCGCGCGGCTCGTACACGCGCTCGATGCCCGCGCGAGCAAGGGCGAGCTCGTGACCGTAGACTGCACGACGATCGTGCCCACCCTCTCCGGCAGCGAGCTGTTCGGGCACGAGAAGGGCGCGTTCACCGGCGCGGACCGGGCCCGCGAAGGTGCGCTGGCGCGCGCGAACGGCGGCACGCTCTTCCTCGACGAGATCGGGGAGCTCACGCTGCCGTTGCAAGCCGAGCTGCTGCGCGTGATCCAGGAGGGCACGTTCAAGCCCGTCGGCTCCGATCGGTGGCGCAAGACCACGTTCCGCCTCGTCTGCGCGACGCACTGGGACCTGTCCGCCGCGGTGCTGAACGGCACGTTCCGGCAGGACCTGTACTTCCGCATCGCGTCGGCCGTCATCCGGCTCCCGCCGCTGCGGGAGCGCTCGGCGGACATCCCCCAGCTCGCGGCGCACTTCCTCGACACGATGCGCCCAGGCTGCGCGGGGTTCGACCCGCTGGTGCTGGACTACCTCGCCGCCCGCAAGTGGCCCGGGAACGTCCGCGAGCTGCGCCAGTTCGTGCAGCGCGTCGCCGCCCGGCACTGCGGCAACGGCGTCGTGACCCTGGGCGCGCTCCCCCGGGACGACGTGGCCGGCCCCAGCGCAGCGACCGCGTACCGCGGGCGAACCGGCGAAGGGCACCCCACCGCCCCGCTCACCGGCACGCCGGCCCCCGGCGATCTCGAGACCGTCGTCCGAGGCATGCTCACGGAGGGCATCCGCCTGCCCGAGATCGCGCAGCGGGTCAGCGACCTCGCGGTGGACCTCGTGGTGGAGGAGGAGGAGGGCAACCTCCAGCGCGCCGCGGCGCGGCTCGGCGTCACCGACCGCGCGCTGCAGCAGCGCCGCCAGCGGCGCGCGGGCGGCTCGCAGGACAGCCGGCCACCGGGGAGACCGGCGCGAGGTGGCGGTCCCCTCCGGCCCTCGGCACTGCGGGGTCCGGGGCGGGCCGGTCCGCGGGTGGACGACAGCACACCGGACTCGCAGTCCGCCGCTGTCGTCGCCGCGAGCGAAGGCTCGACGACCGCGGGCGGGCACCAGACCCAGCGCCCGCCCGCCATCGTCGCGAGGCGGTTCACGAGCCTCGTGTTGCCGGCGGCCAGCGGGGGCGACCGCTCGCTCGCGCCCCGGTACGGCCCCGTGCAGCCGGACACCTCCGGGCACACCGTGGGCCCGCAGCTCTGGGCGCCCGAGGAGGACTTCCTCGGCCCCGAGAACCGCTCCGGGCTGCAGACCCTGCCGCCAATGCCAGACGCCCTCCGGCGCTCCCTCACCGGGAAATCGTGACCCCATGCTGATCTCGCTGCTCCCCCTCGCGCTGGCTGCGCCCGCGCCCAACTTCTCCTACTCGCGCCCCGAGAGCGCAGACGCCACCGACGTCCAGGCGTACACGTTCGCCCACTGGCCGGCGAAGACCACGCTGTACGCCGCTACCGGCAGCGACGTCCTCGACGCCCCCGGCGGCGCGCGGGTCGGCGTGCTCGGCTTCGGGGAGCAGGTTCGCGTCGAAGAGGCCGGCGCCGTCGCGATGGTCGCAGACCGCGTCGACCAGTGGTACCGCGTGAGCGGCGAGCACGAGGGGTGGGTGTTCGGCGGGGACCTGACGCCTTCACGTTGGGAGGTCGACATGGACCTCGACGGCGAGAAGGAGCTGGTCACGGTCGCGTGGATGGCAGATTTCAGCGTGCGCGTCCGCATCTTGGAGCCGAACCTCAGGGCCGGCGGCACGATGCAGATCGATCTCGAGCCCGCGGGCGGCGGGTATATCTCGCAGGTGGGGGCGACCGCGACGGCGGACCTCGTGCCCGCGAGCAAGTCCGGGATCCCGCTGGTGCACGTGCGCGTCGGGGTGGAGGCGTGCGCCGACTACCGCGAGGACTGGGTGAGCTACCAGGCGCCCGCGCCGGTGAAGATCGGGAGCGCCCGGCTCGCGCTGTCGCTGGGTGGCCTCGTGGACCCGCCGAACGACAGCCAGTTCGAGGTCACGTTCTCGGGGAAGCGGAAGACCGCGTACGTCACCCGCACGACGGCGCAGGAGGAGGGCAAGGACCCCGAGGTGGAGAACGAGCGCTACGTGCTGCGGGACGGGGTGTTCTTGCAGGAGTCGAACGGGGCGGTGATTCGGTAGCCGCGGGATCAGTACCGCACGGCGACCAAGTACAGCCCGTCCGGCGGGGCCGTGCGCCCCGCGGCGTCGCGCGTCCCGGCAGGGCCAAGCGCAAGCAGCTCGGGGATGCTCGCCAGGTCCCGCCTGCCGAGCCCCACCTCGAGCGCCGTGCCGACCATGATGCGGATCTGGTACCGCAAGAAGCCGGGGCCGACCACGGTGACCGCGTGGACGGTGCCGTGGGGGCCGACCATGACGGTGCGCTCGCACGTCTCGATGGTGCGAACCGTGCGGCGCGGGGGACCGCTCGGCGGGCCCTGGAACGCTGAGAAGTCGTGCGTGCCGCGGTAGCACGCGAGCGCGGCGTCGAACGCGTCCCAGTCGAGCGTCTGCCGCAGCCGCAGCGCGCGCCCAGACCAAAACGGGGAGCGGACCCGGGTGTCGTCGAGCAGGTAGCGGTAGGTCTTCCCGCGCGCCGAGAACCGCGCGTGGAACTCGGGCGGGGCGTGCTCCGCCGCCAAGCACGAGATGTCCTCGGGCAACAGCGCGTTCAGCGCGAGCCGGACGCGCTCCGGCGGGCGCTCCTTCTCAGCCACGAAGCTGCCGACTTGACCGAGCGCGTGCACACCCGAGTCGGTGCGGCCGCTCCCGTGGAGGACCACGCGCTCCCCGCCGAACAGCGTCGAGAGCGCATGCTCGGTCTCGACCTGCACGGTGCGGACGCCGGGCTGCGCTTGCCAGCCGCACAGCTTGCGGCCGTCGTACGCGAGCGTGATCTTCCAGTTCTGCACCGCGCGCCTCTACCCGCGGGCCGCTACTCGCGCACGTTGCGCATGAAGTCGGCGACCTCGGCGAAGCGCCCGTCCAAGTAGTCGCGCAGCGGGCCCACGAACCGCGGGTCTCCGTCCATCGCGACCGCCATGCACCGGAGCCAGGCGTCCCGCATGGCCAGGTCGACAGGGACGTGCCCGTGCCGCATCCGGAGGCGCGGGTGACCATGGCGCTCGGTGTAGGTCTGCGGCCCGCCGAGCCACCCGACCAAGAACAACGCAAAGCGCTCGCGCGAGCCCGCCGAGACCCGCCCGTCGTGGGGCGTGGCGTCCGAGGCGTGGAGCCGCGCGAGGGCGGGCTCCTGGGCCTCCATCACGTCGTAGAAGCGCGTGACCAGCGCCTCGATCGCGGGGGTGCCGAGGGCCGCGTAAGGCGAGGGCCCGAGCTGAATCGCCTGCATCAGGTGACCCCTGCGATGCGCCCTACGCCGAGCCGCGAGCGAGCGTGCTGCAGCAGCGGCATGTCCCAAGGGCTGTCGCCAATCGCGAACGCCGGCCGCCGGCCAACCGCCACCCACGCGGCGTTGATCTTCCCGGACGCGATGGTGACAGGCGGGATCACCCTGTCCGTGAGCCTGTCGCCGTCGAAGCCGAGGCGCAGCCCGATCACGTTCCGCAGGCCGACGCGCGGGGCGACGGCGCGGCCGAGCACCTCGGCGCTGCCGGTCAGGATCCACACCCGGTGGTGCAGCGCGAGGCGATGCGCGAGCGCGCAGGTCTCTTCGCACGGGCGCACGAGCCCCTCGGCGAACGCGGTGTCCACGATCCGCTCGATCTCGGCGACCGTGAGCCCAGCGAGGGCCTGGGCGGTGACCAGCGCCTGCGTGATCGAGCCCGCGGTGCGCACGGCCATGTCATCGCTGTCGACGAGCGCGTGGTACGCGCCCCAGTCCCACCCCGGCGGGTTCAGCACTGCCACGGCCGACTCGCCGATGTCGCCGTGGATCAGCGTGCCGTCGAGGTCGAACAGCGCCTCGCCCGGTTCAACCGCGAGCGCACGCTCCGCCGCGCCTGCACATGCCACCTCGAGCTCGTTCATCCCCACGTGTCCCCCTCCTTCAAGAGCTTCTCGACCTCCAGCTGCGCCCGGGCCTCGGCCTCGGCCTCCAGGCCGGACTCCTCGAGCTTCCCGATGTCGCTCTCGAGGTTCGCCACCGCGTCGTCCGCCACCATCGGGTCCATCGACCGCGAGAGCTCGGACAGCTCGCGCAGCGCCTTGTCGACCTCCTCGAGCAGCGGCCCGGAGTCCGGGGAGATCCCCGGCTCGGCGTTCCCTCCGTCCAGCGTCGCCCGCGAGGCCAGGTGGTCCCCGAACCAGGTCAGGTGGTCGCACAGCCGGTCCATGTCCTCGACCAGGTCCGCGTACGCCGCAGCGGTGCGCTCCTGCTCGTGCAGGATGGTCGCCTCGATGGCGGGGTCCACCTCCGCAGCGAGCGGCACGTCGGGCCGCACCTGGGGGAGCTCTGCCGCCCGCTCCTTGACCACGTCCATGTAGAACTTCACCGCGGACGCCGCGGCGTGAAAGGTCTGCTGGGCGCTGCGCAGGTCCAGGTTCGGCGCCGACGGGTCGGGCATCTTGCCGAGCTGCGGCCGACGTCGCGCGGTGATCGCGAGGTGCGCGCGGAACAGCAACACCGCGCGCGTCTTCCACACCATCGCGAGCACCCGCCGCATCGACGCCGCCCGGGAGCGCAGCAACGCGACGTCTTGCTGGTACTTGCGTACGAGCTCCTCGCGCCCCGGCTTCTGCTGCACCTCGACCAGCCGAGCGTCCAACACCATCGCTTGCTCTTGCACCGCGCGGTGCCGGTCGCCGAGCTTCTGCTCGAGCGACTCGAGCTTGCGCGGGTACGCGAGCAGGTCCGCGCCCTCTTCGACCCGGGCCGGGCGCACGGGCCGGGCCGTCAACCGCGGCAGGCTGCGGTTCACGCGGAACGACCTCACCTTCTGCGCCGCGCGGCGCGCGAGCAGGTACGTGCCGAGCCCAGCGGCGGCCATGACAGCAAAAATGACGTACAGCAGGGTGAGCAAGAGGTCCGGGATCATCGACGCCTACGAGCCGCAGGCCGACCACAGCCCTCGGCCCTCGGCCTCTGCTGCGTCGGCGTCGGACTGGATCTCGGCTTGGTAGGTGTCATCAGGCGCGATCGTCAAGGGGAGAGCATAGCCGTTCCGCACGAGGTTCCGGTTGAAGAACCCGGCCTCCGTCGTGTCCCGGATCACGTAGTTCAGGCTGCGCCCGTAGTCGTCGTCCGGGTCTTCGTCGAAGGTGAGCCAGGCGAGGTGGTCCAGGAGCTGGCTCTCGCTGTACGCCCAGGCGTCGTTGCCGTAGCACTCCGCGGGGTCGTCATGGGCGATCTCGGGGGTGTCCATGCCGATCATCCGGACCTTGAGCGACTCGCTCGTGCCGTCCGGCGTGCAATAGAACGTGTCCCCGTCCACCACGTAGTCGATGCGCACCAGCAGGGGCGGTGCCGCCGGGTCCTGGCCCTCGGGGAGCCCGGTGAGCGCGCGGACCCGGGCGTCGTCCTCCTCGAGCGTGAGGCCCGTGTCGGTGTCGGTGTCCGCGTCCACGTCGGTGTCTGCGTCGACGTCCCCGTCGGAGTCTCCGTGGAACGCGGTGGGGCACCCAAGCAGGACAGCGAGCAACATCGGGGTGGAGCTATCCGGATCGCGCCCGCACTGCGCTGCCCCCAGGGAGGGAGACGGGCCCGCCGGGGTGGGTGTGTTCGTCCCCGTCGTCTTCGTCGTCCGGGAAGCGCACGAGCTCCGGGGCCATGGCGCGGCCGTAGAGCCAGCCTTGCACGAGCCCGACGCCGAGCTCGGCGAGGCACGCGCGCTGCGCTTCGTTTTCGACGCCCTCCCCGACGCAGTGCATGCCGAGGTTGCGCGCCAGCTCCGCGACCGCGCGGACCAGGCCGCGGCGGCGGGGGTTCGTGTACACGTCGGTCACGAAGCTGCGGTCGACCTTCAGGCCCTTGAACGGCAGCTCCAGGAGGTAGCCGAACGACGACCAGCCCGTGCCGAAGTCGTCGAGCACGAGCTGAACGCCCGTGTCGGACAGCGCCAACAGCCCCTCGGTCACGTCGGGCGACATGTCCAGGAACACGCTCTCGGTGAGCTCGATCTTCAGGAGGTGCGCGGGCACGTTTCGCTCGTTCAGGAGCGCGAGCAGCGCCGCGACGTGCGCGGGATCCCCGAGCTGGAGCGTGGACACGTTGACCGACATCGTGAGGTCCCCGTGGCCCTCCGCCCGCCAGCGCGCCAGCTGGCTCACCGCCTTCCGCAGCACGTAGGCGCCGAGGGGCATGATGAGCCCGTGCGCCTCGGCGATCGGGATGAACTCCGTCGGCGCGACGAACCCGAGCTCGTCGTCGTTCCAGCGCGCGAGGGCCTCGAACCCGGTGAGCGCGCCATCCCCGCAGCAGTGGATCGACTGGTAGTGCACCTGCAGCTCGCCAACGTCCAAGGCCCGGCGAAGGCGACGCTCGACCAACATCGCCCGGGACACTTGGCCGCGGAGGGTGGTCGCGTACCGGACCAGCCGGTCGCGCCCGGAGGCCTTGGCGTGGTGCAGCGCCAGCTGGGCGTCGGCCAGCAGCGCGTCGACCGCGACGCCCTCCTCGAACTCCCGGACGCCGACGCTGGCCGTGAGCGCGAAGCCGTCCGAGGTGCGGAAGTGCGGCAGCGTGTGCCGGATGGCCTCGAGCTCACGCGGGGTGGTCGCGGCGAGCACGGCGAACTCGTCATCCCCGATCCGGGCCGCAGTGCCGTTCTTCCCGACGAGCTGCTCCAACCGGCGCGCAAAATCGACGAGGAGGCGGTCTCCAGCGGACCGCCCCAGCGCGTCGTTCACGTGCCGGAAGTGGTCGAGCCCGATCACCGCGCAGACGCCCCACTCGCCGCGCGCGAGTGTCTGTTCGAGGCGGTCCAAGAACAGCGCGCGGTTGGGGAGGCCGGTGAGGGCGTCGTGCACGCTGTAGTGCCGGAGCCGGGCGTCGGCGTTCGCGCGCTGGGTGACGTCGACGATGCTGCCGACGGTCAACTGCCGCCCGAGCGCGTCGCGGGCGACGCTCACAGTCAGGAGCGCGGTGACGACCGTGCCGTCAGGGCGGAGGTACCGCTTCTCGATCGTGACCGGGCTGACGAACTCTCGCCGCAGCACGGCGTTCACCGCCTCTTCCGGGTCCGACACGTCCGCGACGTTGCGCCCGATCAGCCACTCCGCCGACCGGTCGACGAACTTGCAGAACGCCGCGTTCACCCGTAAGATAGTGCCGTCGGTCGTCGCCACGACGATCCCGCTCGGGGCGTCGTCGAAAAACAACCGCTGGTCCTCCAGGGACAGCTCGGTGGGGGTGACGTTGCGTGACATCGTGGGCAGCTTACGTCCGCCGGGCGCTGGCCGCTCCCCCGAAATAAGGGCTCCTTGTGAAGTTCTTCACCACCGCTGCGCTCACCAGCGCCTGCCTCGCCGGCGGGGCCACGGTGGCGCTCAGCCAGCCGCGGGCAGACGTCACCCGGATGCAGCGCGCGGCGGAGAACCCGCTGGTGTTCGCGCCGAACGGGCCGATGCTCCAGGCGGCCTCGCTCGACCAGGCAGAGCCCCTGGCAGACCTGCTGTGGATCCGCGCCGTGCTTGTGTTCGGCGAGCGCTGGAAGACGGACCTCGACCCCGTTTGGATCCAGTGGCTGCGGGGGACGATGCTGGCGGTGACGGACCTCGACCCGCACTGGCGCTCCCCGTACTTTTACGGCGGGTCGCTGCTGCGGGTGCTCGGGGACGTCGATGGCAGCGACGAGGTGTTCAAGCGCGGCGCCGACAACGTGCCAGACGACGGGTACTTCGCGTTCTCGTACGCGATGAACCAGTACCTTTACCACGACGACACCACGACGGCGGCGGACTGGCTGGAGCGCGCCGCCCACGCGCCGCAGGCCGCCCGCTGGTACAGCGCGGCCGCCGCGGCGATGCGCAGCAACGGGGGCGACCGGGCGGGCGCGATCGCCTACCTGGAGAACCGGCGCAAGGCCGAGCTCTCCGAGCCCGAGCGCGCGGACGTCGACGTGCAGCTCGCCCGGCTGTACCACGACAGGCTGGCCGAGACATTCCTACCGGCCTGCGCAGCGTACCGAGAGGCCCACGGCGCGCCGCCGCCCTCGCCCGCCGACTTCTTCGCGTGGGCGAACGCGCCGATCCCGGCCAACCCCCGCGGGGATGACTGGGTGGTCGGCAGGGACGGCTGCATCCGCTCGGCTGCCGCCGAAGGCGCGCGCGTGACCCGCCTCCGGAAGGGCGAGGCCAGGTTCATCAAGTAGCAGCGGGGAGGCCCGCTACCCGAGAGCGGCCGTGACCGCGCTGTAGTCGGGCTCGACGCCGGGGTTCGGGCCAACCCACTCGTAGGTGACCACGCCGTTCTCGTCAACGATGAACACCGCGCGCTTGGCGACGGTGAGGCCGGTCACGCCCGCGAAGTCGTGCAGCGCGATGCCGTAGGCGTTCACGACGTCCCGCGTGACGTCCGAGAGCAGCGGGAAGTTCAGGTTGTTCTTGGCCGCGAACGCGTTGTTCGAGAACGGCGCGTCGACGCTGATGCCCAGGACAGTGGCGTTGAGCCCGTTGAGCTCCGCCAACGCGTCACGGAACGTGCAGACCTCCTTCTCGCAGACGCCGGTGAAGGCGGCCGGGTAGAACGCGAGCACGACCTTCTTGCCGCGCAGGCCCTCGAGCGAGACCTTCGCCTTGGTGTTGTCCGAGAGGGTGAAGGTAGGGGCGGGCTGACCGATGAGGCTCATAGAAACTCCGGGGGGGTGATTGCCGCGAGAGGGTAGCCCCGCCCACGGTCCGGTCAAGCGGCCGCGCGGTGGTCCCGGTCACGGATAGGAGAGGCGATGCCCGCCCCTGTCCGAATCACCGCCCAGCTCGACAACGCCGCCTGGGACGCCTGCGCCGGTGACGCAAACCCGTTCGTGTCCTACGGCTTCTTCGACGCGCTGGAGGCCAGCGGCTCCGCGGTGCCGGCAGCGGGCTGGACACCACAGCCCATCGTGATCAACGGCCCCGACGGCAAGCCGGACGGCATCGCCCCGCTGTACCTCAAGGCCCACTCCTACGGCGAATACGTGTTCGACCACGCGTGGGCCCAGGCCTGGCAGAGGGCTGGCGGGCGCTACTACCCGAAGCTGTTCGTCGGCGTGCCGTTCACGCCCGTGCCGGGCCCGCGCCTGCTTGTCCGCCCCGCGGCCGCCGCAGGCACCCGCGACCGCCTGGTCGCCGCGATCGAAGACGCCACCCGCGCCGGCCGATACTCCTCCGCCCACGTCACCTTCTTGGAGGAGGCCGACCGCGCGGCCTTCGAGGCGCGCGGCTGGGTGCTCCGCGCCGGCTACCAGTTCCACTTCCACAACCCCGGCTTCCCCGACTTCGAGGCGTTCCTCGCGACGCTGCAGAGCCACCGGCGAAAGGACATACGCCGAGAGCGCCGCCTCGCGCAGGCCTCGGGCTTAGCGCTCCACACGCGGATCGGCGCGGACATCACGCCCCGGGACTGGGCAGAGTTCCACAAGCTCTACCTGGCGAACTCCGACCGAAAGTGGGGACAGGCCTACCTCACCCCGACGTTCTTCCAAAAGATGGCCGACGCGCTCGGCGACGCCGTGATCCTCACCACGGCAGAGGACGGCGGGCACCTCGTCGCCGCGGCCCTGCACCTGCGGGGGAAGGACGCGCTCTACGGCCGGAACTGGGGCGCGCTCCGGCAGGTGCCGTTCCTGCACTTCGAGCTCTGCTACTACATGGCGCTCGACCTCGCGTTCCGCGAGGGGATCGGGCGCGTCGAGGCGGGCGCGCAAGGGGAGCACAAGCTCCAGCGCGGGTACCTGCCGAACCTGACCTGGAGCGCGCACTACCTGCCGGACCCCGGGTTCAAGCGCGCGGTCGAAGCGTTCTGCACCGACGAGCGCACGCAGCTCGAGCTCGGGATCGAGCACGTCGACGGTCCGTTCCGGGCGCCCGGTGCTTGAGTTCGACGGCGTGCTGGTGCTCGGCAAGGAGCTCCGGATCGAGCCGGGCCGCGCGATGCGCGAGCTGCGCGCCCGGGCGGCCGCAGCTGCCGCTGTGAGCCGGGGCACGGGGGCGACCGTCGCGACGCTCGAGGCCCGCCTCAAGGGCCAGGAGCAGACCGGGAGCACCATCGTGGCCGCCCTCCTGCGGGAGCTGGACGTGGAGGACGGGCGGATCCACCGCGAGGACCTGACGCGCTCGACGCGCGAGGAGGTCGTCCGGGCGCTCTCGTTGGCCGGGGAGCGCGGCTGGCGGCGCGTGCTGGTGGTCACCGCGCGGTACCACATCCCGCGCGTGCGCAGGCTCTTCGCCGAGCGCCCCGCCCACGCCGAGGGGCTGCGCATCGCCGTGCACTGCCCGGCAGCCCTCCTCCGTTTCGCGAACCCCACCGAGCGCGCGTGGATCCTCTCCGGGGAGCCCGACGCCCGGACGATGCGGAGGGAGTGTCGCACCGAGGCCCTGTTCTCGATGCTCGAGCGCGCAATCCGCCCTTTGCCGTTCCGCGAGCACCTCGAAGTGCAGGCGGGGGCCTGGCTCCGCGGGTATGCTGACGCGGGGGCCAGCCCGGGCGCTGCGCAGACAAGCGGGCTCCAACACCCTGGAATCGCTTGAATCGGGACCCTCGCTGGCCCCCACCCCGCAACCGCACACCCAGGGCTAGTCATGCTGTTCACACTCCTCTCCCTCCTCGCCGGCTGTCCGGCGTCCACCGACGACACCTCGCCCGTGGGCGGGGACATCACCGTCACCAACTTCGTGCAGCAGGACTGCGACGGCGACAGCGGCACGCTCACCGAGGCCCTGCGCGCCGAGGCCGGGAGCTCCGCGAACACCGTGGACGTCGAGCACGACGCCGTGAGCGCCACCTGCTGCGTCAGCCTCGCAGCCTCGGCCACCGCCGCGGACGGCACCATCCACGTGACCTACACCGAGGGCGGCACGCCCTGCGACTGCATGTGCCACTACGACGTCACCTACACGCTCGGCAACGTGCCGAGCGGGGACTGGAGCGTCGCCGCCGGGGGCGTCTCGGACGCCGTGAGCGTGCCCTGAGGAGCCGTCCGAGCTAGCTGCAGGCGACCCCGACCCCCGCGAGCAGGACCAGCGCCCACGCGCCGTCCCCCGGGGTCGGGAGCTCGTGCAAGAACACCGCGGCGACCGCCGAGGCCCCGACCGGCTCCAGCAGGATCACCGCCGCGATTACGCGAGCGGGCACGTACTTCACCGCCCAGTTGAAACCGACGTGGCCGAGCACCTGCGGCCCGACCGCCAGCCCGGCGATCACCCCGACCGCGCCGACCGCGCCGTCCCCGATCGGCATCAACGGCGCGCCGACAGCCAGGGCCAAGACCAGGAGCACGAGCGCCGACGCGAGGCACACCGCGGGGCCGTAGACCCCGATGCCGACGCGCGGCCGGATCACGCTGCCGAGCACGAAGTACCCGGCGCCGAGCCAGCTCCCCAACAGCGCCAGCGCGTCCCCCGTGACCGAGCCGGTGCCGGGGGCCTGCCGCAGCGCGAGCCCGACGATGCCGACCAGCGCGAGCGTGATTCCGGGCCAGTAGCGGACGGGCGGGGCCTTCTTGAGGACGAGGGCCTCCAGCAGGCCGACCCACACCGGCGTGGTGCACACCAGCACGGTCGAGCGCATGACGGACGTGAGCAACAGCGAGCTGAACCAGGCCCAGAAGTGCAGGGCCAGGAACGTGCCCGCGAGCAGGGTGAGCAGCGAGTCCCGGCGCGAAGGGAGGACAAAGCCGCGCAGGCCGAACGGGAGCAGCAGGAACCCGGCGAGCAGCACGCGGCCGAAGGCCAACGTGAGCGGGTGCACGCCCGCGGGCGCGAGACGGACGAGGGTGCCGGCGGTGGAGACGGCGAGCAGGGCGACGACGAGCACGAGCGCGACGGGGGCCGGGGGGACGGTCGGCGTTGGAGAACGTGGCACGACCGATTTCACGAGCCCCCGGTTATCCGGCGCCGATGCTCGACCCCAACTTGTTCGTCAACCAGCCCGACACCGTCCGCCAGAGCCTCGTCCGCCGGGGCATGGACCCCGGCCTCGTCGATCCGCTCGTCGCGCTCAACGTCCGCCGCCGCGGCCTGCAGAAAGAGGGCGACGACCTGCGTCAAGCCCGGAACCAGAAGTCCCAGGTCGTGGGGCAGCTGATGAAGGCGGGGCGCGGCGAGGAGGCCGAGGCCACCAAGGCCGAGGTCCGCGCCATCGGCGACCGCACAGCGGCGATCGAGGCCGAGCTCGCTGTCGTCGCGGACGAGGAGCGCACGATGCTGCTCGGGCTGCCGAACTTGGTCGACGCCGCTACGCCGGATGGCGCGTCGGACGCGTCGAACCCGATCGTGCGCACGTGGGGCACTCCCCGTACGTTCGACTTCCCCGCGCTCCCCCACGACGAAGTGGCCGCCAACCTCGGGATGTACGACCCAGAGCGCGCGGCCAAGCTCTCCGGCGCCCGCTTCGCGGTGCTCACCGGCCCGCTCGCCCGGATGGAGCGCGCGCTCGTCAGCCTGTTCTGCGACATGGCCGAGAAGAACGGCTACCGCGAGGTCCAGGTCCCGTACATGGTCACCCGCGAGACGATGACCGGCACCGGCCAACTCCCGAAGTTCGAAGAGGACCTGTTCAAGATCACCGGCGGGCTCGCCGGCCAGGACGCGTACCTCATCCCGACCGCGGAGGTCCCCGTCACGAACTTGCACCGGGACGAGATCCTCGACGAGGACCAGCTCCCCGTGCGCTACCACGCGTTCACGCCGTGTTTTCGCAGCGAGGCGGGGTCCGCCGGGCGCGACACGCGCGGGCTCGTCCGCGTCCACCAGTTCCACAAGGTCGAGCTCGTCTGGATCACCCGCCCGGAGGACTCCGCGGCCAGCCTCGACACGCTCGTCGACCAGGCCGAGTCCGTCCTCCGCGCGCTCGACCTGCCGCACCACACCGTCGCTCGCTGCGCCGGTGACGTCGGCTTCGGCGGCGCCCGCGGGTACGACATCGAGGTGTGGCTTCCCGGCCAAGCGGCGTTCCGCGAGATCAGCTCGTGCACGAACTTCGGCGACTTCCAGGCCCGTCGGCTCAAGCTCCGGTTCAAGCGCGAGAAGAAGAACCTGCTGTGCCACACCCTGAACGGCTCCAGCCTCGCCGTCGGGCGCACGCTCGTCGCGATCCTGGAGAACTACCAGCAGGCCGATGGCAGCGTGCTCGTCCCCGCCGTGCTCCGCCCGTACATGGGCGGCATGGAGCGGATTAGCCGCGGCGGGTGAGCGGCGGGCGTGCTCGTGCTCGCCAAGCGACGGGGCACACGATAGCGTTCGCTTGACGGGCACTCGCCGCAGGTTACTGCGCGTGCGCCCCGCCCCTTCGGAGGTGTGGCCGAGTGGTTGAAGGCAGCGGTCTTGAAAACCGCAGACCATGTGAGTGGTCCGTGAGTTCGAATCTCACCACCTCCTCCACCCTTCCCGGTCCTGATCGGGTTGCGCTGTCGCAGGGCAGCGGATAGTACGGAGGCGTGACCGAGTGGCTTAAGGTACATCCTTGCTAAGGATGCGTAGGCGAAAGCTTACCGAGGGTTCAAATCCCTCCGCCTCCTCCATTCAAAAAAATCCAGATACATGCATCCTTAGCTCAATTGGATAGAGCATCTGACTACGGATCAGAAGGTTAGGAGTTCGACCCTCTTAGGATGCACCCTTTAGAACCCCGGCTGAAAGGCCGGGGTTCTTCGGTTTTGGGGGAGAGGGCGAGGCACGCGGATCGGGGCTGGTCGCCGTTGGGTCGCATCCGGGGCGTCGCCCCTACCACACCCTTTCAATCGGGTAGCGGTCGAGCTCGTCGTCGGCGCGACCCCGTCGGTCTGCTCAACCTCGCGATGAGCCAGCCCCGCGATACTCCCTCGCGATGCCGAGAGCCTTCAACACCGCTGGCCCGTGCAAGCCAGACATCCACTACATGCTCCCGCCCGATCGCCGGATCCCCGGCCTGCGAGCCCTGATCGACGGTCAGAGCTACTTCGTCATCCACGCGCCACGACAGAGCGGCAAGACGACCGCGCTGATGGCGCTCGCGCGCGACCTGACCGCCAGCGGACGGTACACCTCAGTCGTCCTCACCATGGAGACCGGAGAGCCGTTCCGCGAGGACCTCGAGGGACTCGAGCCGGCGATCCTCGGTCGATGGCGGAAGACCTGCCAGGCGCACCTCCTGGCCGACCTTCAGCCCCCGCCCTGGCCCGACGCTCCCCGCGGCGACCGTGTCGGGACCGCCCTCAACGCCTGGGCGCGTGCGTCATCCCGACCTCTGGTCATCTTCCTCGACGAGATCGACGCCCTGCAGGACGAAGCGCTCCTGACAATCCTACGCCAGATCCGCGGCGGCTACGCGGACCGGCCCCAGGCGTTCCCAGCCGCGCTCGGCCTCGTCGGACTGCGGGACGTCCGGGACTACAAGGTCGCGAGCGGGGGCTCCGGGCGCCTCGGGACCGCCTCGCCGTTCAACATCAAGGTCGGCTCCTTCACACTCGCGAATTTCACCCCGGACGACGTCGCCGAGCTGTACGCGCAGCACACGGCCGAGACCGGGCAGAGCTTCGATGCTGCCGCGCTCGTCGCCGCTTGGGAGCTTACCCAGGGCCAACCGTGGCTCGTGAACGCGATCGCGCGGGAGTGCGTGGGGGTCGTTCGGACCGATGGGGCGCCGGTCACCGTCGAGGACATCGAGCAGGCAGCCGAGAACCTGATGCGCCGGATGGACACCCACCTCGACAGCCTCGCCGAGAAGCTGCACGAGGGCCGTGTCCGCACGGTGATCGAGCCCATCCTCTCCGGCGGTGCGGCCGAGAACGTCCCGATGGACGACATCCAGTACGTCCTCGACCTAGGGCTCGTCCGACGCGCGCCGGACGGTGGCCTGGTCATCGCCAACCCGATCTACGCGGCGGTGATCCCGCGCATGCTCGCGTTCGTCCCGCGGCACGGCCTCCCGCAGATCCCCGCGACATGGCTCCGGCCCGATGGCAGCCTTGACGAGGCGCTCCTGCTCGACTCGTTCCTGTCGTTCTGGCGCCAGTTCGGCGCGGCCATGGAGCGCACGGCCTCCTACTCCGAGGTGGCGGCACAGCTCGTCGTGCTGGCGTACCTGGACCGAGTGGCCAACGGCGGCGGGTGGGTCACGCCGGAGTACTCGCTCGGGCGTGACCGACTGGACCTGTGCCTTCGGTGGCGGCGACAGCGCGTCGCGCTCGAGCTGAAGGTCTGGCGTGACGGTCGCCCGGATCCCGAGCGCGCGGGCCTCGCCCAGCTCGACGGGTACCTTGGAAAACTCGGGCTCGACCATGGGTGGCTGATGATCTTCGATCAGCGGTCAGGCCTGCCCCCCATCGAAGAGCGGACGACCACCAGCGAGGCGGTCACCCCGGCTGGCCGCAGGGTGAGCGTGATCCGGGGGTAGGCGTTGCAGGGTGCGCGATGGCCTCCGCGCGGCCGAGGAACGAGCCGAATCAAGATCCGACCCGTCGATCGCGCGACGCACCGCGCGTGCTGCGCCACGCTGCCTAACCGCGACGCCACCGGAAATCGCACCTCGGCGCGCCGGTCATCAGCGTGCCCGTGCGGACGAGGCCGAGGTCGAACACCTCGCTCTCCAGGAAGTCGAGCGCACAGACGTGCGGGCCGAGCTCGCTCGCCCCGACGCGGGCGAGGTACTTCTGCAAGGCGCACTCGGTGTAGTCGACGCCAAAGGCCCCTGGGCCCTCCTCCGCGATCGCGCCGACGAACCCCTCAGTCGAGCCTGTCGACGTGCCGACCAAGCTCGCGAACAGCCGCCGGTTGTACCAAGGGCGAAAGAACAGCCACTTACGCAGCTTTCGCACCGGGCGCGGCACACGCTCGAGCAGCGACGCACACGCCGCTCGGAACAGCGCCCCGTTCTCGGCGGCCGACCGCCCTGGGAGCGCCCTGTGGAGGGCGACCAGGTACGCGGTCGCGACCAAGAAGTCCCGCGCGCCGGGCCGGCCAAGCTCCGGGAGCTGGGGGAGCAGCGGGCGCAGCGCAGCGACGGCGTCCGCGGGGAGTGACCGCGCCGCCGTGGCCCCGAGCGCGTCCTCCCACACACGCCGGGTCAGCCAGAGGAGGAGCCGGAGGAGGAGAACGTCCATGAACAAGGAGTAACGTCCGCGGGCTCCTCCCCCCGTCGCCCGGATACGCCCGCCGCGTGAACCACATCCTCGTCAGCCAGGACCTCCGCGCGCTCATCCAGGACCGCGCGATCAGCGCGCTTCGGCCCGTGCGCCCCGCGCAAATCCAACCGAGCTCGCTCGACCTGCGGCTCGGGGCCCGCGCGTGGCCGCTGCTGTCGAGCTTCTTGCCGGGCACACGCGGGGTCGAACGGAAGCTCGGCCGGCTCGCCTTGGACGAGCTGCGGCTCGACTCGGAGAAGCCGACGCTCTTCCAACAGGACACGGTCTACCTGGTCGAGGTCGAGGAGGTTCTCGAGCTGCCGCCGGACGTCTGGGGCCGCGCGAACCCCAAGAGCTCGTCCGGGCGCCTCGACATCTTCGTCCGGCTGCTGACCGAGCACGGCCACGCCTTCGACCTCGTGCCGGCCGGGTACCGCGGGCGCTTGTACGTCGAGGTCACGCCGCAGTCGTTCCACACGATGGTCCGGCGGGGCGACACCCTGGGGCAGCTCCGGCTGGCCCGAGGGCGGCCGCGGCTCGGCGCGGACGAGCTCGCGGACGTGCAGGCCGGCTCCCCGGTGATCCGCTGGTCGGACGGCCGGCCGGGCCCGGTGGCGGACGACGACACGCCTGGCGTACAGATGTCCGTGGACCTCCACGACGGCGATGGCAAGGGCATCGTCGGCTACCAGGCGCGCCTGCACCGCCCGCCGATCGACCTCGCCCGGCGCGACTACGACCGCGAGCGGTACTGGTCGGCGATCCCGGCCGATCCGAGCGGCGAGGGCGTGGTGCTCGAGCCCGAGCAGTTCTACATCTTCGCGACCCGGGAGCGGCTGTGGATCCCACCTGGCCTGTGTGCCGAGCTCGTGCCGTTCGACGCGACGAAGGGTGAGCTGCGTACGCACTACGCCGGGTTCATCGACTCCGGGTTCGGCTACGGCACCGGCGCGCCCGGGGAGAGCGGCGCGCGGCTGGTGCTCGAGATTCGCACGCGGGACGTGCCGTTCTTGCTCGAGCACGGGCAGCCTTTGTTCCGCGTCGAGCTCCTGCGCAACCGGGCCGACCCCGACGTGCTCTACGGCAGAGACCTCTCCAGCAACTACCAAATGCAGGGCTTGAAGCTCGCGAAGCAGTTCGTTTAGGCTGGAAGGCGGGCGGCGGTAATGCGGCGGGCTGGAGGCGGGGTGCGACGCGGCGGGCCGGAGGCGGGCGGCAACGTGGCGGGCTGGGCCGGAGGCGGGGGCGGGGGCTACTGCCCGCGATATAACGAAACTCAGAGACTGAGAATCGTTCCCCCTGTGTGAAAAGGGAGCACCCGCAGGGTGCGCCTTTTCTCTGTGCGGGGTCGGCGAAGGAAGCAGGGCGCAGCAGAATAACTAACCCGGGAGAGGCCGCTTGCGGCACATCCCGGGTTAGGCCCCCTCGCCGCTGCGTTCCGCGTTAGCCTTGGCGTTTCTGCTCACTCCCCTCCTCGACCGCCGCCGGAGCGACATGGCCACCATCAACTTCGCACGCCGTGAGATTGAGGCGAAGATTGTGTATGTCGGACCTGCGCTCTCGGGGAAGACCACGAACGTCCAGGTGCTCCATCGCCTCGTCCCGCGTGCCCAGCGGGGGGAGCTGCACCAGCTGTCGACGGACGGCGACCGCACGCTGTTCTTCGACTTCATCCCGGTGGAGCTCGGCCAGATCGCGGGTTTCACCGCGCACTTCAAGCTGTTCACGGTTCCGGGCCAGGTGTACTACCAGCAGACGCGCAAGGCCGTCCTGCAAGGCGCAGACGGCGTGGTGTTCGTCGCCGACTCCAGCGCGGGACGGGCGCAGGCCAACCTGGACGCGATGATCGACCTCGAGCAGAACTTGCGCGCACACGGGCTCGACCTCGCGAGCATCCCGCTGGTCGTGCAGCTCAACAAGCGCGACGTAGACGACGCGCTGCCCGTCAATCACATGATCACCGAGCTCAACCCGTTCGGCGTGCCGACGGTCGAGTCGATCGCCGCGAGCGGCTACGGGGTGCTCGACACGCTCTACAAGGTCACCGAGATCGCGACCAAGCGCATCCGGGAGAACCTCTCGGGGCAAAAGAACGCCGTGAAGCTGCAGGCGGTCCAGAAGGACGACCGGGACAGCGAGCGCGACGTGGTCGACGACCACCTCTCGCGGATCCACAAGGTCCGGCCGGAGGAAGAAGCCGCGGCAGAGCGGATGAAGGCCGCAGGTCGGCTCCGGCCTGATGACGTGGACAGCTTCCTGCTGGAGTTCGTCGACCGCGATGACGAGCTGTCCCTCGACGACGCGCTCGCCGCCGATGACGGGCTGCCGCCCCCGCCCCCGGAGCTCGCCGAGCCAGCGCCGGTCGCGGAGAGGAGCCCCCCTCCCCGCGTGCAGGACCCCGGCGCGCCGCCCAGCTTCGCCGAGGCAGAGCCGAAGGCGCCTGCCGCCGCAAAAAAGACAGCGAAAAAGGTGGACAAGCGCGCGACCGCGCGGCCGGCTGCGCCCCCCGAGCGTCGCCCATCCCTCGACGCCGCCTCTGCGGACGCCCCCGCGCCCGCCCCCGCCCACGTCGCTCAGCAGCCCGCCCCGCCGCCGGTAGCGTTCGAGGCGTCGCCGCCGCCCACCACCCCCTCCGCGGCGATGAGCAACGCGCCCGCGCCGGCCGCGCCCGTCACCACGGGGCCCGCGCCCGTCGCGTCCCCCGACGACGCGCGCCCCGAGCCGCCCCCGCGCCCCCGCGCGCCGTCGTTGCCGCCCACCTCCGTCCTCCCGGACGCCCGCCCCGCAGACGCCCGCCCCGCAGACCCTCGCCCGGCCGAGCCCCGGTCGCCATCCCGCGCTCGGTACCCCGAGGGCCCGCCGATCGACGCACACGTAGACGCCCGCATGCTCGCCGGCGTGCTGCTGCGCGAGGTGCTCGGCTCCACCGTCGGGGCCGACGGCCGCGCCACCATCGAGATCGTGCTCGAGCGCGAGGGCGTCGCCCGCCGGCACCCGCTGCGTTTTGTCGAGTCCGCTCCGCAGACCCCCTGGGGCAGCATCACGGTCGCCGCCATCGGCGCGCTGGCGCTGGGGTTCCTGGGCGGCCTGTTGGTCGGCTGGCAGTTCCTCTAGCGACCGCCGACCGTGACCCCTTCTTGGACGGGGCGGCGTTGGGCCGCGCGGGCACCGGGCGCGAGCGCCGGGTCGCTTGGAGAGCGCGTGCTCGCCGGGCGAGGGCACGTTGGCCCCGGGGCCGCCGGCTTCCTGGCGCCAACCCAGGGGGACCTGCTCGACCCCGCCGGGCTCCTTGGGCTCGCCGCCGCGCTTGACAGGCTCGAGCGCGCGATCGCGGACGGTCAGCACGTTCGCCTGGTCACCGACTACGACGTGGACGGCACCACGTCGTGCCTGATCCTCCACGCGGCCCTCGACCGCCGGATCGCGTCAGGCGGCTCGCGGGCCACGGTGAGCTACCACATCCCCGACCGCATGACCGAGGGGTACGGCCTCTCCGAGCGCGCCGTGCGCGCAGCGGCCCTCGACGGCGTGCACCTGGTCGTCACGGCCGACATCGGCGTGCGCGATCACGCCACGGTGCGGCTCGCGCGCGAGCTCGGTGTCGACGTCATCGTCGTCGACCACCACCTGCCGGCGGGAGAGACCGTGCCGACGGACGCCGTGGCGGTGATCTGCCCGCCCCAGCCCGGGTGCGCGTACGCGAACAAGGCGCTCGCCGCCTGCGGGGTGTCCACGAAGCTCGCGACCGCGCTGCTCGCCCGCGATCCGCGCCGGGACGCGATCCTGCCGTCGCTCTGGAAGCTCGCTGCGATCGGCACGGTCGCCGACATCGTGGACCTCGCGACCCCCGAGAACCGCGCGCTGGTCACCCTCGGGCTGCGGGAGCTGAACCGCGGCCCGCACGGCGCCGGGCTGCAGGCGCTGCTCCAGGTCGCAGGCGTACGCCCGGGGGCGATCACCGCGGAGACCATCGGCTTCGCCATCGGCCCGCGCATCAACGCCGCGGGCCGCTTGAAGGACGCCAACGCGGTGGTCCGCCTGCTTCGCTGCCGGGACCCGGTGGCGGCCCACGAGCAGGCGAGCGCGATCAACGCGCTGAACAACGAGCGAAAGGAGATCCAGGCCAGCATGGTGGACCGCGCGCGCGAGGGCCTCGGCGACGGCGCCCCGCCCGCGTTCATCGTGATCGGCGGCCCGGAGGACGACGGGTGGCACCGGGGGGTGAACGGCATCGTCGCCGCGCGGATCCGCGACGAGTACCACCGCCCCTGCGCGGCCGTGTCGATCATCGGCGAGCTGGCGACCGGCAGCATTCGCTCCGTCCCGAGCGTCCACGCGGTGCACGCGCTCGACGGGGTCGCAGACCTGCTGCTGCGGTACGGCGGGCACCCCGTCGCTGCCGGGTTCACGTTGCGCACGCGGGACCTCCCCGCCTTCCGCGAGCGCCTCGCGGCCTTCGTCTCAGCGCACCACGACGACGACTCCCTCGTCCCCGTCGAGGACTACGACCTCGACGTCGACCCGCGCGAGTGCACGCTGCGAGCGGTCGCCGAGCTCGCGGCGCTCGAGCCCTGCGGCAAGGGCAACCCGCCCGCTCGGCTTGGGGTCCACGGCCCGATCACGAACGTGCGTATCGCCAAGGAGAAGCACGTTTTCGGCCGCGTTGGGCCCCTGCCCTTCGCGTGGTGGAACGGCGCCGGGCTGCTCCCGTCGAACGCCAGCCGGGCGACCCTGCTCGGGAAGCTCGAGGCCCACGACGACCGGGGCCTGGAGATCGCCCGGCTCGTCGTAGACGACGGCCGAGACGAGCCGATCAGCGCCGGCGAATGCGGCTGAACAGCGCGAGCAAGTTCCAGAGCAGCACGACGATGCTCAACGACAGGTCGTACCCCGCCTCCATGCTCTGCTCGGCGTCCATCGTGTGGACCACCGTGTTCAGCTTGTACAACAGCGAGCCGGCCGAGACCGCGACGAACAGGCCCGCGACCAGGATGCCCGCCGTGCCGCCGATGGGCCAGACGAACGAGATGGCCATCAGCACCAGCATCGGGATGA
>CALQBK020000039.1 GCA_943328795.2 Bifidobacterium breve
GACGGGGGACGCGGACGCGACGGGGGCTGCAGGGGCGACCTTGGCAGAGCGCGCGGGCGCCGGCGACGCGAGCTTTGCAGAGAGCGCGGGGGCTGTGGGCCGCTCGGGGGATTCGGGCGCGATCGAGCGCGTCGGGTCCGGGGCGCCCCGCGCGCGCGACCGGGACGGAACGGGGGACGGCCGCGGGGTCACCGACGGAGGCGCCGCCGCGACGGACGGCGGGAAGAGCGGTGTACCGAGCACCGGGATTGTCGGGCCCGGCTTCATGACGAAGGGCTGCGGCGTGTCCTCGGTGATCAGGTGCATGCCCACCGAGAGGTCGTCCATCCCCGCCTCCGCGAGGTCCGGGAGCACCAACGGGGTGACTCGGTGCTCGAGCACCGGCCCGCGCCGGGTGACCGTCGCGTTGTCGGGGAGCGGCTGGGCTTGGCGCGGCAGCGGCATGGGTCGAACGCGCGGCGGCAGGCGGTCCGTGTAGTCCCGCTCCTCCTCCGAGCCGAGCGACACGTCGTCCATCGAGGTGTCGAACGGCGCGAGCTCCGGATCCAGGTCGATCTGCTCAGACTGGGTGTACTCGTGCTCGACGAGGCCCATGTAGTAGTCCCCGATCAACACCTCGTCCCCAGGCGACATCACGAGGGTCGTGACCCGCCGCCCGTCGCCGCCGACCACGCCGTTGTGCGAGCCCAGGTCGCGCACGGTCACCTGCCCGGCGAACAGCTCGAACACGCAGTGGTGACGCGAGACGCGCCGGCTCGGGAGCAGGATGTCGCAGTCCTCCGCCCGGCCCGCAACGTTGGGGCCGTCCGCTAGCCGGAAAGGGCCCAGCACTTGGGGGCCACGTCGAATCTGCAGCTCCATCACCAGCCTCCGAGGTCGAGCACGCCGCGTACCGTATCCCCGTCGACCGGGACGCCCGTGAACAAGCGGAAGCTCTCCGCGCCCTGGTGCACGAGCATGCCGATCCCCCGCTGGATTCGGACGCCCCGACCGGCGCACGCGACGAGCTGCGGCGGGTCCGGCATCCAGTAGTTGACGTCGGTCCAGAGCGCCCCGGCCCGCAGGCCCCGGACGTCAAACCCAGCGACTGTCTCCACCGCCCCGCCGGAGGTGCAGTTGACCACGATGTCGAAGCTCGGTGAGTAGAGCCGGAACGCCCCCGCGGCGAGCGGCGCGGACTGGAAGCGCACGCCGGGGAACGCCCCCCCGAGCGCGGAGCACGCCGACTCGGCCCGGGCCATCGTCCGGTTGAAGAACGTGACAGACACCGCCCCGTCCGCCGCCAGCGCAGCCGCGATCGCCCTCGCGGTGCCGCCCGCCCCCAAGATCGCGACCGCCCGGCCCGAGACGTCCGCCCCGAGCTCCTCCTTCAGCGCCCGCAGGTACCCGACCCCGTCGGTGTTGTACCCGATCAGCTCCCCGTTCTGGACCACGACGACGTTCACGGCCCCAGCCACGGCGGCCGAGGACGAGTACCCGTCGAGGTCCGCCATCACGGCCTCCTTGAAGGGCACCGTCAGGTTCACGCCCGAGAGCCCGAGCGTGCGGATCGCCGCCGCGACGCCCCCAGCCCTCGCGGGAGCGACGTCGAACGCCGCGTAGACGCCGTCGATCTTCCGCCGGCGGAACAGCTCGTTGTGCATCGCTGGCGACAAGCTGTGCCGCACCGGGTGGCCGATCAACCCGAACACGCGCGTCTGTCCGGTGATCACTTCGTGGCCCCGGGCCCAGCGTCAGCAGCGAGCAGCCCGCGCGCGGCGACGACGTCCAGCCGGACTTGGGCGACGAGCGCATCCACGGACGTGAACCGCTGCTCGGGCCGGAGCGCGGCGATGAAGTCGACGTCGAGCACCTGGTCGTACAGGTCGCCCCCCCAGTCCAGCACGTGGGCCTCTACCCGCAGCTCCACCCCGTTGAACGTGGGCCGCCGGCCGAGGTTGAGCACGGCGGGCAGCGCCCGACCGTCCACGGTCACCCGCACCGCGTACACACCCGCCCCCGGGAGGCACAGGTCGTCCGCGACCCGCAGGTTCGCCGTTGGGAACCCGATCGTCCGGCCCCGGGCGTCGCCGTGCACCACGGGCCCGCTGACCCGGTGCGGCCGACCGAGCAGCGTAGCGGCCCCCGCGACGTCTCCGGCCATCACCAGGCGCCGAATCCGCGAGCTCGACACCGGCGCGTCACCGACCAACAAGGGCGGCACCTGCTCCACGCCGACCCCGGGGAGCGCCGCGCGCAACGCCTCGACGTCGCCGCCCCGTCCGGCGCCGAACCGGAAATCCCAGCCCACGACGACCGCCTTGGCAGAGAGCCGATCCGCCAAGGTCGCCGTCGCGAACTGCGCCGCGCCTTGGCTCGCGAACTCGCGGGTGAACGGCTCGATGACCACGCCGTCGACGCCGAGCGACGCGAGCAGCTCGAGTCGCCGGGAGAGCGTACAGAGCCGCGGCTGGTGGCGCTCGGGCGCGAGCACTGCGGTCGGCGCGGGATCGAACGTGTACACCCACGCGGGGGCCCCCGTCGCCCGGGCGAGGCCGAGCAGCCGGGAGAGCACGTGCCGGTGCCCGGCGTGCACGCCGTCGAAATTGCCGATGGCAACGGCGTTGCCGGCGGTGTCGCCACGCGCGCGAGGTCGGTCCGTACCGGTGACGACGTCCATCGCGCCCGGGCTAACGAGAAACGCCGCCGACCGCCTTCTCAAGCGCCGGGGCGCCCGCCCTGCGCCCAAAATCGAACGAAACTCAGAGACTGAGTTTCGTTCGATTTCGGCTCGGCTCGGCTCGGCTCGGCTCGGCTCGGCTCGGGGTCCTACTTCTCCTTGAGCGTGTAGTCGAAGCTGGCCCAGAGCTCTTCGTCGAGCGCCAGCATCTTCTCGAAGTAGAGCGCTTGCCCGGCGAGCGGGAGCTGCACGTCCACGGGCTCGACGCCCTGGCCCATCGTCCCCGCCATGCCCTCGGCGGCGCGCTGCACCGCGCGGCGATCGGACTCGGTCACCGTGGCGTTCGGCGGGAGCTGCGGTGACGTGGAGTACCACTCGACATGCCGAATCGACCCCTCGAAGCTGTGCTTCGAGATCTTGGCGTCCTGCGGGAAGTACACCGTCCACTGCAGCTGGCTCGTCGGTGCGTTCACCGTCGGGAGCGTGATCTTCTCGGTCCCGCTGGTGCCGAGGTCCGCCCCGGCCTCCACGTACACGAGGTCAACCAAGAACGCCGACAGCGCGCCCGACGACGCGTCGGACCGGACCAACGGCACGAGCACGCCGCCGTCCCCCGTGGCGACCTTCACGCCCCGCCCGGCGACCGTAGCGCTCCACACCTCCGCGCCCTCGGGCAACTTCACGCGCAGGAACTGGTTGCGGTTGTTCCGCACCGCGTACTGCAGGTGCGTCATCCGCCGGCCGTCCGCGGTCACCAAGCTGTCGATGATCGCGCTGTCCACGAGCGTGACGAGCATGTCCACGTCCGCGTGCGTCCGCACCTCGAGCGGGATCATCGCGGCCGGGTCCCGCGACTTGTACCCGAGCAGCACCGGGTAGTCGGTCTGCCCGACCAGCGCGGCCGGCAGCTCGCGTACGTCCACCGGCACCGCGCCCGTCGCCTGGCCCGCCACCACCTCGACCGCGCTGCGCGCGTCCACGCCCACCCAGGTCACCGACCGCGCGACGTCCAGCGCCGTCACCAACGGCACCTGGGTCGCGCCGGACAACGCGCGCTCGTAGTCGACGGTGAGCCGGTATGCGCCCAGCGCTTCGTAGTTCAGCGCGACGTCGATGTTCCCGTCGGCCCCGAGCTTCCACTCGCGCAGGCCCGGCCCCTGGACGTCCAGCACGGTGACGTCGGTGGGCACGTGCACCCGCAGGTGGTCCACCCCCGCGTGCAGGATCGTGTAGTTCACGTTCGCGCGCCCCTGGAGGAAGCCCTCGCTGACCCCGACCAGCACCTGGCTCTCGGCGTATACCCGGGCGACCTGCTTCACCGCCTCCTCCTTGACCTCCTTCTGCCAGCTGATCGCGAGCGACCCGACCGAGGGCACCACCGCGTCCACGCGGTGCACCGTGCCGGTCGTGGTCTTCACGACGCCCCGGCCCCCGGCGACCGCCAAGTCGACCGCGGAAGCCGAGTCTACGGAGAACGACACCTCGGTCGCCCCGCTCGCCGCGAGCGGGAGCGCGAAGCCGGTCTCGCCATCGGCGGTCATCAGCGCCATCGCGACGTCGAGCTCCGCGCTGAACGCGCCCTGTTGGTTCGTGACGAGCGTGTAGTAGCCATCCGCCAAGTAGATCGGGGCGTCCTGCCCGTTCACCTTCGCGCTGCGCAGCGCAGCGTTCGTCGAGAGCAACGGGACGCTGGACCAATTGTTGGCCTTCAGCAGCCGGCCGCGCAGCGACACGTGGATCTGGGCGTAGGCATCATCGCCGGTGCCGACGACCTTGCCGGTGTACACCGCGTGGTCGATGGTGTAGTCGAGCGGTGCGATGGCAGGCGGATCCTTGGGGGCCTGGCCGTTCTCGTAGAGCGTCTTGAAGTCGGACCAGGGCATGGTGACCTCGCCGCGGGGCTCGGCGAAGGCGGGCGTCGACACGGTGAGCGCGAGGAGCGACAGCGCGGTGAGCAAAGGGAGGCGGAGGCTGGACATGGACGACTACTCCTTGAAGGTGTCGGACTTGGGATCGGGCGAGGCGATGTAGACGAAAGTGGGGAACTCACCCGCGTCAAGGAGCGCGGCCGAGTGGTCGACCCGCGCGCCGTCGAGCGGGAGCGCAGGGGTGAGCGGGGAGGCTTCGACGACGAGGGGGTTGCGACGCTGGCGGGTGTCCGGCGCGACGTTCCGGTTGGCCTTCGCGCGGCTCTTGACCTGCGCGGCGGCGAGCCGCTCGCGCTCGAGGGCCAGCTTGAGCTCGGCCTTCTCGCGGGAACGCTGCGCGGCCTCCTGCGCTGGGGCGGCGCGTTGGAAGCTCTCCGACGCCGGGTTGAGCGTCACCACCTCGCGCGGTGGGGTCGGCTCGGGGCCGAGCCGGTGGCCGAGGCGCGCGACCTCTGCCGTCCCGAGGACCGGCACCCCGCGGGGATCGCGCACCGCGATTCCTGCCCGGCCGCCGGAGTCCCCACGGGTCGGCGAAGGGCCGTATTCAGCGTCCGTGGACGCGTCTTGCACGGCGATCTCCTGGATCGCGTCGTAGTTGAAGTTCGTGGAGAACGTGCCGGTCGTCGGGTCCGTGGTGTTGACGCCATCGAGCAGCAGCGTGTTCTCGTTCCGCGCCTGCTCCTCGTCCTCGTCCGCCTTCTCCGCGCGCTTCTTGGGCGGCTCGCGGGTCGCCGACCAGCTCGGTCCGCCCGCCTGCAGGTAGCCCAGCTCGCCGTCATCGGACTGGAGGACGTCGGGCGCGGGGCTCGCCTTGGCGGCGACGACCGGCCGGCCCTGCTGAGCGGGGAGGCTAGCGGGCTTTTGCGCGGGCGGCGCGACCGTCTTGGGTGCAGGCCGCGCCGACCCCTGGGTGTAGTCCGGCGTGTCGGCGATGACGCCAGCGGCCTGCGCGACGGCATCCTGGTACGAGCGCCCGGTCGGGATGCGCTGGAGGAACTCGGTGGTCATCGTGGTGCTCGCCGACGCCTGGTCCGTGTCCACCACGGGCTCCTCGCTGACGACCTCCACCGTGTCCTCGTCGTAATCGTAGCGGGAGTCGTAGTCGTAGTCGTCCGCGACCGCCTCGGGCTCCTCGCGTGCGCTGGGCGCCGCATCTGCCGGGACCATCACCGGCTCGGGCTGGGGCGGAGGAGGAGGAGGCGCGGCGGGCGCCGCCCGCGTCGAACCAGCGGCCGCGCCCTTTCCGCCTACGGCGGGGGCGTTCGAGTCGCTCCCGGTCACCCCGTCGTCGCGGTAGCCCTCCCCCGAGACCCGACCGCCGCTGACCCCGCCCGACACCGCCCCGTTTGACGCGCTGGACTTCGACTTCTTCGCGACACGGTCGCTCGCCTGCTCGAGCACCTCGCCGTACTCCGACAGCTTGTCGGCCTGCTCGTTCGACTCCTTCTGCTCCGTGACGCGGATGTCCTTGGCGAGCTTCGTGACCTCTGCGAGCGCCTCGACAGCCTTGCTGTCGTCCCCGGCCAGCAGCGCCTTCCGCGCTTCCTCCTCGTACTTCGACTGCTGCAGCTGGGCGTCGGTGGTCTTCGCGTTGGCGAGGTCCCTCACGCGCCGGGCGAGCAGGTCGTCCGCGGTCGACTCGGCTGGCTTGGCCTCGACCGGCGGCAGCAGCACGTCCAGGTTGGACTGCAGCCGCCCGACGTTGTCCATCGTCGCGGTGTCCTGCACCACGGCGTGATCCGCGTAGGTGCGGGACGCGTCCAGCCACCGCTGGGCGTCCTTGAAGTCGTTCTTCTTGTAGGACTCGATCGCGTTCGTCCACGCCTCGCGTGCCTGCTCCTTGGCCGGGTCGAGCGGCGGGGCCACCGGGGCTGCGGGCGCTCGGCGCGCGCGGCCCTTGCTATCGACCTTCCACCCGCGCGGCAGGTGGACCTCCCAGCTCGCGGCCTGGATCGGGGCGTTGACCGCCGGGAGCTGCAGGTCCCGCTCCACGTGCCTCCGACCGCTCCACGGCGCGTCCTCGCCGATCCACGCGACCTCCACCGGGAACGCCAGCAGGCCTTGGACGGTCTCGATCGACTTCTCGAGCGGCACGTAGTACGCGCCCCCCTCGTGCAACAACAGCGCCGGGCGGCCCGACACCCGCGCCGTCAGCGGCGCGAAGCCCTCGGGCGGCACCACCTCCAGGTACTGGCTCCGCTCGTTGCGCACCAGCCAGGTCGCGCGGGCCAGGACGTGGCCATCTTCGCTCTGGCTGACGACGTACTCTGCCGACTGCACGATGGTGTCCGGGCCGAGCATCGTCTCGAACCGGCCGCAGGTCAACGTAGGCGGCGACGACCAGTACGCCAACGGCGCGGCGTCCGACACGCCCCGCGCCCAGGTCGGCAGCTGACGGGCCGAGACGCCGGCGCCACCGCTGGGGACGACGTCGCCTTCGTCGGGCTTGCCGAGCGTGAACCAGGTCTCGGTGCGCGTGACGCCGACCGGGGTCGCCGACGGGAAAGGACCGGAAACGGCAGCGCGCCGGCCGGTGATCTCCACGGTCAGCATGCCCTCGAGCGGCGAGCTCGGCGTGAGCGTCAGGATCGAGCCGGACAGGCTGTGCGCGACCGGGCCGACGACCTCGACATCCTCGAGCCCGCGAACGTCGACGCTCAGCTGGGTGGCGGCCCCGCGCGTGACGATGAAGCGGATCCGCGAGCGTACGTCGAGCGCGCCGTCCCGGGACCACGCAGCGGTCGAGGTCTCCGCGCGGACGAGCGTGCCTTGCTCCGGCGGGCGCTCGGGCTGGTGGGGCCGCCAGGACAAGTCGAGGCGGCCGTCGGGGGGAAGCACGCGAGCGGCCCCGGCGGGCAAGGAGCCGGCGGCGTCTACGTCCAAGCCCGGGGCGTCGATGTGCAGCAGCGCGCGGGGAGCCGGGGGGAGCTGGACGAAGGCGTGGTCGGGGGCATCGGCCGCGAGGTAGCCGACGAGCCGCGCCGTCGTGCGCTGCAGCTTCGGATCGAGGTGGACCAGGGAGAGCGCGTCGAGGTGGATCACGAGGGCGTCGCTGGGGCCCTCGGGCGACGCGGGGCCGGTCACGTCCCGGGGCAGGATGCCGTCCGCGAGCCGGATGGTCGTCCAGGTGTCGCCGACGCGCCGGAAGGTGTACGCGAGCTCGATGGTGGGCTCCGCGTCGGGGTTGTCAGCCGTCGGGCCGCTCGGCACGTGAACGGTGACGTCCGCGCTGTCTACGACCCAGGCCACCGGGGGGAGGCTCTTGGGGGCCGCCGCGTAGGCGGGGAAGCCCGCCAAACCGGCGAGCGTCAACAGGGTGATGGTCGAGGCACGGGCCATGCGCTCGGACAACGTCACACATTTCCCCATCCTTACAGCCTTCCTGGCAATTGTTCACCCGCGATAGGGCGGCGGGATGAACATCGCGATCCTGCTCGTCCTTGGCCTCGCCTGCGCTGCAAGCCCGCCGGCCGGGCCCCCGCCGGCAGCGCCCGTGGTCGCACCCGCCGCGAGCCCGCCGGCCGAGGTCACCGCCGCGCCCGCCCCGCCGCCCGCCCTGCCGCCTGCGCCGCCGACCTCGGGGCCGACGACCCTGCGCGGCTCCCTCGCGCACGAGGCCAGCGGCGCGTGGACGCTCACCCCCTGCTCGGGCGTCGCCACCGCCGTGAGCGGCGACCCGACCTCCGCGCTCCAGGGCCTCGGCGCAGGGCCTTGGCAGGTGGTGATCGACGCCCTCCCGGGCAGCCCTGTTGCCCTGGTCGAGGTGGCCTACGCGAGCCCCGTCGGCGACATCTGCCGCACCCCGCTCCCCTCCGCGCGCGGGACCGAACCCGGGTGGGCGCTGCGTTGGACGGGCTCCAAGGGCACGTTCGAGACCGGCGCGCAGCCCCCTCAGACCGTGGACACCTGGACGCTCGGGCCCGGGCCCTGCCACGATGGCGCAGCCGGCGCCTACTACCACCGCAGCGCCAGCGTCACCGTGCGAGGGATCACCTACCGGGGGTGTGCCATCGTGGCCTTTCCGGCGGCGCAGCAGTGAATAGTTCCGGTGCCCCGACCGTAGTACACGGCATGAAGGAACCTCGGATGCGAATGATCACCCGGTTTGCCGCCGCCCTCCTCGCGATCGCGGCCCTCGCCCCCCTCCCCGCGGACGCCCGTCCCCGTCACCCCGGGCCCCCCGGCCCGCCCCGCTACTACGGCCCTCCCGGGCCCCCCGTCGTCCTCCGCCTGGACCCGTGGGTCGTCGGGTACCGCCCGGACCCCCGGCCCGGCTGGGTCTGGGTCGCGGGGCATTACGACGAGCGCAACACGTGGATCCCCGGCTACTGGGCGCCGCTCGAGGGCCGCCCGGGCATGGAGTGGGTCCCGGGACACTGGGATGGGCCCGTGTACGTCGACGGCCACTGGCGCGAAGCCGCGCGGCCGGGCTGGGGCTGGATCGAGGGCTACTACGACGGCGGACGCTGGGTAGAGGGCCACTGGGAGGCCTCCGTCGCACCCCCGCCGCCCGCACCGCCTCCACCGGCCGCCCCGTCCGCTGCCGACCCAGCTTCCGAGGACGCCCCGCTCGCGATCCCGGTCAGCGACCCGCCGACCTCGGGCGACGTCCACCACGACTACTGATCTGAGGGCACGCCGCGAAATAGATGCTGCATTCGGACGCGGCCGCATCCGCGCTGGCGGCGTTGCTCGTCGGTCACATGCCGCGGGCATGCTACCCCTACCCGCCTCGCGGTCGCGCCTTGCCATCGCGGCGCGCCCGCGCCCTCGGTGCGACGCATCTACTCTCCGGCGGGCCCTGAGCAGGCGGCGACTCCGGCAGCGCCGGCGCTGGCGCGCCGGGCTGACGCGCCCGGTTGGAATCGACGGCGAAGCAGCGCCGTGCAGCATGGCACGGCTCTTGCTTTAACTCTTGACGCTGTCGCTCCGTCCCGGGCCTTCCTCCCGGGACATCCTCCCCGCTGCTGCCCCCCCGGAGTCTCCCACCATGGCCCGCTCACTCACTGTCAAGCACGAAGAAAAGCTGCAAACCTCCAGCCTTCTCAACGCGTTCCTCTTCCTCACCTTCGCGTGGATGGCCGCCGGTGCGTTCTTCGCCAGCATGGGCGAAGCCGCCGCGTCCGAGACCTCCACGAGCGCTGTCCAAGCCCACTGAAGGCGGAGCTCGCGTAGATTCGTAGAATTGAATCTATGCAGAGTGGAAGGCGATACGAGATCCGATGCGGGTGCTCCACGTCCTCTGTGATCTCTCGGGCGGAGGAGCCGAGCGCCTGGTGCTCGGATTGTGCGCGCGGTCTGGCGGGCGGCACGAGGTCGCGACCGTCATGGGGTCTGGGCCGCTCGCGGCAGCGTTCGACGCAGCCGGGGTCGTCACGCACGTCGGCGCCGCGCGGTCCGGCATCGCCGGCGCGCTCGAGGTCCGGCGGCTAGCCAAGCTGGCGGCGCGCTTCGACGTCGTCCACACCCACCTCTTCGCGGGCGACACCTGGGGCCGCCCGGCCGCTTGGATAGCGAAGCGGCCCGTCGTCACGACCGAGCACAACGTGAACCGCGACGAGCGCCGCCACCACCGCGTCGTGAAGCGCACGCTGGCGCGCTTGACGGACCGGCTGGTGTTCGTCTCCGAGGCCGCGCGGGTCTACGCGGAGCGCGTCGAGGGGATCTGCCACCCCGCGGCATGCGTTATCCCGAACGGGGTGGACCTGGCGCGCTTCACCCGCGCGCCGCCGGGGCCCGGCACGCGGGTGCTCGCGGTGGGTCGTGACGTCCCGCAGAAGGGGTTTGACGTGCTGCTGGACGCGCTCCCCGCGGGGTTGCAGCTGCGCATCGCCGGGCAAGGGCCGCGGCGGGGTGTGCAGCGGGTCGCGGGCTCCACCGTGGAGTGGCTCGGGCCGCGCGACGACATCCCCGCGCTGTTGGCGGGCTCGGACGTGCTGGTCGTGCCGAGCCGGTGGGAGGGTTTTGGGCTGGCGGCGCTGGAGGGCATGGCCGCCGGGGTCACGGTGATCGCGTCGCGGGTGGACGGGCTCGCGGAGCTGGTCGGGGACGCCGGGGTGCTCGTCCCGCCCGGGGACGCGCCCGCGCTGCGCGCCGCGCTCCAGCAGGTGAGCGCCGACCGAGCCCTGCGGGCCCGGTGCGCCTCCGCCGGGCCCGTGCGCGCCACGGAATTTTCACTCGATCGGTGTGCCGCGCGATACGACGCCTTGTACGCGGATCTTGTCCCCAGGCCGTAGAAACCCTGGCGGGAATTTGACCTTCGCGCGTTTCCAAACCGTGACGGGAATATCATAATTCCGAAACCCACCATGCAGGTGACGCCGGAGATCCCGCGAATGGAAATGCGAGCAGACCCAGACCGCGTCAGTTCCCTGCACATGCTGCTGCTCGAAGAGCACGACCCGCTCAAGCGCGCCGCGCTGCACCTAGAGCTCGCTACGCTGCAGATGTCCAACGGCCAGTTCGAGCAGGCCGGGCGCCACTTTCGCGAAGCGCTGCACCTAGACGCCACCCTGGAGGTCGCGCGCCAGCGGCTCCACGAGCTCGGAGTCGTCGGAAAACGTCAAAAGACGGGGCTGCGCAACCTGCTCTCCCGCGCCTGGGGCCGCGCGCCGTCCGCCCGCTGACGCGCCGCGGGGCACGCCGCCGATGCCGACGCGCTACATCTCCCCGCGATGGCCTTCGACCCCCTCCTCCGCCTGAAGCGCGCGTTCCCGGGCGAGCACCTGGACGACGAAAGCGAAGGCATGACGGCGCTGTGGGAGCGCGACAAGCCGCTCGAACGTCCGAGCCCCGTGCCTGCGCGCGACGAGGGCGAGCTGCGCACCACGAAGGTGCGGATGGTCACCCGTCTCGCCCAGGCAAAGCCGAACGCGCCGCTGCTCATTCGACTTGTGCGACACCCGTACGCGCTGCCGACGGGGCGCGGAAAACGGGTTTCGTACCGAGGGGAAGACGCCGCCGAGCAGGGGAAGACACGGGTGGACTGGCACGCCGAGGTCCGGGCGGCCCTTGCAGATCGAGAGCGAGTGCGCTCTACTTCTGCGGTCGAGGACCGCCCGTTGCCGTTCACCATCCGTCCGTCGCAGTGGACCCTGCTCCCGCCGAGCGGCGAACGTTCGGGGGGCGGCACGTGACCCCTCGCGAGGACGCCAACCTGAAGACGCGCGCCGGACCGATGTCCGGCCGCAGCATCATCGGCGAGACCACCGAGGCGTTCCACCGCTTCCTGCTCGACGGCTACAACCTCTCCGAGAACCCGCCCCGGCTCGAGGAGGAGATGAAATTCGTCCCGAAGGACCGGGAAGAGGTGATCTACATCTACATGTACCGGCTGGGGCAGAACCCCAACCTGGCGAACGTGAAGCGCTTCCGCCAAGCGCCGGTGTTCGTGAACGACGATCCCGAGAACGGGGGGGAGGTCTACTACCACCGGCCCCCGATCCTCATGGACCTCTTCTACATGGTCGCGGTGCACTCGAAATTCCGCTCGGACGCGGAGCGGCTGCTCGGGTGGATGATGCTGCGCCTGAACGAGGCGACGCACCTGATCTACCGCCCGCGCCGCTTCCTCTTGCCGGACGGCCGCGAGGTCGACAGCCTCGGGCGCACCTGGGTCGCGACGAACATGAACGCCGCGCGCGCGCCGAACGCTGAAGGCGACACGCTCGAAGAGGACGAAACGGGACTCCAGATCGAGAAAGTTTCGTTGGCCATGGTTGACGATCTCACCGTTGGCGACGCGATCAACCTTTTTACATTGCACGAGGCGCCCTACCGGCCCTTCTTGACGTACCGCGCCCGCGTGGCGTTAGATGGTTCGCTCTTCAAGAGCCAAGGCGGCACGTCCATCCGGATGGGTCGGATGGCGCCCGTCGAGCCTACGCTGCCCCTGTCGCCCACCCTGCAAAGTCCGAACGGTCGCGTCCGCGCCGGTCGGCCCCTTCCCAGTCCAACAACGGCCCCCGGCCCCAAACAATACCTGGTCCGCAAAGTCGCGGAACCAGAGTCTGAATCGGAGGAATAGGAAACTATGGAATACCATACCCCAGGCGTATACATCCGCGAGGTCGACTCGGGCCCGAAGCCGATCTCGTCCGTCTCCACCAGCACGCCCGGCTTCCTCGGGCTGTTCGAATTCCGCCCCCCCAACGACGCGATCGCGATCACCGGCTCGGACGGCAAGCGCCAGCTCCGCGGCAAGGTCGTCCCGCAGCTCGTCGACGAGAAGGGCGGGATCAAGGGCGACGCCGGCGAGGCCACCACGGCCCTTACGCAGGCGTTCAAGCTCGGCAACAAGAACGTCAAGGACATCAAGAAGTACCTTGAGCTCTACGGCGCCCCGAAGGCCGGCGCTGCCGCGCCGAAGTTCGAGCCCGGCACCAAGGGCCGCGTCAAGATCACCTACGCCGAGAAGTCCCTCGAGCTCCCCGAGGTCAACGTCTCGGTCGAGGGCAAGGTCATCACCGACTCCGACCAGGCGGTCGAGGACCTGCTGAACAAGCTCCACGAGACCTTCCCGCTCACCAAGGCCTCGCCGAAGACGGCGGCCGACGTGCTCGCGGCCTACGGCTACGAGGTCAAGGCCACCGAAGGCACCGCGCTGCGCTCCGAGTACTCGGTCCCGCCCGTGCCGATCACGAACAAGGCCGAGTTCTTCCGCTGGCTCCAGAGCTACTTCGCGCAGTTCCTCATCGAGACGCGCCCGGTCGAGGACCTCGTCGGTCGCTCGATCTCCGACCCCGATGACGCCGCGGACGCGGTGTACGAGGCCCTCTCCTCGGACGACGCGCTGAAGAAGGAGTTCCGCGACTGGCTCTCCACGCCGTCGGTCTTCAACTTCGTGGCGGGCGTCAACGGCTTCTACGACAACGGCGGCGGCAAGTCCTACGTGTACCTGATGGGCACGCAGGACCTGCAGAGCTCGATCCGGGAGAACCAGGCCGACAAGCTCGGCCTCTACGCGTTCGACGACGTCGACGACATGGCGCTCATGGTCGCCCCGGGCTGCAACCCGAACCAGCAGCGCGAGATGCTCGAGCTGTGCGAGGTCCGCAAGGACCGCTTCGCGCTGCTCGACGGCCCGATCGTGTCCGACGGCAACATGGACATCCCGGCGTCCAACAAGGGCTACGGCGCGCTGTACGTACCGTGGGTCAAGATCACCAAGCCCAGCTGGTTCACCGGCAACCAGGACCACATCAAGGTCACTGGCCCGAACCGCCGCAAGCTGATCAAGACCGAGAAGAACGAGCTGTTCGTGCCGCCCTCCGGGCACGTGGCCGGCATCTACGCCCGCGTCGACACCGAGCGCGGCGTGCACAAGGCCCCGGCCAACGAGATCTGCATGGGCATCACCGGCCTGTCGCAGAACATCAACCGGCTGGAGCAGGGCCAGTACAACGACCGCGGCATCAACGCGATCCGCATCTTCAAGGACCGCGGCATCCGCGTGTGGGGCGCCCGTACCCTCGGCACGATGTCTGACGCCTCCTGGAAGTACATCAACGTCCGCCGCTTGTTCATCATGGTCGAGCAGTCGATCATGATCGGCAGCCAGTGGGCGGTGTTCGAGCCCAACGACCACGCCCTGTGGAAGAAGCTCACCCGTGACGTCCGCGCGTACCTGATGCGCGTCTGGCGCTCGGGCGCGCTGTTCGGCACCACGGCCGAAGAGGCGTTCTACGTCAAGTGCGACGACGAGACCAACCCCCGCTACCTCATCGACGCGGGCCAGGTCAACGTGCAGATCGGAATCTGCCCGGTCAAGCCGGCGGAGTTCGTGATCTTCTCCATCGGCCAGTGGGACGGCGGCGCCCTCATCGAGGACTAGTCCTCCGGCGCGCTGCCCACGCTCGCGTGGGCAACCAGGAGCCGGGCTCGCCTGCGGGCCCGGCTCTTTCCACCCCTACCCTTTTCATTTTTAGACAGCGGGCCACCCGCGGAGCAACGCCATGGAATTGAAAACCGAGTACGAGTTCATCCTCCCGCGCGGCTACGTCGACAAGGACGGCACGCTCCACCGCGAGGGCGTCATGCGCCTCGCGAACGCCAAGGACGAGATCGTCCCGCTGAACGACATGCGCGTCCAGCGCAACCGCGCGTACCTGATCATCGTGCTGCTCTCGCGGGTCATCCCGCGGCTGGGCACGCTGCCCGAGATCAACACCGGCGTGATCGAGAACCTGTTCGCGGGCGACCTGCGCTTCCTCGAGGAGATGTACAACCGCATCAACGAGGACGAAGCGACGATCTCCGTGACCTGTCCCGAGTGCGGCGCGAAGTTCGAGAAGGAGTTCGGCCGCCTGGGGGAATCGTAAGCTACCCCTTGGAAGCTGTGTTCAAGGAGGTAGCGTTCATCGCCTACCACTTCCACTGGGGTCGCGAAGCCTGCCTGGAGCTCTCCCACAAAGAACGCCACGCCTGGGTCAAGGAGATCTCCTCGATCAATGAGAAGATCAACACCCCCAAGTAAGGGCCACCCCGCCCCGCGTCACGACGGAGGAAAGCTTTGAGCCGCCCCGGAATCAGCGTCGAACACCGCAGCCTGCCAGCCCGTCAACCCGGGCTGGTGCGCTGCGACGTCGGCGGGATCATCGGCTTCATGCGCCGCATGGAGTGGCCCGACGGCGCGTCGGCGGGCGACTTCGTCGAGGTTGAGCTCCGCCGGATCTCTGAGCTCGAGGATCATCCCCAGCAGCTCTTGTTCGACGCCCCGAGCCGCCGCGCTGCCCGGTGCTTCTTCGAGAACGGCGGAGACCAGGTCCACCTGTTCTCGGTGTGCATCGAGGACGACGGGGATCTCAAGGCGCCGAACCCGGAAGACGGGCCGCTCAAGCCGCTCTTCGACCGGCTGCGCTCCGAGGACGACATCGCGGTCATCGCCTGCCCGGGCGCGTCGTACCTGCGCTGCGAGGTCCTGCGCGGTGGGGGCGTACGGAGCGACGCCGACGAGCTCTACGAGGTGCTGCTGCAGCACTGCCAGCAGATGACGAACCGCTTCTTGCTGCTGGACGCGCCGTACGGGCTGCACGGGGACCTGCTGCTCCGGTGGTTCGCGGACTTCCAGCGCCGCAAGCCCGAGCACAAGGCGTTCGGGGCGATCTACTACCCGTGGCTGCGCAAGGGCGACGCGGTGTTCCCGCCGAGCGGCGCGGTGATGGGCGCGTACGCGCGCAACGAGCTCGACCGGCCGCCCTGGGGCGTCGGGTGGCCGCCTGCGAACATCCCGCTCTTCGGGGTCACCCACACCGACGTCGAGCTCGACTGGGGCGAGGTCGGGATCATCGGCGAGTCCGGCATCAACCCGTTCGTGATCCAGCCCGGCCGCGGGGTCGTCATCTGGGGCGCCCGCACGATGTCGACCGACCCGCGCTGGCTTTTCATCAACTGCCGCAGGGTCGTCTCGGCCGTCACGGAGCAGCTGCGCCGTGACAGCGAGTGGGCCGTGTTCGAGGTGAACGACCCCGGGCTGTGGAAGGTCATCGAGCGGGACTGCATGGAGCGGCTCGACGAGTTTTGGACTGCGGGTTTATTGTCCGGGGCTCGCCCAGGGACAGAATTTTCTGTAGAATGCAGCGAGGTCAACAACCCGATGGTGGCCCGCGACAGCGGGCAACTAAACGTGTATGTTCGACTCCGACCCGTCGGAACGACGGAGCGGATCTTCATCGACCTACGCCTCGGCGCGCCGGGGTCCTGAAACGCGAGGTAGACCATGGCAGACTGGAAGGGTCGCGGCGGAGGCCGCGGTGGACAAGGGACGCCGAGCTTTTCGGGAGGCCCGGGCAAGGGCGGGGGCGTGCCTGCTTCGCACCAGCGCACCGTCAGCGGCGAAGGCGGCAAGGGCCATGGCCAAGGCGTGCCGTCGTCGCATAGCCGAAACATCGAAGGCGTCGGCGGAGCCGGGCACGGACAGGGCCGCGCGGGGAGCCAGCCTTCGCTCGGCGCCGCGAGCGCGTACACCGAGCCGGCGCGCTCCTGGTCGCTGAAGTCCGCCGTGGACTTCGGGGACCCGACGAAGAAGTACAAGCTTGGAACCAGCGCGAGCGACGGCCTCCACCGGTCGAACTCGTCGATCAAGGGCTACGCGGGCGAGAACAGCCCCCGCGTCGCAGATCCCGAAGGCGCCTTCATCTTCGGGCTCGAGATCAACGGCACCGAGGTCGCGCAGTTCAAGGAGTGCTCCGGCCTCAAGTCGTCCACCGCCGTGGTCGAGATCGAGGAAGGCGGGCAGAACCACCGCGTGCACAAGTTCCCCGGCCAGTCGCGCTGGGAGAACATCACGCTGAAGTACGGCACGACGTCGGACACCGCGCTGCTCGAGTGGCGCAACGAGATCTTGAACGACGAGTTCTCGAAGGACAAGCGCCGGAGCGGCGCCGTCATCATGTACAACATGCAGATGGAAGAGGTCCGGCGGTTCGACTTCATCAACGCGTGGCCCGTGAGCTGGGCGGGTCCTGCTTTGAACGCCGATGGCGCCGATCTCGCGATCGAGACCATCGAGATCGCACACCACGGCATCACGGTCTCCTGAGGAGCTGACGATGGAAGGCCAGAACCGCGAAACCCTCGGAGAGCGCCTCGCCAACCGGCTCAGGAGCCGCTCGGCGCGCCGTCCGCGCATGGCGCTCGACGCCTCGTTCTACGCGCGTTTTGGTCTGGAAGATCCGTGGGCCTCGCCGGACGCTGCGGCCGAGACAGAGGCCGCGGGCGACGGGATGGTGTTCCTCTCCGGGGCGCCGTTCTACGCGATGATGCGGCGACTGGCGCTGTCGCGCCGCCGTCGGGAGCGCCGCCAGGCGCGGTTCTCCGAGCGCCGCGCGGGCACCACGATGCGCGCGGCCACCCGCCGTTGGGCAGGGGAAGCCGACGCCGGAGCCCCGGCGCTCCGCATGGCCCGCACCCCGATGGACGCGTTCGTCCTCCCGCCGCCGATCGGCGCCCCGGACGCCGGGGTTGCAGCGGCGACGGAAGACGTTCGCGGCAACACGGAGCGAGCCCCCAACCCGGCGATGCGGAAGTCGGCGTGGCACACGACCCCGTTCGTGCCAGCGCGAGTCGTCCGCGGGAGCGAGATCGCTGCGGCGCGCGCGACGCAGGCCCGGCCGATGGCCCGTGTCGGAGAGCGACTGCAGGCCTCTGCTTCGGACTCGGCCGACGCCGCCGTCACCGTCGCCGGTCAGCTGCCGGCGCGCATCCGGCGGTCGATCGCGACGGTCATCGAAGACGGGCTGCCGCCGACGATGTCGATCGTCGAGGTCGTCCGGGTGCTGCGCCGCGTCGGCGCCCCCATCTCGGTGATCCGCGAGGTGATCGAGCTCGCGCCCGAGGCGTCCGTCGCCGCTGTGGCCGCGCGCCGCATGCCGGCCGGCGCCGCGCCCGCGCGCCCAGCGGGGCTGCGCACCGTGCTCTCCCGCTCCCCGGCCATGGCGCTCGCGGCGTCGGCGGACGCCGATCGTGCGGCCAGCGGCACGCTCGGTTCGACCGAGCGCTCGGCTGAGCGCACGGGGTCCGAGCGGCCTCGGCGTGCAACCGCAAGCGGCGCCACAACGCGTGCTTCGGCTCGAGCAGCGACGCCGAGCGCATCGGCTTTGTTGTCGGCCTCCCCGGTCTCGCGCGCTACTGCAGGCCGGCCCGCCGCCCTTCGCGTCGTGCAGGGCACTGCTGCCGAAGCCGGCCCCGGCGCTGCTGCAGAGCTGACGGCCGCCCCAGCGGCGGCCCCCCTCACGCGCCGTGCCGCGCGCCCCGTCACGCGCCGCGCCGGCCAGCTCTTCTTGCCGGCGCTCCCGGTGCAGGACGATGCCCCCCCCAGTGGAGCGATCGTCCGGGGCAGCGCCCACGCCCTCTCGCGCGCGCCGGCCGTCGCGCCTGCCGCCCGCCGGATCGCCCGCACCGACGGCGCCGCGTGGGCCTTCGTCCGCGCCGCCGAGCCGGCCGCTGACGAGCCCTCGTCCGTGCCGCACCCGGTCTCGGCCAAGCGCCCAACCACCCGGGCCGTCCCGGTCTCCCTGTCGCGCCCGGTGGTCGGCCCCGCCGGCCGAATCGTGACCGCGCGTTTTGCGGCAGCGGCAGCGGCCATCCAAGCGCCGCGCGGCGCCGGTCGTCCGGCCCGCCCCGCGCGCGGCCCTCGCGCAGCACGCCTGGGCGCAGACCCCGCGTCCGCCGCGCTCACCCTGCCAGCGGCGGGCGCCCCTCCCGTCAAGCAGGCGTTCGCGCGCTTCGACGCGCCGGACGTCCCCGCGTCCTCCCCCGCGGCGACGTTGGTGCCCCACGCGACGCCGAGGCTCGACCGCCCCCTCCGCCGGGCCACCGTGCTCGCCCCCGCGGAGTTCGCGTCGGTCACGCCGATCGGCGCCGAGCCCGACGCCGCGATGACCCCGCGGTCCACCCCCACCGCAGCGGCCCGCAGGGCGGATCGCGCCTCCGCGCCGGCCTTCGCGCCTTCGACCACTTCGCGGCCCACCGGCCTCGCACCTGCCGCCCCCACCGCGCCTGCCGCCCCCACCGCGCGTGCGCTTCGTGCGCTCTCCCGGGTCGAGTCCCCTGCCCGCACCGCCGCCCTCCGCGTCGACGGGCCGCGCGTCTCGACCACCGAGGTCGTCCGCGTCTCCGCGCCCGCACCGACTGCGATCGACCTCGCGCGCGCTTCGGACGGACGCAGCGCGCCGACCAGCGGCCCGATGGCATGGGCGCCCGCGTCCCGGTTCGACGTCCCCGCGCGTCGTGCTGGCCGCCGCCCCACCGTCGCGCCGGCGATCGAGTCCGCGGCGCTCCCCGGCACTACTCCCGTCCGCGAGCCAACCGGCCGCTTCGTCAGCGCACGCGCCCCGCGCTCCACGGACCGCGGGGTGCCCCGCCTCGTGGCGGTTGGCGCCGGCCGTGTCGACGTGGTCTACGTCTCCCCGTCTACGCTCGGCCCGGTAACGGCAGACTCCGCGCCGCCCGCCAGCGCGTCTCAGGTCGCCCCGCGCGCCCGCCCCGTCCGTGCGCTCGCCTGGGCGGGCTCCCGGGTGAACGTCGCCAACGCCACTGCGTACCGCGGCGCGATGATCGATGGCGGCCTTCCCGCGTCCGAGCGCATCCTGCCGGTCGACACCGCGCCGGTCTCGCGCGCAAACCGCACCGCTCAGCGAGGCGCAGCCACGACGCTCGGCGCGGCCAGCACCCTCGGCGGGGACGCCGCCCAGCCGGCCGAAGCTACGCCCGTCCGGCCCGGCGCTCGCCCGGTCGCGAGCCGCCCCGCCCGAAGCCCGGTAGGTCGGGACCGCCCTGCGCGGGATGCCGTCGCGCCCGCGCGGCCCGCGAACCAGCTCTCCGCGGCCGCCTTCGTGCCGCCTTCGTTCGGGTTCGAGGACGAGCCCGCGGTGGTCTCCCCCGGCACCGCGCGCCCTGTCGTGGACGCGCAAGGCCTGGAGCAGGCTCCCCCCCGCGCGCGGGCCAACGCCGCTCGGCCGCCGCTCGATCGCCGCTTGCATGACCTCGCGACGGGCGGGAGCCCCGCGTCGTCGGAGGCCGCGCCGACCTGGAACGCCCGCGCAGACGGCGCGCCCCGGGTGCGCTCGGTCCACGGCCTGTTCGAGTCCCTCGCGAAGGCCACCACGGCCGAGCAAGTCGTGCGGGTGCTCTTCGCGCGCGCAGACGGGCTGGTAGCCGCACCTTCCGAGGTGTCCGCCCCGATCCAACAGGTCATCTCGGAGATCCGCCAAGAGGTGTCGCGCGCCCCGGCGGCCGCCGCGTCGGATGACGCGACGCTCCCGACCCGGCCGATGCGCGTGGACGCGCCCCGGGCCGAGCCGCTGCGCCCGCAGTCCGGCGGGTCCCGGCCGAGCTCGACGACCCGCGTCGCGCGCGGCGCGACACGCCCTGTCGCGAGCCGCACACGCACGATCGGCGCCGGCAGCGAAGACCGCATCATGAAGCTGGTGAAGAAGCTCCAGGGCCTCATTCACCTCGCGGAGGCCGAGCACCGGCTCGCGGAAGCGCAGCGCCAGGTCCGGATGGCGGAAGACAGCCACGAGGCGCGCGGCGAAGGCGGGCAAGGCACCCGCGGCGGCGGCCAGGCCGGCAGCAACCAAGACGGTTCTAAGCTTGATATCGAGCAGCTCGGGCGCGAGGTGCTGGATGTAGTTTCACGCGAGCTCGAGCACCGCCGTGAGCGGCGGATGGAGGATCACGATGAGTCAATCTGGTGGTAAGGCGACGCTGTCCAGCCTCGACGACAGCAAGACGTTCAGCTTCCAGTTCAACCCAAAGGAATTCAGCGTCGCGAAGGGGCTGACCTGGGAAGAATCGAAGGAGCAGGGACAGGACAAGAACTCGGTCCAGTTCCAGAAGGGCGCGCCGATGACGGCGTCGTTCGACGCGTACTTTGACACCACGGCGACGACCGGCGGCAACGTCCAGAGTGAGTGGGTCAACCCGCTGCTCGCGCTGACGAAGGCCGACATCCAGCCGAAGACGGGCGAAGCGAAGGAGCTCTCCAAGAAGCGCCCCCGCGCGCTCCGCTTCACGTGGGGCACGTTCGAGCTGCAGTGCGTTGTGGAGCAGATCTCCGTCACCTACTTGATGTTCTCGTCCGATGGCACGGCCATCCGCGCGCGGGCGCAGGTCAAGCTGAAGGAGTGGATGCAGCCGTCGTTCTCCGGGACGCAGGGCACGAGCCCTTGGGACACCGAGAAGGTGCAGCTCGTCACGGTCTCCGGCAGCCCGTCGGTGAACCAGGTGGCAGACGAGAACGGCTGCGACTGGCGCGACATCGCAGACGCCAACCCCGACGCCGGCGACCTGATGAACCTCGAGCCTGGGACGACGCTGGTCCTGCCCGCGTAGTGCCTCAAAAAATGGACCGCCGGTCCGAACGGAGCGATCATGTCGAGCGTCAGAAGCGCAACTAGCTACGAAGTGAAGATCGGTGACACGACCTTCAAGCAGTCCGACGCGGACGCGCTCGAATCCTTGGTCCTCGAGGACCACGTCGACATGGTCGAGTCGCTCACGGTGCGCATCGCGGGGCACGAGCAAGCGAAGGAGTGGAACTTCGAGATCGGCATGGCGGTCGAGGCCAAGCTAGGCGCCGGCAACGTCGTGCTGTTCAAGGGCGAGGTCACGTCGCTCGAGCCGAGCTGGTCGGTCGAGGGCCTGATGACCATCACAGTGCGGGCGTACGACAACACGCACCGGCTCGCTCGCGGGCGCAAGACGCGCTGGTTCAACGACAAGACCGACACCGAGATCGCGCAGTCCGTCGGCGCCGAGTGCCAGCTGAGCGTCGAGGCCGACCCATCGGGAGAGGCCCGGGCCTACGAGCTGCAGCGCAACGAGTCCAACCTGACGTTCCTGAAACGGCTCGCCGCCCGGAACAACTTCCGCCTCGCCGTGGACGAGGGCAAGCTGATCTTCAAGAAGGCCGACACGTCGGCCACCCCGACGACGATCACGATGGGCTCGAACTTGCGCTCGTTGCGCATGTCGTTCAACTCGGTCGAGCAGGCGACGAAGGTGATCGCCCGCGGCTGGGACATCCGGGAGAAGAAGGAGATCGTGGGCATCGCGACGACGGGGGACGTCGAGGCGATCGGCGGCGGCACCATCGGGGCGGACCACGCGCAGAAGAAGTTCGGCGACGCCGTCGCCTACATCACCGACGTGCCCATCACCTCGCAGTCGCAGGCCGACGCGCTCGCGAAGGCCGAGATGAACCGCCTCGCGCGGCAGTACGGCAAGGGCTCGTGCACCGTGGACGGCAACGACGCGCTCCGGGCCGGCTCCGTCGTCGAATTCGCCGGGTTGAACCAGCCCCACAACGGCAAGTACTACATCCTCGCGACGCGGCACACGGTGAGCTCGTCTGGCGGCTACCTGACCGAGCTCACGTTCTGCTCGAACACGTCCGGGACGTAGAGCGCGGGCGTACTGTGACCCCGCAGGCACACGGCCGGGTCTCCGAGGCGCGGTTGGCGGAGCTGGCGGCGTTCACCGCCGATCACCAGACCACCGCGCGGCTGACGCGGGACGTGTTCGCTGCCGGGCTCGACATCGCCGACATCGTCGCGATGGACGAATACTCGCTCGAGCTCGTGGTGCCGCTCCCGGACGGCCTCACGCTCGTGTACGGGACCACATGAAACGCGGTCGTGACGGCGGTCGCCGTCTGGGAGCACCCCCCGTCCGCCGATGACCTGCTCCGCGAGCGTCTACGCGCCGGCTGGCGCCCGACGCCCTCGTACTTGCAGGCGGGCCTAGCCGTGCTCGGTCACGCGGCGAGCGTCTCGCAGGACCTGTGGACCGGCCCCGGCTGCGCCGTCCCCCGCCGGCCCGCCGGGTAGCCGGGTCAGCTCGTCTTGCGGTCGAGCCACTTCGCGACCTTCGGCGGGGTCCAGCTGGCCATCGCGTCGAGCAGCGGCCCCGGCTCGGTAGCAGTCAGCACGAAGTCCCTGTGCTCCTGGCGCAGGAACCCCTCGGTCACCGCGTGGTCGATGAACTGCAGCAACGGCGTGTAGTAGCCATCGACGTTGAGCACCGCGACCGGCTTCTTGTGGAGCCCGAGCTGCCCCCAGGTGTACACCTCGAACAGCTCTTCGAGCGTTCCGACGCCGCCGGGGAGCGCCACGAACCCGCTGGACAGCTCGGCCATCAGCGCCTTCCGCTCGTGCATGGTCTCGACGACGTGCAGCCGGGTGAGCGACTTGTGGCCGACCTCCAGCTCGTCCAGGTGCCGCGGGATCACGCCGACCACACTCACCCCGCGCGCGAGCGAAGCGTCCGCGATCACGCCCATCAGGCCGACGCTGCCGCCCCCGTAGACCAGCCCAAGGCCCCGGCTGGCCAGGGCGTCGGCAAACGCTACGGCGGCGGCCGCGTACCCAGGCCGAACACCCGCGGACGAGCCGCAAAACACACAGATGGCGCGCATGAGCGCGGCTAACCTGCGCCGAAGATCGCGCGCATGCGCGTCACGTCCGCCGGGAAGTCGATCTCGATCCAGCGGTGCCGGGAGCAGTCCACGGCGGTGACCGGGAGCGCAGCGAGCACGTCGTTGAGCGGGCCAACGCACAGGTCGGTCGTGCGCGGGTGCCGCGCGATCGCCTCCCGCAGCGCGCCGGGGCCGTCGCCGCGGGCGACCAGCACCCCCGAGTACTCGCCGGCGACCGGGGGGCCGAGGTCCTTGCCCATCCGCACGGGGCGACCGCCGACGAGCCGGAGCTTCATCGACTCCTCGTCGATCGGCACGTCCAGGTAGCCCAGCGCGAGGATGGCCCCGTCCGCGAGCACGTCGACGAACAGGCCGTCTTCGGTCACGGTGTCCCCCAGGATGACCATGACGGTTGGGTGGCGGACGGCAGCGAGGCCGATGCCGCACGACCAACCGAGCGAGCTGTCTGCGGGGACCGGGTTTCGGACAAAGCGCAAGCGGGGTCCGACGGGGGTGGCCAGGAGCGCAGCCTCGACCTCCTCCGCCCTGTGCCCGGTGACAACGACGATCTCGCTCGCGCCGAGCGCGTTTACCTGCCGACACAAGCGACCGACGAGCGGCTCTCCGCACACCGGCACAAGGGCCTTCGGGACCGCCCCGCCCAGGCGCGAAGCGAGCCCGGCGGCGAGCACCACCACGCTCCAGGGCGCCGCCTCCGGGTGGGCCGGCTTCACTCCACGTACCCGAGCGCGCGGAGCGCGTCGTCGTCCGGCTCCGCGCTCGGCCCGTAGACGAACGCACCGACATCCGGCGGTGGCCGTCCGTCCGGCGGGACCTCCGCGACAAGCCAGCTTGCGCCCTGCAGCCCGGCGGGTCGCGGGACGCCGAGCAGCGCGAGGATGGTCGGCGCGACGTCCTCCTGCTCCAACGGCCCCCCGACCTGCCCGCCGGCGACGCCCGGCGAGCGCAGGATGAAGAGGCCCGCGGGGTCGTGATCCCCGGTGTAGTCATCCGCCAGCCGCACGTAGTCCCCGAGCGGCTCGCCCCCCACGGTCCCGGCCGCGATGTCGGCGGCGGACAGCGCCCGCCGGTGGAACGCGAGGCCGACCCCCGCGTCAGCCGGCAGCAGGTCGGCGTCGAAGACGGGCTGAGCGTCGGCGTCCTGGAGATCGCGCAGCCAGGCGACCAGCCGCGCGGGATCGGTCCCGGCGCGGGGGAAAACGGTCAAGCGCCCACCGGTCCGGGCGACCTCCACGGGGCCCACCTCGGCGGTGATCCGGGCCTGGAGCCGCTCAGTGAGCGGCGCGAGGTACGCGCGGGCGGCGGCGGCCTGCAGCGGGGCGGACCCGTGATCGGAGAAGATCACCACCGACGCGGACGCCGGCACGCTGTCGACCAGCTCGCCGACGAGGGCATCGGCGTCCTCGTAAGCCAACGAGACGGGGTCGAGCCCCGACGCGGGGTCGTGCAGGTGGGCGGCGCGGTGCGAGAGCCCGTCGATCGCGAAGTAGCCGAACGTGGCGAGCGCAGGCTTGTAGGTCCAGCAGGCCCACGTGAACACGTCCCTGTCGAGCGCAGCGCGGATCCGCTGCTCACTCGAGAGCCGGTCGAGCGCCGTGGGGGGCGAAACCCAGCCGCGGACGAGCCAGCCCACCGCGCCAACGAGCGTCGACATGCGGGCGCCGTGCAGCACCGCGGTGACCCCGAGCCCTGGCCCGATCGGCTTGGCCGCCTCACCCCGCCGTGGCCGCACGCGCCGGGCGAGCTCTGCCTCCTTCACAAAGCCGAGCTCCGGCGGCCACGCGTCCGTCGTGCGCGCCTCCCAGCCGGGCACCATGAAGCCGTCGACCTGCCGCACCGGCGTGGTGACCAGCCACTTGTACACCCCGACCCTCCACCCGCGGTCGAGCGCGTAGTCCCAAAACCGGGGCACCACCAGGTCCGTCGCGCGCATCCGGAACCCGTCGACGCCGTGGTCCCTGCGCCCCGCGGCGATGGTGGTCCACAGCTCGGGGGAGTGCAGCGGCGGCCGGGCGACCAACACCGCGCGCGCCGACTCGGACAGCAGCGCCGCCAAGTGCGGCAGCTTTCCCGCCGCGACCAGCGGGTCCACGCTCGCGAAGGTCGCGCCGTCCAGGCCGACGACCAGCACCTGCACGCTGTCGAGCCCCGGGTTCGGCCACGCGAGCGCGACCACCCAGCCCACGAGTGGCCCCGCGGCCCACCGCTGGCGCCCGAGCACGAGCAGCGGCGGCAGCCCCACGACGCCGAACCAAGCGAGCGGCATGTCGACGAACCAGGGGTTCGCGACGCGCAGCGCGACGGTCAGCGCGATCCCTGCGAGGGCCAGCCCGACCGCCGCCTTTTTCATGATCCCGAGCGTATCCACCCGGTCCTCCGCGCGCCCCCGGGCTATCCTTCGAAAGAGCGAGGTTGGAATGCGCATCGTCCTCATCGCCCCGACGCAGCGGAACGTCCTCGGCTGCGGTGTCCGCGCCTTGAGCGCGTTCCTTCGCCCCCGCGGTCACGACGTGAAGATCGTCTTCCTCCCCGCGGACGTCGACCTGTTCCGCGACCCGGAGTCCTACCTGCTCGCGCGCTACAGCTACCCGCGCGACGTGATCGCCGATGTCGTCGAGCTCTGCCGCGGGGCCGACCTCGTCGGGCTCTCGCTGTTCACCTGCTTCTTCGAGGTCTCCGTCGAGCTCACGGCCGCGATCCGCGCCGCGCTGCCGGACCTGCCGATCGCGTGGGGCGGCGTGCACCCCACGATGAACCCCGAGGAGTGCTTGGCGTTCGCCGACTACGTGTGCGTCGGGGAGGGCGAAGATCCGCTTGCTGACTTGGCCGAGCGGCTGGAGGGCGGCGGGGACACGAGCACCATCGAGAACATCTGGACCGTCCGCGACGGCGAGATCATCCGTCCCGCGGTCCGGCGCCCCGGCCTGGACATGAACCGCTTGCCGCCGCCGGACATGGACGTGGACGTCCACTACACCCGGGACCTCGAGTCCAAGCAGATCGGCGTGCTCACGACCGACCGGTACCGACAAGCGATGCACATGGTCCGCGCCAGCAAAGGCAAGGCGCTGCGCTCGCTCGTGTTCCTCGGCAGCCGCGGGTGCCACCTCGCGTGTGGGTACTGCGGCAACGCCCGCTACCGCGAGCTGTACGGCGCGCGCTGGGTGGTGAACCGCCTGAGCGCCGACGTGATCGTCGACCAGGTCGCCGAGCTCGTCGACCGCTTCCCGTTCGTCGAGGAGGTGGAGTTCGCCGACGACGACTTCGGCGCGCGGCCGACCGCTGACCTGCAGCACTTCTTCCGGCGGTACCCGGTGGAGGTCGCCCGCCCGTTCCACTTCCTGAGCACGCCGCAGATGATCCGGCCAGACCGCGTGACGCCGTTCAAGGAGGCCGGCTGCTTCTACTGGCAGATGGGCGTGCAGAGCGCGAGCCGCGAGGCGCTCGCCCGCTACGACCGGCCGGACGAGACCGAGCAGGTCCGGGGCGCCGCGGAGCTGCTGCACGAGCTGACGCGCGACGGGCTGCCGCCCTGCTACCACGTGATCCTGGATGACCCGTTCGAGCCGCTCGCGGAGAGCCTGGGCTCGCTCCGGTTCGTCAACTCCTTGCCCCGGCCGTTTTGGCTCAAGCGCTCGGCCCTCGTGCCGTTCCCCGGCACGCCGATCCGGAAGCGTGCGCTCGAGGCCGGGCTGCTCGACCCGTCGACGGAGCGCGACCGCGTGTACCGGCGCGTGCTCACGTCCCCCCGGCCGACGCCCCTGAACCTCGTGTGGCGCGCGCTCTCCGACGGCGCCCCGCCCGAGGTGGTCGAGCGGCTCGCGCGGAGCTCGGCCCTGGAGGTCGGGACCTCCGCCAACCAGGTCGCGGTGCGGCTCGGCCCCGCCCTCGACGCGAGCATGGCGCGGTTCCAGCAGGGACGCCGCTGGTGGAACCTCGGCTGGTCGGCCGTCCAGCGCAAGGACTTCGACTACCTGCAGAGCCGCGTCAAGAGCGTCGCGTCCGGCCCGAAGGTGCCGACGAGCGCGCCTCCAGGCTGATGGTTGGCCCGTACCCGGGATCACCTCCGCGCGTAACGCCGCGTTGGCCGCGAGGGCCCCGCTGTAGGGCTGCCAATAGCGCCCTTGCAGAGAAACGCACGGCTCGCCTATGTGCTACGTCGTTCGGCCCAGGAGCGTGTCGGTGGGCTTGTCGGTCCCGAGTCCACTCGCGCGACGCGCGGTGCTCCTTCTCGACCTCGACGGAGTTCTGCGCCGCTTCGACCCGTTGGCCGCCTCCGCCATCGAGGCACAGTACCATCTACCGTTCGGTCGCCTCGCCGCTGCCGCTTTCGACCCCCAGTTCGCACATCCGGCAGTCCGGGGTGCAATCTCACGGGACGAGTGGATTCGGCGGGCCGGCGAGCACCTGGGGTCTGTGCCAGCGATGCAGGCGTTCCTCGGCCTGCGAGGCGCGGTCGTACCCGAGGTCCTCGCGCTCGTCCGGGAGGTCCGAGCCACCGGGCTCCACGTAGGTCTGCTCACCAACGCGACAGACACCCTCCCGTCGGAGTTGGAGCACCTCGGCCTGCTCGGCGAACTCGACCTCGTGTTCAGTTCCGCGATGTTCGGCTGCATCAAGCCAGAGCCGGAGTTGTTTCGCCGAGTCACTGGCTCAGCGAGAGCGGTGCGCTCGGCGCGCCACTATCCCCTGGGCCACCCCCGCTCGCATGAATCGACAGAAGGACCTCCACTCCACCCTTGGCCACCGGGCCCGACGTTCTTGTGCGTACCGCAGGCCTCGTTCGCGCCGGGGTTGGTGAGCACGTTGGAGAGCCGTTTTCCGGACGGCAGGCGCCGGCATTCCGGCCTCAAGCTCCCGCCGTCGCGAAGCCGGTAGCGCGAGCAGCCGTTGCGAGTTGGCCATCGTGCGTGACCAGGACGGGCGGCTCGGAGCGCCCCTCGCGCCACAGGATGGCGGTCGCCAAGTGAATGGCGTCGAGCGTACCCAGCGGTGTCGGGAACGGGTCCGCAGCTCGGCGGAGCACCGCGGGGGACACGTCGACGCGGTCCATCCGCTCGAGGAGGCGAAGCACGAGGCCGCGGCGATCCGCGAGGTCTTGAGGGTCGAGGAGTCCTTGCCGAAGGCGCCGATCGAGCGTGCGCAGGCACTCGACCTCCGTGAGGGCGCTCGTGACCGCCTGCCGGATGCTCGGCCATTCTGGCAGGCGGTCAGGCTGCGCGAGGACCACGCGAAGCAGGACCGACGAGTCGACGTAGGCGATCAAAGTCGCTCCGCGCGTTCCTCACCAAGCTGTTCCATGACGTCCCCGGCGGCCCGGCTGGGCGGGAGGAGCGGCACGTCGTGAAGCGCGCCGTTCGCCTGGCGGATCACGAGCTCAAGTCCGGCGGCGCCGATGGGTACGATTCGGGCGATGGGCTCGCGCCGGTCCAGCACGACGATCGTTTCGCCGCGGCGGACGGCCTGGAGGTGCTCGCTAAGGTGGGCTTTGAGGTCAGCGGTGCCTACGGACGTCATGACCACATGATAGTCATGCATGTCCTCTACGTCAACCACGGGCCGCGTGAGGCTCCTTTGAATGGCCCGCGGGGGGTGCGGAGGGGCCAGTGAGTCCGGCGCCGCCTCGCGAGTTGTATCCGGCCCGCGGACGTTGTGGACGTAGCGAGCGGTAGCGGTCGCCTCGCGAGTTGTGTCCGGCCCGCGGACGTTGTGGACGTAGCGAGCGGTCCGGTCGCCTCGGCCGTTGTGTCCGCCACGCGGACGTTGTGGACCACGCGAGCGGTGCGGTCGCCTCACGAGTTGTGTCCAGTCCGCGGACGTTCAGACAGCCGTCGGTCTTCCGTCGGCAAGGGGCGCGATCTCAGGTTCTGTGTCCGACCGTGCCGAGCGCTGGCGCCGACCGCATCCAGGGCACAGCAGGCGCTCCAGGCCGGCCCGGTCCATCGCGTCCAGGTGCACGCTAGCTGCTGCGCCAGCGAGGCCTTCTGCATCACGCCGAGCGCGTCGTCCGCATCGTCGCCGTCGCCCGGGTTGCTGTCCTCCGCCTCCCCTGCAAAGCCCCTCGCGGCGAGCCAGCGCTCACACCGGACACCGATGCGCTCTACCAGCGCCTCGACGTCGGCCGTCCTCGGGGCGAC
>CALQBK020000040.1 GCA_943328795.2 Bifidobacterium breve
GAACCCGCCCACCCCGCGGATCGTGAGCCCGCTCGCCGTCCAAGCGCACACGTCGCCCTCGTAGGTGCCCGCGTCGATCTCGACGGCGTCGCCATCGGCGGCCGCTGCCGCGGCGGCGCAAGGGGTTGAGAACGGCTTGTCGGCGCCGACTTGGAGGGTGGCAGCGAGCGACGCTGTAGCGAGGAGGAGCATGCGAGAACGTATGCTGATCTCGGATTCGCTACAGCGGCAGCTCGACGTGGAGCTCGTGCGTCTCCCCGTACTTCAAGCCGCTCGCCCCTCGCCGGCCTCCGCCTCGCACCACCCCGCCACCGCCCCCCCCAACGCGGCGTGCCTTCGCTCGTCCCGGGCGATGCCCAAGCGCGCAGCGGCCTCCCACTGCGTCGAGGCGCACCCGCTCGCGTCGCGCATCCGGACCGCCTGGTCTGCCTCGTTGCCAAGCCCGTCGAGGCGACCTTCGGCGGCGAGCGTGGACAGCGCCACCTCGCGGTCCGCGAACCGTCGCGGGGTGGTCGGCAGCGTCCCGAGTCGGACCGTCGCGGGAGCCCGCGCGAACGACAAGCACAACCTCGCGTGGTTTGCTTCGTCCCGCGCAGCCCGGAGCGCCCCGTTGACCAACGCCCTCGGCGCGCCGAGCGCCCGCAGCTCCCGGGCGAGCCGCACGAACGTGAACACCGACGTCCACTCGCCTTCCACCTCGCCCAGCACGTCGGGGTCCAGGTCCCCGCCGACCGGTGACACCGTGGCCACGCGGGGTGCACCGGCGACCCGGAACGCGCGACCCGAGACCCAGATCGGCAGCACCGGGTGGCTGAGCTCGAGGTCGAATTCCCGTTCGGCGGAGAGGCGGACCTCGGCGCCGACGATCCCGAACGGGGTGCCGCCTTCGAGCACGGCGCCGACGTGCCAAGGCGGACGGTCTCCGCCACCGCGTATCCCAAGCTCCAGCATCGTACCGACGACGACGGCGTGCGTGTTGAGCCCGCAGCACGACACCCAAGCGGCGCCCAGCCGGGGCCCCGCCAACACAGACTGGAACCCCGCCCGGTTCCATTGTGCGCGGAGGTAGAGTCCAACCGCCGGCGCGGGTGACCAGTCCCACGCGCCATCTACGCCGATCACCCTCCCGTCGACGTCGGCCCCCACGCCCTCGAATTTCAGCCCGTCCCGAAAATCCCAGCCGACGTGAAAGCCGAGGTCGAGCTGGTAGCTCGGGTACATGGCGAAGGCCCGGCTGGGGAGCGCGAGCCCGAGGGCGATGGCGGCGGCGTTTCGCATGTCACAGCATACCGCCGGTCCGGCCACTCTCACGCCCCCGTTGACACGAGGAACTCGTTGAGTTGGTCCAAGCTCTCGGTGGCCCCGCTCGTGCTCCCCGACGCGATGGCCTCGTCAAGCGCCTCCTTCGACGGGTAGAGGTCGTGCATCACCAGCAGCGTGCCGCCGTCGTTCTCCTCAAACGTGACCGTCGTGACTTGCTCGGCGGCGCTCTCCTCCTCGTTGGTCCAAGCCAGGCGCAAGTTGGGTGTCACGTCGGTGTAGGTCCCGAAGCACTCCAGCGGCTGATCGGCGCCGACGTCGAACGCCAGGCGGTACCGGCCGCCGACGCGGACGTCCTGGTCGCACCCGAGCAGCGTGAACGGGCACGACTGCGGGACCCACCACTGCCGGAACAGCTCCGGCTGCGTCCACGCCTCGAACACGCGGCGCGGCGCGGCCTCGATCGCGCGCCTCACGACGAGCTCACGGTCCGAGCTCCGGGTCACCGTCGCGGCGCTGACCGGGGGGGGCGCTATCCACCTCTCGACGCGTGTCCATCCCCTACTCCTCCGCCGCTTCTTCGTGCTCGCTCATCACGCGCATGACGGACTGGGCGAGGTGAAGCTTGACGCACGCGGCGACCGAGCCGATCTCGCTGCCCTTCGCCCCGGACGCGACCTCGGCGAGGATCTCGCCGAACATCGCGTGGTGGCGGTCCCAGCCTGCGAGCCACAAGATCTCGCGCGTGAGCTCCAGGTACTTCACCAGCGCCAGCCGCGCGGCGTCGGTGAGCGCGGCGTCTGCAGCCTCGTTCATCACGGCGTCCATCGCCGCCCGGCGGGACAAGTCGTCCGGGTAGAGCGGCGAGCCAACGGCCTCGATCAACGGCCTCAGGGCCTGGCTCAGCGGCGCTTCCTCGAGCAGGTCCGGGTTCGGCATCCAGCGCACGAGGTTCACCGGCTCGGCGGGCTGGCCCTCGAGGCGACGCCCGACCGGGTCGAGGAGGCGCGCGGACGCGAGCAGGCCCTCCGGCACGAGGTTCACGAAGTGGCGCCAGTCCTCGTGGCCCTGGCCAAACCGGTCCGCGTAGTGCAGGGCGGCGGCGAACGGCACCTCCGCGCGGCGGAACCGCGCGGTAGCCTTCAACACCTCGCGCACCCCCGCCCGGTCGACGAACGAGATCTGCGTGTCCCGCACCCCACCCTGGCCGCCGAGCACGACGCCCATCACCGCCGTGCCCTTCTCGTTCGCGACGGCGAGCATCACCTCCAGGTCCCCGTTGTCGTCCGGCACCCCGACGAAGGCACGCAGGATCACGTCCAGGTGCTCCTTCTCAAGCGTAAACGCCCGGGGCTCGACGGCCGCCATAGGGATCACGACCCCGGCGGAGCGGAGCTTGTGAAGCCCCGCCGCCGCGACCTTCCGCACGGCCTTCGGCCCGTTCTCCGCCGCAGCCTGCAGCGCGGCCACGTTGCGAAGCGCGACAGCCGCCGCGACCGCGACCTCCGTGTTGGGCAAGCCCGCGAGCTCGCCCTTCCCGTCGTGCGCCCAAGCCACCACCGACGGGGCTCCGGACCGGTTCACGATCGCGGTGACCTCTGGGTTTTCGCGTGCCATCTATCCCTCCAGCTTTGCAAGGTTGAGCGCCTGGTTGACCGTGATGGCCGCCATGTTGACGATGTCCGACACCGTCGAGCCGAGCGCCAGGACGTTGAACGGGCGCGACGTGCCCATCAGCACGGGGCCGATCGCGGTCGCCCCACCGAGTTCCCGCAGCAGCTTGTAGCAGATGTTGCCGGCCGCCAAGTCGGGGAAGATGAGCACGTTGGCGTCGCCCTGGATCGCGGAGAACGCAAAATCCTCGGCCGCCATCTCCGCGTTCACCGCGGAGTCCGCCTGCATCTCGCCGTCGATGACGAGGCTCGGCCACTGCTCCCGCACGTGCGCGATGGCCCGCGGGATCTTCATCACGTTCGGGTCGTCCCGGTGCGCGCCGAAGTCGGAGTACGAGAGCATCGCGACGCGCGGCGTGTAGCCCATGCTCTCGGCGAGCCGGGCCGTGTTGAGGGCGATGCGGGCGAGGGTGTCGGCGTCCGGGTTCACGTTCACGGTGCAGTCGCCGAAGAACATCCGGCGGCCCTTGAAGAGCATCACGTAGACGCCGCTGACGCAGCCCGCACGCGGGTCCGTGCCGATGATCTGCAGGGTCGGGCGCGCGGTGTCCGAGTAGGTGGAGTCGAGGCCGCCGCACATGCCGTCAGCATCGCCCGAGCGCACCATCATCGCGGCGTACTCGGTCGGGTGGTGCAGCGCGGCGCGCGCAGCGTGGTCGGTCATGCCCTTGCGCCGCCGCAGCTGCCAGAGCTCTTTTGCGTACCGGTCGAACCGGTCGTCCTCGCGCATCTCCACGATCTCGATGCCGTGCAGGTTCACGTTCTGCTTCTCGGCGCGGTTGAGGATCTTCCACTCCTCGCCCACCACGATCGGCTTGCAGATGCCCTCGTCGACCAGGATCTGCGCAGCGCGCAGCACGCGGGGGTTCGACCCCTCCGGGAACACGATCCGACGCGGGTTGAGCCGCGCGCGGTTCATCATCGGCCGCAGGATCTCCTTCGACCGCTCCATGCTGCGCTCGAGGCGCTCTTTGTACGCCCGGATGTCCGCGATGGGCTCGCGCGCGACGCCCGACTCGGCCGCGGCTTGGGCGACGGCGGGGGCGACCCACAAGAGCACGCGGGGGTCGAACGGCTTCGGGATGATGTAGTCCGGCCCGAACTGCAAGCTGTCGAGGTTGTAGGCGGCGAGCACGGAGTCCGGCACGTCCTCCTTCGTCAGCGCCGCGATCGACCGGACGGCGGCCACCTTCATCGCCTCGTTGATCGCCCGGGCGCGGCAGTCGAGCGCGCCGCGGAAGAGGAACGGGAAGCCGAGGACGTTGTTGACCTGGTTCGGAAAGTCCGACCGGCCGGTCGCGATGATCGCGTCGGGCACGGCCGACCGTGCGACGTCGTAGGTGATCTCGGGATCGGGGTTCGCCATCGCGAAGATGATCGGCCTCGGCCGCATCTGGAGCAGCATCTCCGGCTTGAGCACGCCGCCGACCGAGAGGCCGATGAACACGTCCGCGCCGACGAGCGTCTCCGTCAAGTTGCCCGGCTTGTCGCCCTGCGCGTAGAGCATCTTCTCGGGGAACGTGTGCTCCTTGCGGCCGTTGTAGACCAGGCCCTCGCTGTCGCACATCCAGATGTTCTCGCGCAGGATGCCGATGGACACGAGCAAGTTGGCGGTCGCGATCGCGGCCGCACCAGCGCCGGAGAACACCACGCGGGTCTTCGCGGGGTCACGCTCGGTGAGCTCCAGCGCGTTCAACAAGCCGGCAGTGGCGATGATCGCGGTGCCGTGCTGGTCGTCGTGGAACACCGGGATGTCCAGCGCCGCCTGCAGCGCCTTCTCGATGTGGAAGCAGTCCGGCGAGCGGATGTCCTCGAGGTTGATGCCCCCGAACGTCGGCGCGATGGCCTTCACCGCGGCGATGACCTCCTCGGGCGTCTTCGCGTCGAGCTCGATGTCGATGCTGTCGATGTCGGCGAACTTCTTGAACAGGTTCGACTTGCCCTCCATGACCGGCTTCCCAGCCATCGGGCCGATGTTCCCGAGCCCGAGGACCGCCGTGCCGTTGGTCACGACCGCGACGAGGTTCCCCTTCGCCGTGTACTTGTAGACGTCGTCGGGCCGCGCGTGGATCGCGAGGCAGGGCTCCGCGACGCCGGGGGTGTAGCAGAGCGCGAGGTCCCGCTGGGTGAGCAGGGGCTTCGTCGGGACGATCTCGATCTTCCCTGGCCGCCCTTGGCTGTGGTAGTCGAGGGCATCAGACTTCAAGCGCATAGGCACTCCCGGGCCGCGGCCTTAACGCGGGGCGGGCGTGCCGCACCCGGCCCTACCCCCTCTCGGGGGTGCCGCGATAGGCAAGAGCATGCGCGCAGAGGCCGACCCCACAGCGTCCTTTGGCCGGGATGACGCGCGCTGGCTCGTGATCGTCCTCGCGGTGGTGGCGCTCGCGTACGCGCGGGTCGCTACGGCCGGGTGGATCTGGGACGACCTGTCGCTCATCCAGCGGAACGTGATGCTGAACCCGCCGCAGCTGCTGCAGATGCTCGGGCAAGACATGTGGTGCTGCGACCCCGCGCTCCGGAGCGGGTACTACCGGCCCGTGCTGATGATCTCGTTGGCGGCCGACAGGTGGCTGTTCGGCGACGCCGCCGCCCCGGCTCACCTGCACAGCCTGGCCCTGCACCTCGGCTGTGTCGCGGCGCTGTACGGGGTCTTGAGGTCGAGCGTCTCCGCGCGGGCCAGCGCCGTTGGCGCGCTGATCGCAGGGCTGCACCCGCTGCCGAGCGAAGCGGTCGCGTGGGTCTCGGCGCGCAGCGACCTGCTCGCGGCCCTGTTCTCGCTGTTGGCGATCCACGCGGCCCAGCGCCGCCGCGGGGTCGAGCTCGCTGCGTGGTCGGCGCTGGCCGTGCTCTCGAAGGAGAGCGCTGCGCTGTTGCCGGCGATGGCGTGGTGCTGGCTGCGGGGGACGGGGGCCAGTCTGGTGGAGCCGACGTCTTCGGCGGTTTCGCCAGACCGTGCCTTGGAACGGCGCAAAACAGACGCCGATGCCGAGGCGAGGCCTGCCGAGCGTCGGCATCGGCGGCGCGGGGTCGGGTTGGCGGCGCTCGTGCCATCGGCCGTCGGGATCGCGGCCGCGTTGTCACTCCGGCTGGTGGTGGACCTCGTGCCGGGGGTGGTCGGAGGCCTCTCGCCGGGCTTGAACCCCGTGAGTGCGCTCGGGCTCGCGGCGCGGGGGCTCGCGCTGTTGGTCGCTCCGTGGCCGTTGACCGGGACGGCGTCGTTGTCGTTGCCAACCCCGGGGGTCGGGGCCTGGGTAGGCGCCGGCGTCGCGATCGCGGGGATCGCCTGGCTGTGCCGGGGACGGGAGCGGTGGCTGGTCGCCGCCGCTGGCCTGGCGCTGCTCCCTGCGCTCGTCACGTTGCTGACGCGCGCGACGCTCGGCGAGCGCTACTTCTACTTGCCGATGGTTGGCCTGGCCGCGGCGATCGCTACGCGGGTGGACAGGTCGAGCCCGCCAAACCTCGTGCGCGGCGCGGCCGCGGTCGCGATGCTGGGGGCGATCGTGGCCCTGCAGGTGCGGCTGGCCGACTGGGGGGACAACCCGACGTTCTTCCGCGCGGCCGTCGCGCGCGCGCCCGACGCGTACAGCCTGGCGCTGCTCGGGGACGCGCTGTGGACGGACAAGCAGCCGGCCGAGGCCCTCGCTGCGCTGGAGGCGTCCTTGGCAGCGGTGCCCCGTCGACACCTGGCGTGCCTGCACCTGCCCGACGTCGCGGGGGAGGCGCTGGGGGCCGCCGCGTACGACGCGCACGCAGCGGGGTGGAGGGCGGCGGGGTGTGACGGGGTCGCGGGGTTCAGCGAGCACGTGGCGGCCGCGCGGCCGCGGTGAGCGGGGATAGCGGGGGAGACCCTCGGGGCCTCCGTGTACGACGCCCAGGCCGCGGGGTGGATGGCGGCGGGGTGCGACGGGGTCGCGGGGTTCAGCGAGCACGTGGCTGCCGCGCGGCCGCGGTGAGCGGGGATAGCGGGAGGCATGATCACCGCAGCTGACCTCCGCGCGCTCGCGCTCGCCTTGCCGGGGGCATCCGAGTCGCCGCACTTTGACCGCGCGTCGTTCCGCTCGAACAAGAAGATCTTCGTGACGCTCACCGCCGACGGCACCGAGGCGATGGTGAAGCTGCCGGACCCCGAGCTGGTCGGCACGCTGCTCACGACCGAGCCCGAGGTGTACTTCAGCTACGGGGGGTGGACCGCGAAGGGCGGGGCCACGGGCGTGCGGTTGGCGCAGGTCGACCCCGCGCGGATGGGCGAGCTCGTGCGGCTGGCCTGGGCCGGCGTGCAGCCTGCGCCGAGGAAGCGGGCAAGCGGGGGGTGAGCGGGGGGCGGATGTGCCAAGACCACCGACGGAGGTTTTGGCATATGAACTGCCAGAAGTGCCGACGGAGGTTTTGGCATGAAGGGGCCAGCCCGGGCGCTGCGCACACAAGTGGGCCCCAACGTCCTGAAATCGCTTGAACCGAGACGCTCGCTGGCCCCCTTCCGCGCCGTTCCCCGCAGGGTCTGGCGGAGCCGACGTCTTCGGCGGTTTCGACAGACCGTGCCTTGGAACGGCGTAAAACAACCGCCGGTGCCGACGCGAGGTGTGCCGAGCGTCGGCATCGGCGGCCCGCTGCATCACGCCGAGCGCGTCGTCGGCATCATCAGCGCCAGGTCGTAGACGCCGCCGAGGTGGTGGACGTGGAGGTGCGGTGGGAAGAGATTGAACCGCAGAGGGCGCAGAGGGCGCTAAGAAATACCGGGAGACTTGGCCAGACTTGCGGCGCAGGCCAACTTACAGGTGACGGCTCCTGAGGAACCTGAGCACGAGCGCCTCAATGCGCTCGTCTGTGATCTCCCGCATCGTCACCGAGCCGCCTGGAAGCAGGACTGCGTAGTCCCGGTCCCCTTCGATCGGCGCGATGACCAGCAGCGCATCCACCCCCCGCAGGCCCGACACCAGCCTCACCCCGCGCGAGTCACCTCCCGCGTGAGGCTCGACCACGATGGCATCGTAGTCCGCCTCCCGGATCCGCGGCCGCGCGGAGGTGGGATCGGCAGCCCAACGCACCTCCACGCGCTGCGCGGTGAGCCGGGCGGCCAGGATGAGCATCGGCAGCTCGCCAACCACCAGGACGCGCGGCAACCGGACGTCGACTACCTGCTTGGCGCCGCCGACGCGTGAAGCTCGTGGCTGGGTCAGCAGCTCAAGGGGAGCGGCCTGACCTGTGGGGCACAGCGGGGACGAGAACGCAGGCATTGACCAAGCGTACCACCGTCAGCATCGACAGCGCACGGTGGGCATGCAACGGCGAGGTGCGTGCGGCACGCCGCCCTACCTCTCCCGCAAGAATCGCCCGACCTCGTCCCACGTCGTCGGCGCCACCCGACCCACGACGCGCCCTTCATAAACCGCCTGCCAGACGGGAGCATCGACGGCGGTGGATGCGAATAGGACACGCTCAGGCTTGATCTCGAAAATGCGGTCTCGCACCGGACTGTCGCGACTTGACCTCGCGTCCTCCTGCTCCCGGAGCGTCCCGGCAGACGTGGTCTTCACCTCCACCTGCAACAGCACCAAATCGCTGCTCGTACGCAGGACGGCCACATCCGCGCGCCGGTGTTCGACGCGGAGCCGCTCGCGTGACTCGCCGAGCACCTGCAGAAGGCGCTCGATCACAGCGAGTTGAACGATGTACTCGTGGTTCAGCCCGACCAGGTTCCAGCGTCTCGACGTCGCCCCAATCGTGACCTGCAGTGCCGTGGCGTCTTCAGCGAGGCGAACAACCGATCCGTCAGCCAGGGCCGCCGCGAACGCGAGAAGCAGGTTCTCCGGGAGTTCGCCGTTCGCCATCGCCCTGTCGAAGCGCGCCTGCGCAAGTTGGCCGACGCGCTCGCGAAGCGAGGCGATAACGGGGTGGTTGCTCAAGGGACTCATTGTGGAGGAACGCTGCCTATCACGCACATGCGATCCGAGCGCCGGGGCGGGAGGGGGCGGGACGATCGCGATCGCGAAGGGCCGCCGGGCTGGGCGCCCGCGACAAACGAAGGCGGGGAATTCGGGACGTTGACGATCGTGATCCACCTGACCCTCGGCCCGCCTGGCCCGTCGTGCCGAGGCCTGAGAAGTGTCGGGCAGTAAGGCATCACACCGGGAATCCTGCCAACCGGCAAAGCCACCCGATCCCGGCGAGCAGCAACGCCACGAGCAACAAAAGCACAAAAAACCTGTCCACAAAGCTGACCTTTGGCTTGTGGAGAGAATAGGGTGGGAGGAGGGGCCAGCCCGCCGGGCGCTCCCGCCCCTTGACGTACGCATCGAGCTCGGCCTTCTGCCGATCAACGAAAGCTGTTTCCGCGTCGCTATCCCGGCCCAACGTCGCTCGAAACAGGTCCTCGACGGTCGTGTGCTGGTTGAGCGTCACGGTGCGCCCCCCGCCCGGAGCGCCAGACTCCTGGATGCGTCCGTGAGGCTCCCGCGCCAGTGCCGAAGCCGCCGCTTCCATCTCCAGGTACTTAGCCTTGAATGCCTGCCAGTCCGCGATCCGGGGCGCACGGCCGTAAAAGCTCGCCTGCCCGACGGATCCGTACATCGCCCGGTACCCGGCAAGGTCCTTGTCGATCTGGCGATCGGGCTGAGGCTCGTACCAGATCGCAATCTCAAGTGGAACGTTGCTGACCATAACGGCGAAATCTAACATCTCCCGGTGCGAGCAATGCGGACAGGTGAACACGTTCACCTCGTCGTTCAAGAGCAGCGCACGGTTCCGAGGCTCCTCCGCCCAAATGGTCCTGAAAAGCTGGAAAGGCGAGGCGGTACCGCATTCCGGGCACCTTACGTTGGCAACGACCATCTTGCTCACGAGTGCACCTGCATCTGGAGGGTGAGCACTGAAGCACCACGAGAAGCGGCATTGTAGCACCCCCCAGCCTGGGGTTCAAGGTCTCCGCGTGAGCGGAGTGGCCGCCTCGGTGCTACCAGACGCGAGGGGTCCGCGTGCGTTGCCTGCGCCGCACAAGCGGGAGGGGTCAGGACGATCGCAATCGCGAACGGCCACGGGGCCGCGCGCCCCCGACGAACGAAGGCGGGGATTCGGGACGTTGACGATCGCAATCGACCTGACCCCCTACCCCGGGCGCCCTGCCACGCCCCGTGCAGGCTCACGACTTCGAGTAGTCGTTCATCCGTCATCCAGACACTCTACCAGCGTACCGGTCGGCGTTGGGCATCGGCCTCGACGAAGCCAGCGGGGCCATCAAGCTCGGCGGGAAGGGTCGCGAGTTCGGCGGCATCCACAGCGGGCGCCATCGTTGCCGGGCCCCAGAAGCGATGATGGGCGACCGGATCGGAGTTTCCTCACGGCTCACACTCCAGCATCGCGTACCCCGCACACTCCTGCTCCGCGGTGTAGTCGGCGCACACCGCCGGCTGGCAGTCGCACCACGCGTTGAACATAGTCACACACCCATCGTATGCAGCGTTCGCCCGCTTCTCTGGCGTCAGGTCGGGGGCGCAGGCGAGGATCGAGAGAAGGAGGGGCAGCATGGAGGCATCATAGGCCGGCGGTCACGTCCTCACACCCCGGGGCAGGAAATAGTGCCACGGGCCGAGCGCCCGCGGGTGAATGCCGTCAGGCCGATCGTGATCGCGGAGGGCCACGGGGCCGCCGGGGGAATGGGGTCAGGACGATCCCGATCGCGAAGGGCCACGGTGCCAGGCGCCCGGAACGAACGGAGGCGGGGAATTCGAGACGTTGACGATCGTGTTCGACCTGACCCTTGACCTGCGTACGACAACCTCCCTGACCCCAGGTTGTCAGGAGCAAGGGGACAAAGCGCTGCCCGGGCGCCCGCGGCGAGCTTGCTGTAGTAATCGACTGGGGGCTTGGGAGCCGGATCATGACGGTCGGGGGTGTAGGCGACGCTGGAGGCGGCATGCTGCGGCGGACGCGAATCAGCCGCCGCAACTTGCGTCGGAGCTGGCCAGGTAGTCCAAGATGATCGCGACGCTGTCACCAGTTTCAGCACTGTAAAGGTCGGCTCTGGGACAGGTCGCGACGACGTAGTATAGGGCAGGCTCTGGGTGCACGTCGGGCATCTCGCCGGTGTGCTCGGTCAGCCAGGCCGGCATGGCCAGAGCGACGGAGACCTCTGCCACAGAGTCGAGGGCGGGAACGTCCGTGGTATCGACGCGCCAGCCGCTTATGGCCAGCTCATCGCCGTCCATTCCGCTCGGGAGAGGTTCTCCGTCCAGTGCCCCGAGGGCCGAAATCTCGAAGTCGGAGTCAGGGGCACCGACCTGGAACTTGCCGGTGGTCTGCGACGACGCCGACACGAAGGTCACGGCCCACCCACTCGCGGAGACCCCGAGTGAGACGTTTCCGCCCTCAACGACAGCTACTTGAGCGTCAGGCTGCCAGTCCTCGGCGAACGGCAAGGCCTGTGCGACAGCCCAGGAAGCACTCCCCGGGGTGGCATTTGCGTCCCCGCCAGCAAGGTTTTTCGTGCAACCAGCCGAGAAGATGAGAAGTAGCAGTTGGCCAGTTGAACGCTGCATGTTTGAGCCTCCGAGTCCCTTTATCCTGGCGAGCCCTCCGAGCTACTGTTTCAGGTTCTCAGGCGTGAACCATCAGCCAACCCCGCCCGGCTGGCCTGCATGCGCGGCCCGTGGCGGGTCGCTGGCGACCGACCCGGCGAGCGGTCGCCTCGGCCGTTGCGTCGTTGCGTCCGCCACGCGGAGGTTGTGGATCCGGCGACCGGTCGCCTCGGCCGACTCCGGGGTCAGGGCGATCGCGAAGGGCCAGGGGTTGGGCGCCCGCGACGAACGCAGGCATTGACCAAGCGTACCACCGTCAGGAGCAGACCTGACCCTTGGCGCTGACACCCTCAAACCCAGTTCTGCACCTTCAGGTGCGCGACCTTCCGGAACTCCCGCTCGTTGTTGGTGACAAGCGTCGCGTCCAGGCTCAGCGCATGCCCGGCGATCAACATGTCGAGGCTGCCGATCGGTGTCCCGGCGCGTTCGAGCTGAGCCCGGACATCGCCGTACGCCGCGGCCGCGACATCTTCGAACGGCTCAACCCCGAGAGGCGCGACGAACGCCGCGAGGGCCTGCGCGTTCACCTCGGGGTTCGCGCTCTTTGCCACTCCGAATTCCAGCTCCGCAAGCGTGATCGACGAGATCGCAACCTCGCGGATGTTCAACGTCCGCAGGCGGTCCAACACCGAAGGAGGCCGCTTCTTGATCAGGTAGATGCAGATGTTCGTGTCGAGCAGCCACATCAGAAGCTCTCGCGCACGTGATCCGCGGGTTGGAGGCGCTCTCCGAGGAAGTCCGGCGCGAACATCCCCAGCGCTTCCTCGAACCCCGCCCAGGGATCCTCGGTCGGGACGAGCAACACGCACCGTCCAACTCGCCGAATGAAGACCTCCTTCCCTGCGAACGCGAATTGTCGGGGAAGCCGGACGGCTTGGCTCTGGCCGTTGCGGAAGAGCTTGGCGGTGGTCATCGGTGCTCCAGTCTATATGCATGAGTATAGACCTTTGGGGCCGAGTCTGCCAGCGGGGAGCTGACCTCGCGCGAAGGCCCCTACCTCGCCCCGATCTCGACCAGCAGCTTCTCGACCTCGGCGCGGTAGCGGGTCGTGCGGACCTTCACGTCCGCCGGGGGCGCGGGCACCTTCAGCAGCGCGGCCTTGAGCACGTCGACAGCCTCCGGGACGCGCTTCTCGGCCCGCAGCACCCGCGCGAGTGACAACGACGCGCGCAGCACCTGGTCCCCCGTGGCGTTGGTGAGCGCTGAGCGCGCCGCGGGCTCTGCTGTAGCGAGGTCCCCGGCGTCGAGCGCGACGCGGGCCTTCACGAACGGCCAGGTGAACTCGGTCGGCCAGCGCGCGGCGGCCTCGTCCATCAACGCGTACGCGGACGCCCGGTTGCCCAGCTCGGCGCGCAGCTCGGCCAAGTCGGTGAGCCGCCCGCGGTCGAGCTGCAGGTCCCCAGCGCGCGAGGCCTCGAGCGCAGCGAGCGCCCCTGCACGCAGCGCCTCGGCCTGCGGCCCCGGCCCCACCTGGTCGGCGGCAGCCGCCAACCACCCAGCCGCGGCCTCGCCGTCTGCCCCGGGCACCAGCTTCGGCACGCGGGCCGCGAGCTTCGGGTCCGCGTCGATCGCGGCGTACACCCAGTCCCCGCCAGGTACGCCGTGCTCGAACAGCCACGCGGCGTCCTCCGGCTTGTTGTCGAGCAAGAGCCGCGTGACGCGCTCGTCTACGCCGTCGCCGGCCGCCTTCGCGAGCACGGCACGGGCCCGGTCGTCATCCGCCTCGGCCAGCGCGCGCGCCAACGACGCGGCGGTCGTGGCGTCCGCCGACGCGATCTGGGCGTCCAACGTCGGCCGGCTGTCCAGCCCCGCCAGCCACGACAGGGTGGCGTCGCGGCCTGGGTACCCGAGCAGCCGCGCGATCTCGGCGCCGCTCGCGTCTACCGCCACGAGCGTAGGATAGCCGCCGATCGCGTACTTGGTCTTCAGCGCCCAGCTGTCTTGCGCATCGGCGTCTACGGCGACCAGCGCGCTGCCGTGTAGTGCGCGTGCCCCGGCGTCGGTGTCGAGCACCTCCGCGCTCATCAGGTTGCACGGCGGGCACCACACCGCGCGAAAATCGTAGATCGTCGCGGCGTTGGACGCGCGCGCCACCGCGACCGGCGCTGCCGAGGCCCGGGGCGCGGGCTCGTGGAGGTCCACCTGCCCCTTCTTGCCAGCCACCGACGAGCCGACCAGCCGGACCAAGGTGCAGGCGTTGCCGGCGTCCGCACAGATCGGGATCTCCGCGACCACGACCACCTGCGTCGGGTCGGAGACGAGCGGCTGCACGGGCACGCTCCAGGTCGAGAGATCCCCGGTGCCGCTGACCGCGACCTCGTTCACCCCGAGGGAGGCCGGAGCCTCCTGGTTCACGTGGCTCCCGGCCGGCAAGACGAGCACGAGGTGCCCAAAGCCCTTGGTCCAGGCGAAGGTCGCCGCGAGGCCTGTCACGAAAACAGCCGGTGGGCGTGCACCTGCAGCTGCTTGCGCCACCAGTCCCAGTCGTGCTTGGAGTCCTTGCCCCAGATGTCCCGCTCGTGGGGGATGCCCTTGTCCTTGAGGTGGGCCGCGAGCGCGATGGTCTCCTCGATGCAGCCCTCCTCGAACGGCCCTTGCCCGCAGACGAGCGTGAGCTTGCCGCTGCGAGCTTGCTCCAGCGCGGCGCCGGCGAGGTTGGGCACGAACGCCAGCGGGTTGTTGAAGTAGACGTCTTCGCTCTGCAGGCCCTCGGTGAAGTGGCTGACCTGGTACCGGCCGGACATCGACAACGAGCGGGGGAACAGCGCCGGGTGCTTCAACGTCATCAGCGCCGCGTAGAGCCCGCCGAGCGAGCAGCCCATCACGATCGGGGTGACCACCGGGAGGTGGCAGTCCTCGCGGATGAACGCGAGGAGCTCGTTCTTCACGAACGACTCGTAGGCCACGTGCCGGCCGATGCGCCAGGCGGGGTTGCCCTCGCGGGTCCAGGCCTCGGACACGTTCGACTCGGGGCAATAGAGCTTGATCTTCCCGGCGTCGATCCAGGGCCGGAGCACCTCGACCATGCCCTCCTTTTGCCACTCGTGCGCGAAGCCGGCGGCCGAGGGGAACGCGATGACAGGCTGTCCCCACCAGCCGTGGGCCCATAGGTGAACGTTGCGGCCCATGGCGCCGCCAGGGAGCATCAAGTGACGAGAGTGCACGCAAATCTCCAGCAGCACGAGACGTAACGAGAAACCGCGCCGCACCCCAGCGTCGGCGACGCGCGGGTCAGGACGGGTTCAGCACGCGCTTGAGCCAGGAGATGACGGGGCGCGCGAAGGCCCGCGGGTCGTCAAGGAAGGGGGCGTGGCCGAAGCCCTCGGGGGTCATGTGCTCGGCGTTCGGGAGCTGCCCGAACCACCAGTCGCGCGCGGCGGCCGGGATCACGCGATCCTGCTGCCCCCAGTACAGCAGCACCGGGCAGCGAATGGCTTGCACCTCGTGCTGGCTCAACAGGTCCGTCGAGCGAATGCCCTCCACGAACCTACGGATCGCGACGCGGCCCATGCGTTGTTGCACGCCCCACGCATAGGGCGCGGCGAAGAGGCCAGGGCGACCGAGGAAGCGGTTGACGAACGCGCGCGCGGCCGCGTGGTCTTCCAAGTCGAACGCGGAGAGGAAGCTCGCGAGCTCGGCGTCGGCCATCGGCGCGCCGCCGGGGGACACGAGCACGATCGCGGCGATGCGCTCGGGCACGCGGGCGTAGAGCTGGGTCGCGACGACACCGCCGAGGGAGTTTCCGAACAGGATCGCCTTCTCGGGCACCATCGACGCCAGCACGTCGAGCTGCGCTTCGCGAAGCTCCGCCGGGGCCGCATGCGGCGTCGGGGACGCCCCGTGGCCGTAGAGGTCCGGGAGCAGCAACCCCGAGCAGGCGCGCTTGAAGTGCCCGAACGCCCAGGCATAGTCGGCGCCGGACGAGCCGAGCCCGTGCACGACGAACATCGGGGGGAGGTCCCCGCCGCCCTTGGTGTGGAGCGCGTGGACGTCCCCGAACGGGGTAGCGGTCCACCGCCGCTGGTAGCCGAAGAGCCGCAGCGCTTCCGGCGACGCAGCATCAAGGACGGCAAGAGGGTCAGTCACCCGGCCAGTGTACCGCAACCCGCCGTCACAAAACCGACTCATTCCGATCTGGATCATCGGTGTGATAACGAACGCCATGCTCGACACGTTCTGCTCGTCTTGCGGCACGCCGCACACCACCGCGCCGGGCGTCTACCCCCGCCGCTGCCCAGGCTGTGGTCAGCTCACGTTCCGGAACCCGATCCCCGTGGCGGTCGCGCTGGTGCCCGTGCCCGGCGGCCTGCTGACGGTGCAGCGGGCCATTCCCCCGCACAAGGGCGAATTCGCGCTGCCCGGCGGCTTCGTCGACTTCGGAGAGCCGTGGCAAGCCGGGTGCGCCCGCGAGGTGTTGGAAGAGACGGGCGTGACCATCGACCCTGCTGAGATCACGCTGTTCGCGGCCCACAGCACGCCCGACGGCGCGCGCATCTTGATCTTCGGTGCTTGCCCGCCCCTGGCCGACGTCCCCGCGCTGGTGCCCAACGGCGAGACCCTGTCGCTGGGCGTCTACTCCGGGTACGAGAACGGCGCGGCCGTCGCGCTCGCGTTCCCGATCCACACGCTGGTCGCCCGAAAGTGGCTCGGCTGCAGCTCGGGCTAGGGCCTGCGGCACACCCGGGGGCTGTTTGACCCTACTCGGGCTCGCGCCGGAACCTGTACCCGACGCCGCGTACGGTCTCAATGTGGGCGGAGGCGTCCAGGAGCTTCTCGCGCAGCCGCTTCATGTGGGTGTCGACCGTGCGGGTGTTGAGGTCCGGCGGCATGCCCCACACCTGCTCGAGGAGCTGACCGCGCGTCTGCACGCGGTCCGCGCGCGACGCCAACGTGATCAGCAGCTTGAACTCCGTCGCGGTGAGCGGGACCTCTTCGTCTCGGACATAGACGTGGTGGCCAGCTTCGTCGATGCGAAGGACGGCGCTCGGGCCGGTGAACGTGCGGATGCCGTCGGGCGCGTCGTCGAGGGCCGGGGCACGCCGGAGCACGGCTCGCACGCGGAGCAGCAGCTCCCGCGCGGAGAACGGCTTCGTGACGTAGTCGTCTGCGCCGACCTCGAAGCCGACTACGCGGTCGATCTCTTCGCCTCGCGCGGACAACATGATGACGGGCACCTCGCGGGTGTTCGGGTCGGCCTTGAGCCGACGACACACCTCGGTGCCGGTCACGCCGGGCAGCATCAGGTCGAGGATCACGAGCGAGGGGGTGAGCCGCTGAACCATCTCGAGCGCGTCGATGCCGTTGGCGGCGGCCACGGCCGCGTACCCCTCCCGTTGCAAGTGCAGCAGCAACAGGTTTCGGATGTCGTCCTCGTCGTCGACCACGAGGATGGGACCAGGACGCTCGACCATCTGCTACACCTCGTGCCCGTCTTTATCCGGCTGCGCCAGCGCCCCCGTGGGTAGGCGTGCCGGGGCCGTGAAAACCACGTCACGTTCTGGCGACGGCGCGGGGGTCACCGAGCCCGCGAGGCCCCACCACAGGCCGCCGAGTGTCGCCCGGAACACGTCACCGGACCAGCGCAGCCAGCACACGGTGAGCGCCACCTCCGCCGGCACCCCCCACGGCGCGAGCGCGTGGCAGAACATCGTCTCTCGCACGCCCGCGCCCGCGACGGTGAGCGGCAGCGAGATGACCACGTCCATCGAAGGGATGAGCCCCAGCACGTCCGAGTAGGGCACCGGCCACCCCACCGCGACGAGCAGCGACCACACGACGAGGCAGTTCAGCGCAGCGAAAGGCACCGCGCCGAGCCCACAGAGCGCGACGTTGACGAGCGGCGGCCGGAACGCTGCGAAGCCTGCGATCCGCTCCCGGATCCGCGCCGGCACCCGCCCCGCTCGCGGCCCGTCCAGCACCGCGCCCGCGTACGCGTGGACCCCGACCGCCACCACGAACACCCCGATGAACACGAGCCCGACTACCCACGCGACCGGCACCCAGCTGTCGAGCCGACCCGGCAAGACCGCCCACGCACCCCACCACACCAACAGCCCCCAGGGCGGCAGCTCCAACAGGCGCGAGGTCAGGAGCGCCATCACCGCGTCGCCGGGCTTGGCGCTGAGCCGGGAGAGCCCGAGGGCCTTCATCGCCTCGCCCCCGCCGGTCGGCAGCGCCATGCCGACGAAGTTGCCCAACAAGATGCACCGCAGGACGGCGGTGACCCTAGGACGGGGGGACGGGAACAAGAGGCGGATGCGCAGGGCGTGCACCACCGAGTTCACGCCCAACAACGTCGCCGGTACCGCCCAAGCCCAGCCCGGCGCGGACGCGAGCGAATCGCCGAGCGCTTGGAGGTCCACCTTGCGAAGCACGAAGAGGAGCAGGCCGAGAGCGGCCAAGCCCCGGACGAACAGGCGGAGCGCCCGCCAACGCGGGTCGGGCCGAAACGCGTGGAAGGGCCGGGACGGGAGCCAGCGCGGCATCCGGCCGTGGTAATTCGCAACGCCCCGCGGACGGGTATACAATCTGGATTGAACTATGTCCCGACAGCCCGAGCCCCCGCAGCCTACCGGAGTCGTGCCGACTAGCCCGACGGACAGGCCGGGCGCTGGGCCGCACGCGAGCACGGCGCCAATGCCGCGCGTGGACACGCTGATCGGCAAGGTGCTCAACGGCCGGTACCGGGTCACCGAGCTGGTGGCGAAGGGCGGCATGGGTCGGGTCTACAAGGCCGAGCAGTCCCCGCTCGGGCGGATCGTCGCGCTGAAGGTGCTCGACGGCGCTGGCGACGCCGGGCAAGACACCGAGTTCCGGGGGCGGTTCATGCTGGAGGCGGCGTCAACCGCCCGGCTCACGCACCCGAACACCATTCGCATCTTCGACTACGGCCAAACGTCCGACGACATCTGCTACATCGCGATGGAGTACTTGGACGGGCGCACGCTGCACCAGGCGCTGAAGGACGACGGGCCCCTCCCGCCCGAGCGCGTGGTGAACATCATCCGGCAAGTGTGCGCCAGCCTGCGGGAGGCGCACGCGCTGGGGCTGATCCACCGCGACCTGAAGCCCTCCAACGTGGTGCTGCTGCGCACGGGCGAAGAGGCCGAGTTCGCGAAGGTGCTCGATTTTGGCCTCGTGAAGGAGATCAGCGGCAAGAGCGAGCTCACGCGCGTAGACGCGGTGGTCGGCTCGCCGTCGTACATGTCGCCCGAGCAGATCCGGTCGACGCAGGTGGACAACCGGTCCGACATCTACTCGCTGGGCGTGCTGATGTACACGTGCCTCGCCGGGAAGCCCCCGTTCACCGGGGCGAGCTCGGTGAACCTGCTCATGGCGCACTTGCACAGCGTGGTGCCGCCGATCGGCGAACGTGCGCCGCTCAAGGGCACGCCGACCTTGGAGTGGGCGGTGATGACGTGCCTCGAGAAGGAGCCGGACGCGCGGTTCGCGAACGTGGACGAGCTCACGCGCGCGCTCCGAATCGCGGCTGCAGAGCTCCGGGGCGAGAAGCCCCCGCGCCCTACGCTCGTCAACGGGCGCTTGTCTGCCCCCGAGGAGCCGACGCCGAGCTCGTCGATGCGCATCGCCCAGCCGTCGGGCGCGAAGGTCCCCCCTCCGCCTCGCCGCGACGAAGCCAGCAGCAGCCGGTCCAACGCGAGCCGACCGAAGGCGTCGCGCGCCTTCCCGATCTGGGCGGTGCTCGGGATCGCCGTCGCCGGGCTCGCCCTGCTCGCCTTCATCGCGATCGCGGCGGGCGGCGTCTACTTCGGCGGGGTCAAGCCGGGGCCGAGCGCCGCGCCGGTGGTGGTGACGACCGAACCCCCCGCGCCTACGCCCGCGCCCGCCCCGCTCCCCGGCGCCAAGCCCGCCACCCCCGCGGCTGTCAAACCCGCGCCCCCGGCCGCGACCGCCGCGCCCGCGCGGCCCTCGAAGCCGGCCGCCGCCGCGAAGCCGCCCCCGACCGAGCCCGCGTCAGCCCCGACGGCCCCTGCGACGGCCCCTGCGCCGGCACCCGAACCGCACAGCGACCTGAAAAACCCCTGGAACTGAACATGCTCGCGATGGCCCTCTGCCTCCTTCTCGGCCACTTTGCGAGGGCCGACGACGCCGCCGACGCCCGCGCCAAGGAGCTCTACGAGAACGGCGCCGACCTGTACGACGAGGGCCGCTACGACGACGCCGTCGCGGCCTGGGAAGAGGCGTACCGCCTCTCCAACAAGGCGCTGCTGCTGTACAACATCGCGAACGCCGAGGAGCGCGCTGGGCGCTACCGCGATGCGCTCGAGCACCTGAACCGGTACCGCGCGTTCGCGACGGCCGACGAGCGCAGCATCCTCGACCGCCGGATCTCCAACCTGGAGCGGCGGATCCAGGAGACCGGCGCGGAGCCGGCCGCGCCGGCCCCCCTGGTCACCGCGACGCCGGTGACCACCCCGGATCCTGCGCCCGAGCCCGCGCCCGTGACCACTGCGGCGACGACGACGACCACGGCCGATCCTGGCCCCGCCGCCCGCTCCGGGCCGCCGCTCGCGACGTACGTCTTCGGCGGCGTGGGCGTCGCTGGTCTCGCGGTGGGCGGCGTGTTCGGGGTCGGCGCGATCACCGCGCGCGGCCAGGCCGAGGGGCTGTGCGTGCTGCACGAGGGCACCACGTTGTGCCCAGCGTCGGCCGGGGAGTTCATCCAGAAGGACAGGGTGGACTCCCTCGTGGCGGACATCTCGCTCGGGGTGGGCGCCGCGAGCCTGGTCACCGCTGTGATCTTCGCGTTCGTGGACGAGCCGGTGGGCGTGGCTCCCCTGCCGGGCGGCGGAATGGTCACCTTCGGTGGGAGGTTTTGATGCGCGCGCTCTTGCTCCTGGCGCTCGCGCCCGCGTGCTCTCTCGGCACGTACGACTACACGGCCTGCAGCTCGAACCTCGAGTGCCGCGACGCGTTCGGGTTCGCGACCGTGTGCAACGCGGACGGGTACTGCGAGCCTGCGCCCGGGAACGACCGCTGCTCTGAGACGTGGCCCACCGACTTGCTCTCGCGGCCCGCGAACTACACCGGCAACTACATCATCGGGTCGCTGTACGACCACAGCACGGACGTCCCCGAGACGCTCGCGACGCAGCTGCCCATCATCGAGGTGAACGACTACGGCGGCCTCGAAGGGCACGACTTCGCGATGATCCAGTGCGACTACGCGGAGGACCTGGACGTCGACGACCTGGGGGCGGACGACGCCGCCGCGGCGGGCGCTGTGTACCTGGCCGAGACCATCGGCGTAGCGGCCATCATCGGGCCCGCGACATCGTCGCAGTCGCAGACGGTGTGGAACGCGCTGCACAACGACGAGATGGACGCGGACGTCGTGATCATCTCCCCGTCGGCCACCAGCACCTCGCTGACCACGATCGACGGGGTGAGCCCCTCGGACGAGGACCCGGGGCTGTTCTGGCGCACCGCGCCGCCGGACGAGCTGCAGGGCAAGGTCATCGCAGGGCTCGTCACCGACTCGGGCGCGAACCGCGTGGTCGCGCTCCACGAGGACGGCCCCTACGGCCAAGGCCTCTACGAGGCGTTCGACCAGAACTACGCGGGGGACTCGACCGAGCTCACGTTCGCCGACCAGTCGTCGATGATCGAGAGCTTGACTACGAGCACCGAGGGGTACGACGCCGTGCTGTTCTTCGCGGGGGACGTCGGCGACATCGCGGCGTTCCTGAACGCCGCCGCGTCCCTCGACTACTACGAGGAGATGCCGATTTTCCTGTCGGACGCCGCGCGCGACGTCGACCTGCTCGCCGAGGCGTCGAGCGCGAGCGCGCTGTTCCCGAACATCACCGGCACCGCCCCTGGGGCTGTCTCGGGCGACGTCTACGACGCGTTCGACGCCGCTTACGGGGCGCAGTACGAGCCGGACAGCTCGGCGAGCGACTCGAGCTACACCCCCTACTGCTTCGACGCGACCTGGCTCGCGCTCTATGGCACCGCGTGGTCGTACTACAACGAGGACGCCGTGGGCGGGACCGGCATCGCGCGCGGGCTCCGCCGGGTGTCGAACCCCGACGTGGACGCCGAGGACGAGGTCATCCTGCGGCCGACGAGCTGGGCCAACCTGATCGCGAACGCCCAAGACGCCGCGGACATCAACGTGCTCGGGGCATCGGGCGAGCTCGACTACGACCCCTCGACGGGGGAGACCTCCGGCCCGATCGACGTCTGGACGATCGCGGCGAACGGCGACGAGTTCGTGACGGACCACACGGAGTACCCGTGAGCCGGGGTTGGGGCTGATCCCCGCTGCCCTCGTCTTCGCTTCGCTGCTCGGCTGCACGCCCGACGGAGACCCAGCGTCGGAGCGAGCCGCCTACCGCGACGCGCTGCGCTCCGGGGCGTGTGAAGCCGTGCCCGCGGGCGCACTCGCCGACGACTGCTGGATCGCCGCGGCGTCGAAGCGCCCGGAGTCCGCGCACAGCGAAGCCGAGCGCACCGCCTCGTGCGCGCGGGTGACCGACCCCCGGCAGCTCGGCGAGTGCTACTTCACCGTCGCCGAGCTGCTCGGCGAGCCCGCGCTGTGCCTGGAGGCCGCGCCGTTCGCGGACGACTGCGCGCTTCACGTCGTGTCCATCGCGTTCGCCAAGGCCGATGCGCCGACCGAGGCGTTCGCCACGGAGCAGATCGCCCGCTCGGGGCTCGCGGTGGACGACCCACGCCCGTGGTCTGCGTACTACCGCGAGGTGCTCGGCCGGGTGCGGCCGCTCGACCGCAGCGCGTGCGCGGCCGCGTCCCCCGACCACCGCGAGGCTTGCGAGCAGACAGCGCTAGCGCTGTTCGCCGATCGGCTGAACCAGGCGCGTGACCGCAAGCAGTTCACCTGCGTCGACGGCGCCCCGCAACCGCCGTGGCCCGACCTGGTCGCGTTCCAACCCGACCCGGCGTTCGAGCAGGCGATGGCGACCCGCGGCGATCTTTGCAAGCCGCGCGACGTGCCCCGGTGACCGGCCTCGTCGCCCTGCGGCGCGCCACGGTGCTGTTCGTGGTGTTGGGCCTGCTCGCGTTGGCCTGCGTCCGGCTCGTCCTCAGCGTAGCGCCGCCCGAGCGAGAGGCGTGGACCCTGTTCGCGCTGAACGTCGACCGCACCGTGCTCTTCGCGCGGATGTCCCGCAGCTCCACCGGGTTTTACGACGACCAGGTCACGACGCGGCTGGTGGCGCTCCCGACCCAGAGCTTCGCGGTCGAGCACCGCGCCATGCTCGGGCCCGCCCTCGCCCCCGACGGCGCGAAGCCCGACGGCACGGTGCTGCAGCCGGGCGGCAGCGCTGCGATCGCGTCCGGCAGCGACGTGCTCGCGTGGGCCGCTGGGACGTGGCACCTGCACATCGGCAGCGACGCGCTCCAAGCCCGCGCCGACCTGCCGTCACCCGAGCCCGGGGGCTGCCCACCGGGCGCGGGGAGCGTGACGGGCGTGCTCGGCGTCGGGGATGGCGGCGACGTGAGCGGCGCGATGGTGCTCGAAGGGACCGGGGTCGTGGTGCACACGGTCGCGCGGGGGATCGTCACGGCGCCGGCGCTCTACGTGCTCACCGCCGACTTCTCGGCCGGCGTGGACCCCCTGGCGGATTGCCCGGCGTGGGTGCGTGCGGGCAAGGAGCAGTGGAGCGGACCGGCGCCCGAGATCGTCGAAGAGCGACCGTTTACGCTCGGCAGTTGGACGCTCGTCGTGCACCGGGAAGGTGACCCCATCCGGATGGAGGCGTTCGGGCACCTGCTGACGATTGAGCGCTTGGCGGGGGCCGCCGTGGGGTGGCCCGAGCCGATCCAGGTCTTGCAGCGCGTCACGGTCGAGGCCCAGGGGCCGGGGACCAACGGCCCGCACGCCGGGCTGATCCTGTCGCGGTCTGCGCGGGGGATGCTGGCTGGGTCGGGGCGCTAAGGCGCCCCTCCCGGCGGCCCTACGGCGAATCTGGCGGGCGAGTACACCCGCCAGATTCGCCCACGGTTCGGTCCCGCCGAAGACGGCGAGACCGAGACCGCGCGGGCCGGGCGGGTTTGAGCCCGGGCGCTGCCCTTCCACCTGACAGGGACAGGTGACCGCTCCGGCAGGGACGCGCTCAACCGGTCCAGATCACCGTGACGACGGACTAGAAGTAGTAATGAAACCCGACCGCCGGGGATCCGAACGTGGAGATCTCGGTCGCGCCGCCGATGTCCACGTTCACGGCCATCTCGGCCAAGAAGCCGAGGTTGTCGAGCCCGAAGAGGAAGAACTCCGCGCCGATGTTCGGCGCCACCCGGATCGCGGTGCTCCCGCCGGTGCTCGCGTAGCCCGCGGCCGCCCCGAGGTAGAGGTTCATGTTGTCCTCGGCCACCACGCCGAAGTACAGCCGGGCGCCGCCGTAGAAGTCGGTGGCGCCGCCGGAGATCGCGTCCACGCCGGCGTCCAGGCCAACGCCGATGTTCAGCGTAGGCTTGCCGGTGGGGAACCCGTACCGCAGCGAGAGCGCGGAGAGCCCGCCGAGGCTCTGCTCAGCGCCGATGCCGACGTGGCCCCCGAGGTCCTTCGCATTTGCGAGCGCGGGCGCCACGGCCAGCAGCAAGGTGGTGAGCGACCGGAGGAGGCGGGAGCGAGTCATGGAGCACCGGGGATCCGCCGCGTTTAGCGCGCCTGCACGGCGAGCGGTAGCCCGACGGGACGGGGATCGTCGCGGTTCGCCCAGGATTAGAGATCGACGGTCCACACCTGGATGTTGCCGTGCGGGCCGGGGTCGCGGCTGGTCTCGAGCTTGAGCACACCGCGCGGGCAAACGTGCGCGCACATGCCGCAGCCAACGCAGCTGGCGCGCTTGATGTCCTCGTTCGCCATCGCGTAGGCTCGCACGTCGATGCCCATCTCGCAGTAGGTCGAGCAGTTGCCGCACGAGATGCACATGTCCTTCTTGACCGAGATGCGGAACCGGCCGAACTTCTGGACCAGGCCGAGCAACGCCGCCATCGGGCAGCCGAAGCGGCACCACACCCGGGTGCCCATCAACGGGTAGAGCCCGGTGCCGAGGACCCCGGAGAACACCGAGCCAATCGCGAAGCTGTAGAAGCTCTTGGTGTGGTGCGCGACCTCGCGGAGCGCCGAGCCGTCTGCCGCGTACGCGTCGCCGATGATGAGGCCGAACATCGTGAACACGAGCGCGAGGACCGCGTAGATGCTGACCTGCTCGATGCGCCAGGCCTTGTCGGACTTGTTGGAGAGGTGGCGCCACGGGTCGCCGAACGTCTCTGCGAGGCCGCCGCAGCCGCAAATCCACGAGCAATAGGTGCGCTTGCCCTTGAAGTACACCAACAACGGCAGGCCGAACAGCGAGCCGAAGATGAACCAGAGCGCCACGACGACCGGCATGTCCTTCAGGCTGCTCGGGAACAAGATGTCATACTTCAATGGGAAGAAATAGCTGAAGTAGTACGAAGGCCGCCCAGCGAAGTCCAACGCCAACGGGAGCAGGAACCCGAGGATGCTCTGCACGGCGATCAGCGAGACCGTGCGGAGCATGTGGTACCGGCTGTTGCCGTGCTTCTTCAACATGAAGTAGCCGCCGACGCACATGCCGAGCGTGTACAGGAGCCCATAGAACGTCCACTTCGAGGGCAAGTGCAGCAGCTTGGCGACAGCGTCGAGGTGATCGTAGAAGTAGAGGTCCACGTAGAACCCCATCAGCACGGCCGAGAGCACCCAGGCCAGGATGTTGCGGTTCTGCGTAGGGTTTTGGTAAGTCGAGAGCAATCCGGACTGCATGTCAGGCTCCAGGCGTCAGCGTTGCAGAGGGCAGCACGGCGAAGGGCTTGGTGAACTCCTCGTCGAACCTGGCTTCGTTCATGTGTGCGAGCACCCACTCGAGCGGGCGCCGCTCGTGAATCCACCGCATCCAGACCTGGTGGTTCCAGCGCGACCCGAGCCCGTTGAAGCCCTTGACCACGCCGTGCCGGCACACGATCCGCTGGGTGACAGCGGCCCCGGGCACCTGCTGGTACCAGGTCTGCCACCCGTCGCCGTCTGCCGTGCCACCCGCCCCGTGCTTCGGCCGGGCGAACGGGATGTACCCCGCGGTGGTGTACTCGACGTCGAAGAACTTCGCGGAGTTGTACCAGGTGCCCCGCCGGTAGTTCACGTCGTCCCCGAGCATCGCGGCCCCGGCGGCGCGGCCCTGGTCCCGGCTGGTGTACCAGATCTGCTCGGGCCTGCGAGCGCCGTCCGGCCAGGTCACCTGCGCGCAGTCCCCCGCCGCGAACACGCCGGGCGCGGTGGTGCTCTCCAGGTTCGCCTTCGTCTCGATCCCGCCGGACTGCGGGTTCACGTCGATCCCCGACCCCGCCAAGAAGGACGTCGCCGGCACCACGCCGATCGCGCCGACGACGAGGTCCACGACGAGCTCCTCGCGCCCCTTGAGCACCACGCGGCCGCCGCGGCGCTCAAACCCGTCGATCGGCGTGTCCGTCCGGCAATCGAGCCCGTGGTGACGCACGTGCTCGGCCACGACCTCGGCCTCGGCCTGGTCCAGCGCGACCGGGAAGTACCAGGGCTCGCGGACGAGGAAGTGGGTCTTGAGCCCGCGCAGGTGCAGCACCTCCGCCGCCTCGACGCCGATCAGCCCTCCGCCGATCACCGCCACCGACATCCCGGGCTTTGCCGCTGCGTCAAGCGCCCGGAAGTCCGGCAACGTGACGAAGTGGTGCATGAACTTGGAGGGCGCCTCCGCGCTCTCCTCGTACGCGCCGGGCCACGGCATGCGGCGCGCGCTGGACCCGACGGCGAGCAGCAGCTTGTCCCAGCTCACGACGGTCCCGGACTGCAGCGTGAGCGTGCCCGCCGCGGCGTCCACGGTGGTCACCCTGTCCGAGATCCGGTTGAACCGCATCCGGTCGTACAGGTCCTCCGGGTAGAACTGCGTGTCCTTCAACGAGAGCTGCCCGCAGAACAAGTACATCAGCGACACGCGAGCGAACGGGTGCGCGTGCTCGTAGGAGATCACGGTGATCTTCGCGGCGCTGTCGCGGTTGCGGATCGTGATCGCGGCCTCGATGCCCGCGATGCTGTTGCCGACGATGACGTAGTGCGGGGCGCGAGTTCCGGGATCCAGTGCAGGCAAGCGGGCATCCTTCGTGGCGGCTGAGTGTACGACGAAGGCGCGCGGTTGGACCGGCGGGCTAGCCACGACCGCGCGAGCGGCCAGCCAAGCGGCCGAGCCGAAATGCCCACGTGGAGCGGATCGCCGCGAGCTCAGCCTCCGCGCGTTTTCGCCCAGCCAACGCATGAGTGAGCGCGTCCGTGACCGCTGCCGGGCGGGCGCGCGTCGGGTTGTCGAGCCAGCGGAGCAGCGGCTGCAGCACGAGGGTCGCGTCGAACCGGCGCGCAACAGGCGCAACCGGAGGGGCCGGCGCGCGGTCGAGCAGCGCAGCGACAGCCTCCGCCGGGGTGCGCACGGCGGCCACGTGGCCGTCCTGCGCGAGCTCGTCGACCAGCTCAGGTCCGGCGGATGCAACGACCCGGAGGCCCGCCGCGAGGGCGGTGAGCACCCGCGTGCGGGACCCGGTCAGCGGCTCCCAGGTCCCCGCCCGGTCCATCGTCAACAACACCTCGCACTGGCGGTACACCGCGACAGGGTCCTCGACCCAGCCGTGGAAGCGCACCCGCGGACCCGCCATGCGCCGGGCGAACGCGTCGTACCCGCCCGGCTGGCCCGGGCCCCCGAGCACGTCCACCTCCGCGTCCGTCTGCGCCATCACGTCCAGGAGCACGTCTGCGACGGCGTCTTCGTCGAACCAGGTGTTGAAGCTGCCGGCGAGTAAAACCCGCAGCGGGCCGATCGGCGGGGCGTGGCGCGGCAGGACGTCCTCGACGGGCCAGGCGATCGGGACGGGGTGGACCGGGAGCTCGGTGGGACCTGCGAACCGGCCGAGCAGCCCGAGCTGGCCGACGAGGGTCCAACGGCTCACGCTCCCGATGGTGGAGAACGCGTCCGCGCGGGCGAGGGCCGGCAAGAAGACGCGCGCGCAGTCCTGGGCCACCTGGTGGGCGTCACCCCCACGGAGGACAACGGCCTGGGCGTCCGCGAACGGGTCGCCGGGGAGGTCGATCCACAGCGGGCGCTCCCCGGCGATCTCGACCGCGACGGACGTGGGGCGGTAGATGCCGGCGCTCACGACGACGTCGGCGCCCGGGGCGGCAGTGGGGGACCTCGCGTCGACCGGCAGCACGTCGTGGCCCGCGGCGCCAAGGACCCGGCGGAAGTGCTCAAACCGCTTCCCGGCGAAGCCCGCGGCCCCGGGCTCGCCGACGAGCCCGACCTTCACGGCTCGTGCCAGGTCAGCACGCCCCACTGGTGCGGGATGTGGACCAGGCCGTGATCCTCGACGTCCTGGACGACCTGGAAGCCGTGAAGCTGGTTGTGCCAGACGTAGGGTCGGACGTGGCCCTTGTCGTAGACCGCTACAGACACGCGGTAGGCCCCGAACAACAGCGGCAGGCTCGGATACCGAAGGTAGAACGTGTAGACTCCGTGGTACACGCCCTGGAGCACGCTGTCGAACCCGGTGTTGGGACCGTACACGTACACGCCGTCATCCCGGTGGATCGCGACGCCGAAGATCGGGTCCTCCACGGGCTCTGTCGTCCGCAACGTCACCGCTACGACGACCCCCTCCCCGCTCCGGAAGCGGTCGCGATCCCGCCCCAGGTCGTCCAACAGCTGGACGCGGACGATCCGCACCTCGCCTGTGCCGGAGACCCTGAGCTGGTCACCGTCCTCCACGCGCGGGGCCGCTCCCGCCTCCGATCCGAACACCTCGGCGGCGGATGGCAGCGCGCACGCGTGCTGCAGCTTGGCGACCACCTGGTCCGGGTCGACCGGGGCCGCCGGCGTGGGCAGCGGCGCCTCAGCCCGGCGGGGCGGCTTCGGGTGGGCGACGGGCGGCGCCCCGGCGACAGCGGTCACCCGCGCCTCGGAGATGTAGGCGTCGACCACGTCCCGGGCGCGGCCGATGTCCTTGACGACGCCGTGCTGGAGCCAAAGCGCCTCGGTGCAGAGCGCCCGCACCGCGTGCAGGTCGTGCGACACCAGCATCAGCGCCGCCCCGTCGGCGATCGCCTGCTCGATTCGCCGGACACACTTGCGCTGGAAGTGCTGGTCGCCGACCGCGAGCACCTCGTCGATGAGGAGCACGCGCGCGTCGCTGTGGACCGCGACGGAGAAGCCCAGCCGGAGCTGCATCCCGGTCGAGTACGTGCGGACCGGGTGGTCGATGAAGTCGCCCAGCTCGGCGAAGCGGATGATCTCCGGGATGCGATCCCGGGTCTCCTCGGGCGACATGCCAGCCAGCGCGCACGAGAGCTCGATATTGTCGCGCCCGGAGAACGGCGCGTGAAACCCGACGCCGAGGTCGAGCAAGGTCGCGAGCCGCCCGTCGATCGCCAGCGAGCCCTCGCTCGGCTCGCTGATGCCCGCCAGGAGGCGCAGCAGCGTGCTCTTGCCTGCGCCGTTCGGGCCGACGATGCCGAACGCTCGGCCGGGCTGGACCGAGAAGCTGACCCCCCGCACCGCCCAGTGTTCAGCGTGGTGCTTTCGGTCGCCCAGGAACTCGAAAAAGCGCGAGCGATCGTTTGGATAAATGTCGTAGCACTTGCCCAATCCCTCTGCCCGCACCGCCGGGCCGGCCGTACCGTGTTCGGCGAGGAGGGGGGACACAGCGGCCATGCAACATGGTAGCTTAACGCGGATGCCGATGCTCCTCTCCGCCCTCCTCTTGACGAGCTGCAAAGGCCTCGACGTGGTGCCGGTCCTCGACGTGGACAACTGCGCGCCAAGCCGGACCGCGGAGGTCGCTCGCACGCTCGATGGCGACACTTTTGAGACCACGGACGGGGAGACGATTCGCCTGCTCGGGATCAACGCGCCGGAGATCGCGCACCCCGACCAGGACGTGGAGTGCTGGGGCCCCGAGTCCGCCGACTGGCTCGCGCAGGAGCTCGACGGGCAGGTGGTGCGGCTCGCGTTCGACACCGAGTGCACCGACTTGTATGGGCGAACGCTCGCCTACGTCTGGACCATCGGCGAGGACACGGGCGACAGC